>NZ_JAACFW010000010.1:0-171183 GCF_029237245.1 Aeromonas sp. 5HA1
CAGTTTGTGCTGCCGGCACGAAGGGAACGAAGCTACCCCCGCTGCGTGAAGCCAAGGCCACAGAAATACAGTGTAAAAAAAGCCAATAAAAACAATGCCAGTCAGGCTTAACTGACTGGCATTAGCCTGATCTGGCCCCTTTTTTCACACTATTTTGTCAGCACCACATCGTTGATGGCGCTGGCCAATCGGGTCAGCACGGTGCGAATGTTGCCGCTGGTCGCCTTGTAGGCCTGCGAACGGTCGCTGGCGCACTGCGCCACGAAGCGGGCATCTCCCTCGAATGCCACCGTATAGACCTGGATCCCCTTGCGTTTCATCTCCCGGCACAGCAGCAGTTGCTTGCGATCCCGCAGCGCCGCCTCGGGCCCCATGTGTTCGCCGTCCGAGAACAGCACCAGGATCTTGCGGTTGTCCGCTTGCCCGTAAGGGCGCGGCAGTTCGGCTGCCCCCCGGCCCCAGCGCCCCTGCCACTGGGGTGACAGCAGGCGCCAGCCCCACATCACGCCCTCAGCCGTATTGGTGTTGAAGGCGGCGTAGAGGGTATCGAGCGCCTGGCGATACTCGGCCCGGGTCGACAGATGCGCCTGAATGGGGCTCACCCCACAATCGGCATCATCGAAGATGCCGAGCTTGTCACGCCGGTTCTCCAGGTAACGCTCCAGGGGGTTCTCCCTCGGGGCGAATGCCCGCAGGGGAGTGCCATCTTCATACTGCTTGATGGCTGGCGGCTTAGTGCTGTAGTGCAACCTGGGTTGCGTCTCGCCAACGGGAGCCTGCTCCAGCTTGCGGATCCAGCCCGGGGTGAGTTCCGCCAGCCGGTCTATGCCGTCCACATGCTCAGGCAGGCGGGCACAGAATGCCTTGCGCTGGCGCCCCGGTACGTCACGGGTCAGCAAATTGCTCCAGCCTCGCTCATGGGCCAGCGTCTGCAACCCGAAGGGAAATGCCAGGCTCTCTGGATGAAACAGTTCAGGATGATCCCCGATATTGACCAGTCCGGTGGCGGGGATGATGCTGACGACCCTGTCCTGATTGCGCCGCTCGCGGCCAAACAGCACCTCGCCGAACTCTGTCAGCCCCTGCTTGATCGCTTTCATCGGCGCCCCGGACATGGAGTTGGAAACATCCAGCACCAGGGCAATCTCAATACGGGTACGGGCACTGCTGGCACGGGCCGCCGCCGCCACCGGCATGCCCCCCCCTTCGCCAATGGCCGAGAGATCCATCAGTGCGGGCACATGCCCCTGCAGAATAACCCGGGCTCCCTGTTCGCTCTGGCTCAAGCTGGGGGGGCCCACCTGCAAGGGGCGGCCCGCCAGATTGGCCTGCACCAGAGCGACGGCATCCTCAGCGGCAGTGTCACTGTCGGCGGCAGAGTAAAGCACCGCATCGGCGGCGGCGCTGAGCAGACTCTGGCCGCTGTAGCCACGTACCAGTTCGATGACAACGCCGGTCAACGCCAGCACACCTGTCAACATAAGGGCAAAAGCGGGAGAGAGCCCGCCCCCCTGGCGCAAGGGCAGTCCCATTCAATGGATCTCCTGAATAAAGTGGGTGACCAGGGTGCGGCCCGCCCAGAACCGGCTGAACATGCCGCCCTCCCCCTGCCCGAGGCGATAGCAGAGGGTCACCCGCATCAAGGTGCCCACCCGCAATTGCGGCCAGTTGCCCTGGCCGGCGCAGCCAGTGCCCTGCAGCAGGGGAAGCAGTTCGCCATTGGCGCTGTTGTACTGCTCTATGGTCAGTGCGGCCTGCCCCTCTTGCAGAGCGGACAACTGGCCCTGCACGAAGCGCTGATAGAAGGCCAGCTGCGACACGGCGGCGGCGTTTTGCCCCGTCCCCTGCTGGGTCACTATCTGGGTCACGTTGTAGGCCACATTGTGCAGACGCTGCTCGAGGCGCAGCAGTTGCAGTGCCTCGCTGCCAAAACTGAGCAGGGCCAGCAAGACGGGAATGAACATCATTGCCTCTATGCTGATGCTGCCCCCCATGGCGCCAGGGCCCGACCCCAGGAGCCGGTGGCGACAGGAGCAGCGGCTCATCCTGCCCCTCCGGCCGGCAGCCGGTCGGTGAGCAACAAGAGGGTGCTCTGATAGCTGAGCTCGCGATCGTCAATCAGCCAGCTCGGGGTGAGCTGTAGACGGGGACGGACCCTGGCCGTCACCTCCAGCACGGGATCCGCAGGCAGGCGGATCTCGCTGGCAGGATCCGGGCTCCCCTCCTCCTGGCCCAGCATGGCCTCCAGCGACACATGGGGGGTGACGCTCACCGTCACGCCATCCAGCTCCCCTCGCCCCCGTTGTTGCAAGCGAAGGCGGATCCCGTCAGCCGACGGGATCCGCCTTGCCGCTGATTCGGCCTGCAGCTCACGGAGCACGGATCGCAAGCCATGCTCCAGAGTGCTGTATTGCAGATGCACCCGCAGCACATCCGCCACCAGCAACAGCAGTGCCAGCAGCAGCGGCAATATGATCACCAGCTCTATGCTGGCCACACCGAGCTCGCGTCTCACGCCCCCGTCCCCCGCCCCAGTTGCGCCTTGAGCAGCCTGATGTCGTGCTCCAGCTGGCTGGCGCTAAGAAAACGCGACAGTATGAGGCGAGCCTGGGGTTCATTGCCCTCCGCCAGCAGCAGCAGGACATAATTCATCTCCGCCCTGGGTGGCAGGTTCTGGTAGTGCAGCAGCGGCTCGAATGCCTGACGGGCAGCCACCTTGTTGCCCTCCATCAGCCAGCCCAGCGCCAGGTTGGCGCGATAATCCGGTTCGTCGGGGGCCGCCGCCACCGCCACTTCAAACTGCTGGCGTCCCTTGCCAAAGGCCCCCTGCTGCAAGCTGGCCACCCCCAGGCCATTGCTGAGTCGCGCGCGCTCGTCCCGGTTCAGTCCGGCCAGTGCCAGTCCCTGCTGATAGGCCAGTGCAGCCTCGGCGCTCAGACCATCATCCAGCAGAAACTTGCCAAGATAGTGAGCGGCCTGAGCCCCCTGCTTGCCCCCCTTGTCCAGCAACTGCTGCAAGCCATCACGCGCTGCCTGCTTCTTGTCTTGCTGATAACGGGTACGGGCCAGCATCAGCTGCGCCTCCTCCAGGGTGGCATCGTCAGCCAGCAAGGCCTGATAGAGCCGCTCTGCCTTGTCATACTGGGCTGAATCGAACGCCGCCTTGGCCACCGCCATGCTATTGCTCTGGCTTTGCTGGCGGGTATCGCCGTGGTTGCTGCACGCTGCCAGCCCGAGCAGGGCCAGCAGCAACACACAATGAAGTCGTGATCGCATTTCAAATCCTGTGGCCTGCTCAGCGCAGGCTGTTGATCAACAAATTGAGGGTAGGGGCAATGATCAGCACCAGCATGGGCAGCATGATGAGCGCCATCTGGATGAGGGTGATCTTGCCCGGCAAGGAGCCTGCCTGCTCCTCCAGCGCCAGCCGCCGCATCTGGCGGGCCTCCTGACTGATGGTGCGCATCGTCTCGGCCAGCGGCGAGCCGTACTGCTGGGCCATCTGCAAGGTGTTGGCAAGCCTGTCCAGCTCGGGCAAACCGGTGCGCCAGGCGAGCCGCGCCAGACAACTTGCCTGATCGCCGCGCATCTGGATCTCCGCATGGGTGCGCAGGAACTGGCGGGCAAGGCCCGGCTCCAGCGCTCCCAGATAGTGGCCCACCCGCAGCAGTGCCCGATCCAGCGCCAGCCCGGCCTCGACACTGATCACCAGCAGGTCGATGGCATCGGGCACCACCTTCTGCTGCGCACTCTTCACCTTGCGGGCACGCCACTGCAGCCAGCGCTCGGGCACACCGGCCCCCACCACATAGGCCACCAGCACCCACATCAGGGTAAAACCGTCGGCGGGTGCCGCCAGCAGACGCCACAACAAGGCCGCCAGTGCCCCTCCCAGCCCACCCAATAACTTGGCCGCCCTGAGCCGGTCAAAGCCATGGCGGGAGAAGATCCCCGCCTGCGCCAGCAGTTGCTGCAAGCGGGCCTGCTCCCGGGCGCCGACCGGGTAACCGCGACCGCACCAGGCCAGCCAGTCCCGCGCCGCATCCCTGCGTTGACGGACAGGGCCATAGCGGTGGCTCTGGGCCTGCCACTGCTGTTGTTGCCGGTAACCGTGCCAGCCAACGACCGCCGCCGACGCGAGACAGGCCAGCGCCAATCCGAAAAGTTGCATGACAGTCATGGGCTACCCCTGCAGACGCGTGAGGCGACGGATAAGCCAGAGCCCGACCGCCACGCTGATGGAGACATATCCCAATACCCACTGGCCGCTGGCCGTGGTCATCAGGTAGGTGAAGTGCTCCCGTCCGGTCGTGAACAGCACCAGCAAGATGATGACGGGGAGCGCTGCCAGCACCTTGGCGGCATTGCGACTCTCGGCCGTGATGGTCTGGATGCTGGCCGCCAGGGTCTGGCGGGCACGCAGTGTCTCCACCAGTTGCGCCAGCACCTCCGAGAGGCGGCCGCCCGTTTCCTGCTGCAGGCTGAGCACTATGGTCAGAAACTGAAACTCGGCCACCGCGACCCGGTTCGCCGCCTGTTGCATCACCTGCGCCACCGGCTGACCTACCTGCAACTCGTCGTGCATCTGACCAAACAACCTGGCCATCAGACCGCGCTGCTGACAGGCCACCAGCTTGAAGATATCCGCCAATGGCGCCCCGACCCGCAGCGCCCGTATCATGCCGTCAATCACCTCGGGCAACTGGGTACGAAACCGCTCCAGCGCCCGCTGTTGCAGTTGCTGATAGACCACCAGCCCGAGGGAAAGCGCCCCGCCCACCGCCAGCAGCAGTGCCAACCAGAACGGCATGCCATTGGCCACCAGCAAGACGCAGGCAAGGGCCGCCCCCGCCGGGCCCTGCCAGGTCCAGCGGGTCAGCTGATCCTGGCCCACCATGGTCACCATCTGCTGATACCAGTGGGGCAGAGGTCGTGCCCCCTTGTGTTGCGCGGGCTGGCCATAGCGTTGGCACTGCTGCTGCCAGGCTTCGCGTCGGCTCTGCCATTGCCAGAGCAGCAGGCAGGCCAGTCCCCAGCCCAGACACACCAGAATGAGCGTGCTCATGACACCGGCTCCCCGGCACCCGCCATGCACTCATGCAGCTCGGTCAGCAAACCCGCCTGACGGGCTTTCTCCTCGACTCCGGCCGAGAGGGGATGGGCAATGAAGCGCCCCTGCAGCTTGCCGTGCAGCTCAGATTCCAGCACGAAGCGAAACAGCGGCTGCATCCTGATCTGGCTCCCTTCCAGCGAGGTGACTTCACTGATGGCGGTGATCCGGCGCTGACCGTCACGCATCCGCTCCAGCTGCACCACCAGATCCACGGCGCTGGCGATCTGGGCCTGGATGATCTGCTCGGAGAGCCGCTCAGCCCCCATTTGCAACATGTTGGTCAGCCGCAACAGGGCATCTTCCGGGGTGTTGGCGTGCAGGGTACAGAGGGAGCCGTCATGGCCGGTGTTCATCGCCTGCAACATGTCGAACGCCTCTGCGCCGCGCACCTCCCCCAGAATGATGCGATCCGGCCGCATCCGCAGGGCGTTGCGCACCAGGGCGCGTACGCTCACCTCTCCCTTGCCCTCGGCACTCTCGTTGCGGGTCTCCAGCGGCACCCAGTGGGGCTGATCGAGGGAAAGCTCGGCGGCATCCTCTATGGTGATGATCCGCTCGTCGTCGTTGATGTGCTTGCTCAGGGCGTTGAGCAAGGTGGTCTTGCCCGATCCCGTCCCCCCCGAGATAAGCACATTGAAGCGACTGCGCGCCGCCAGTCCCAAAAAGCGGGCCATGGCATCGGACAGGGCCCCCTTCTCCACCAGATGGGTCAGGGTCAGGCGGCTACTTGGGAATTTGCGGATGGAGATGGTGGTGCCACACAGGGCGACAGGCGGCGCAATGACGTTGACCCGGCTGCCATCGGCCAGTCGGGCATCCACCATGGGGGTGGACTCATCCACCCGCCGCCCCACCGCATTGACGATCCGCTGCGCCACGTTGAACACATGCTGGCGGTCGCGAAAGCGCACTCCGGAGAGGGTCAACTTGCCGTGCCGCTCCACATAGACCTTGTCCGGGCCATTGACCAGAATGTCCGAGACTTCGGGGTCATCGAGCAGGGGTTGCAGCGGCCCCACGCCCACCATCTCGTCCACCAGCTGACGGGCAAGCAGGGTCAGCTCCTGACGGTTATAGGGCAACATGCGGCGAGTCGAGAGCTGCGCGAGGGCACGGGTGACGCGCTCGAGCAGCGCATCACGCGGCAAGGTGGCGGCCACCGAGGGTTCGACCAGCTCGTAGAAGGCCTCCCGCGCGGCATCAGACAGGGTGAGCAGTGCCCCTGGCACCGACGGCAGTCGGCTGTTGGCTTGTCCGAACATCAGCGCCGCCCTCGCCCTGTAACCTGAGCCCCCACCAGCTCACCCGCCAGCAAGGTCAGGGCGCGAGCCAGTTTGCTCTTTTGCTGGATGAGCGGCTGCCCGGCACGCTCGGCGCGCACAAAGGCGCCATGATCATAGGGCAGCACGGCGGCGTGGGGCTGACCACAGACGCGCTCCAGCTCCTGCGCCGGCACCCGCCCCTCCTTGCCACGGCAGTGGTTGCCCACCAGCAGGCGACGTTGGGCCTGCCCGCCTTGCGGGTATTGCCCCAGCAGCCGCAGTGCCCCCAGACTGAAATCGTGCAGCCAGAGCACTACGTCCGCCTCTTGCAACAAGGCACGCAGCCCATGAGTGCGCAGATCCGGCACATCGATAATGAGGGTGCTGTAGTGCTCCGCCATCACGTTGACCGCCGCCACCAGTTGCTCGGCACCGAGCACCAGCTCCTGCCCCTCGTCATAGAAGAGGAAGAGCCTTGGCCCAAGCTGATGGGCAGTATGGGCCAGCAGGGTGCCATCGAGCCGATCGGTAGCCTGCCACCACTGTTCACCGGGCGGGGCATAGTCGCTGCCCAGCAAAATAGGGTGACGGCTGTGATGAAGGTTGAGATCCAGCAACGCAACCTGACGGTGATGCTGGTCGGCTAACACCATGGCCAGATTGGCAGCCACTGTGCTGGTGCCCACGCCACCGGCGGCGCCGACCACGCAGATCACCCGCCCCTTGCGCAATGAGGTCACCAGCGGCACCCCCAGCAGACGCAGCAGGCCGGTACGCAGGGCATCGGGATCCAGCGGCGCCGGATAGTAATCATCCACCCCCACCGAAATAAGCCAGCGGAACAGGGTCACGTCCCCCCTCTCCCCCAGCAGGACCAGCCGCATCTGGGGCGGACAGCATTCTGCAAGGGCGGCCAGATCGGCCGCCAGCGTCTGTGGGTTTTCCACCTCCACCAGCAGGATATCGGGGGCCCCTTGCGCCAGGCAGTGGGCCCTGGCCTCGGCCAGGGAGCCCGGTATCTGTCGGGCTTCGACCTCGGCCAGCTGGGCCAGCACCAGGCCGACCCCGGCATGCAGGGCAGGCTGGCGGGTGACAGCCACCAGTTGTTTGGTTTGTTCATTCATGCACTACTCCCCTGTCGTCTGCTGTTTCTTGGCCGACTTGGCCTTGCCCTGATAGAGGCGCTGCACGGCACCGGCATCGAGGGCGCTGCCACTGCCGTCATAGCGGGCGCCGCGGGCCCAGTGCTCCCCATGACTCTGGGCGCGATACTGGTTGCGCAGTACCAGACAAGCGCCGGGCGATGCCAGAGATACGCCTCTGGCATAGCGGCAGGTGTCGGATTGCAAGGTGGCGTCAAGCTCGACCTCATACGCTTGCCGGGTCGCCGGGATGAAGGTGAGGCGGGTCTCCAGCGCCAGCCACTGGGCCAACTGCTGGCGCAGAGCTTCCGGAGTTGGCTCCCGGTTCCCGGGTTGCGGGCCCGTGATCGTCAGGTGCAGGGATCCTGCCTCCAGCCGGTTGGCCAGCGGGGCCAGTTGCCATTGCAGCTGTTGTTGCAGTTGCGACGGGGCAACCCGGAACTGCAGCTGATCCTTGAGGGAGGAGGCAGGGGGTTGGGTGGTGCAGGCCATCAGCGGTAACGCCAGGGCCAGCAACAGTGTCTCTCTTAACATGGTCACTTCCCTCAGTAGCTGTAGCCGTAGTTGCCAAACAGGCGAGTCGCTTGCGCGCCAGGTCGCTCGGTTGACCCCATGTCTGTGAAGAACAGCCGCTCGAACCGGCTCGGCGCCCGATAGTGATCCAGCGGCGTCGACAGGGAGAGGGGATCGCTGGTGGGCTGCACCAGACGGGCGGTGGCGATGATCACCAGTTCGCTCTCCTGGTTCTTGAAGCTGTTGCTGCCAAAGAAGGGGGCCAGCCCGGGGATCTCGCCGAGGAAGGGCAAAGCCTCGTTGCTCTGGTTGCGATGGGTACGCACCAGGCCCGCCAGGGCGAAGCTCTGGCCATCCGCCAGCTCTATGGTGGTGGTGGTGCGACGGGTTTCTATGCCCGGCACCACAACCCCGGCGATGGAGACGCTGTTCTCTCGGCTCAAGGTCGACACTTCGGGTGAAACCGTCAGGCTGATGCGGTTGTTGTCGAGCAAGGTTGGAGTCAGCTCCAGCGAGATGCCGAACTTCTTGAATTCGATCTCGGGCCCGTTATCCCCATTGCCCACCGGGAAGGGGAACTCGCCACCGGACATGAAGGTGGCGGCCTCACCGGATTTGGCAGTCAGGTTCGGCTCGGCCAGCACATTGACCAGGCTGTTCTCCACCAGTGCATCTATGATGGCGTTGATGTAGACCACATCCTTCTTGCCGCCCCAACTGCCCCGCTCGGCGGGTTTGGGGAAACGGTTGCCCGGCGAGACACCCAGCTGCAAGTACTCCCCCATGGCGCTCCAGCGCAATCCCAGCTGTTCACTGGTGGTGCGCTGCATCTCGACGATGCGCACCGATATGTTGATCTGATCCGAGCCCGCTAGACGCAACTGGTTGATGACGTTTGCATATTGCCCGCTGCCACCACCGGCGACCGCCGCCCCCTCATCCTGATTGCCGCTCTGAGGCTGAGCGGGGGCGACTGGGCCAGAGGGGACTCCCTGAGGCTGAATGCCTTTGGCGAACGCCTCCACCATGGCCAGGATCTCGTGGGCTTGCAGCGGACTGGTTACCTCCCCCGCCACCACTATGGCGCCGCCAGACTCGCTGAAGGTGAGTCGGCTCTGGGGAAAGTGCTGCCTGGCCAGTTGCTTGAGGGGGGCAAGATCCGCCACCACCTGCACCCGGTAGTGACCCAGGGTGCGGCCATCCTGCGCGGTGACCACCAGATCGGTGCGGCCAACCTTGCGACCATAGATCAGCAATTGCTGATCAGAGGGGCTGTGTACCCGCACCAACTCCGAGTTGGCGACGAAGGCATCCAGCACGGGTTCATCGAAATTGAGCAGGGTGGACTGCTCGGGGGTGAGAGTCAGGCTCTCTGCCGCCACTGCCCATAACGGCAGCAGGGCGAGCACCATGGCGAATGTTCGCAACATCGTGTCCTTTCTGGGTTGATTAAGGTTGGCGGTTACGGTCGTTGCCGTCGCCATAACTGATCCGGACTCCGTGACCCGGAATGGCCCTCGGGTTCTGGCCACTGGCCACCTGCTCGGCCCATATCAGGCTCCCTTCAGGCAGGGCAACAGCCTCGCTGCCCGCAGGGGCACCCTGGGCCGAGCGCAGTACCAGTGCCAGCTCTCCCAATCGATGGGCCAGCAGCAGACGGGCTGCCGCCCGCGGGGCCAGCTCGAAGGTCACAGCCACTTGATCGAAGTTGTCCTGCGCCGCCGCAGTGCCGTTGAGCGCGGCGATATCGGTCACCTGGGCATCGATGGCCAACAACTTGATGTCGGTCAGAATGATCTCCGCCGACTGGTTGCTGGTCACCTCGGCCCCTTGCGCATTGTGCTGACGGGCATGCTTGCTGGTGAGGATCACATCCACCCGGTTGCCGGGCCGGATCAGGCCATGGCTGGCCGCCTCCCGCCCCAGCGCCAGGGTCACAGCCCGCATCCCCGGCGCCATCATGGCGGAGAGATAGTGGCTCTGCTCCGGGCGCACCAGATCATCAGACGAGACAATCTGCCCCGACTCCAGGGTACGAGTGACCAGACTTCCCTTGAGTGCCTTGGTATCGGTAAAACCGAACAGGAAGAGCCCCGGCAGATTCATCTCCTCGGCGGCGGGCAGAGTTTGCCAGACCAGATCCTCGGGATGGATAAAGGAGCCGGCCTGTACCCTGTGGGCGGCCACCAGCACCTGGGCGACCCTGTCGGAAGCTGTCGATTCCGATGTCAGGTCTCGCTGTGGAACTGTCTTCTGCGGCGCAGGTTCAACCGGCCAGAAGGCAGCCAGCGTCGCCGCCAGCACCAGCAGTGCAGCGATAAGAGAGAGGAGTTTCTTCATAGGTGTGACTACATAAATAGAGGAGTGGTCAGACTCGCCGCCCACAAAATGGCGAATCCATAAGGCACAGTGACGGGCTCGGGAGATGGCCGGAAACGGGCATAAGCCAGGCATACGAGGCTGAGCACGCCACCCGAGAATGCCATCCAGAGCAGCAACTCGGGCCAGCGTCCGGATGCACCATAGAGGCAAACCGCCAGCAACTTGCTGTCACCGGCCCCGCACCAGCCCCTGTGATAGGCAAACAGCCCCAGCAGCAGTGTCAGCAGGGCCAGGGTCAGCGAAAGCGGATTGAACGGCAGCAGCCAAAGCGCCCAGAGTGCCAGTACCAGCACAGCCAGGTTGGGGACACGCCGCTCAAACAAGTCGCTGACCAGACACCAGCACGCCATCAATATGGCCAGCCACTGCCCGAGCGCTGTCACTTGCCCGCGGCATCCATGTTCAACCCCGCCACTATGGCGGTGAACTTCTCCTTCAAGGCCGTGATGAAGATCCCGTCCGAGCCGAAGATGGCGAGGATCCCGGCCGCCAGCCCCGCCGCCAGAATGCCGTATTCGATCGCCGTGGCGCCGGTGTCATCCTTCAGATAGTCCCCAAGGTAATCCCAAACTCGCATCTTCATTTTATTGTCCCTGTTTTTTATGCCTGAAATTAAACAGCGACAATATGATATTGAGATCACAAACGAGAATCAATATCATTATCATAAAATGAAATAATTCGCAGAGTGAATTTTCGTTTTTGACACTTTTAACAGCAAAAAATCTGCACTAATCGTTCAACTCGCAAGAAGAGACTGGTTCAGCAGCTAATTCACCTATACAACAATAATGGAGTCGATCTTGTTCAGGACAACGCGACCCCTGATCCTGGCCCTCTGCTGCGCAACCTTGCTGGCATGCAAGGCCGAGCTGGGTACCCCGGATCAGGAAGGAAACAACGGCAACACCAGCGGTAATAACGGCAGCAGTCAAACCACGCCTCCCCCCCCGGATCCTGTGACCCCGCCATCGGACAACAACACCGGGAACAACGGCAGCGGCACGGGTTCGGGGAGCAGCAGCGGAAGCGGCAACACAGGCAACACAGGCAACACAGGCAACACAGGCAACACAGGCAACACAGGCAACACAGGCAACACAGGCAACACAGGTACTGTGACCCCGCCTACACCGCCGGATCAACCGGACAAGGCACCAGATCCCGCCACCAAGCCCACCAGCCTGGATCTGGCGGGTGCGCTCTCCATCACACACGAGCAGGGAGCCCAATTCGATATCCAGCTCTGCGCCGACAAGGTGTGCGTGACTCAGAGCGCCCTGGCCGACGGCAGCTTTGGGTTCAAACTCAAGCTGAGCCAGTGGCCTCAGGATAAACCACTGAGGTTGACCGCCAGCAACCGCCAGCAGAGTGCGCCTATCCTCAGCAGTCAGCTGCCCTCGCTGGAGCAACTGCTCAAGCAGGATCAGAATGGGGATGGCATCATCACCGAGCAGGAGGTACCCCATCTGCACCTCTCCCCCATGCTGCTGGCATACCAGAGCCTCACCACGGCACTGCAAAAACGGGAAGGCAGGCAGGATGTCACGGCGCTGCTGGTCAGCGATCCACAGCTCAATCACGGCATGGCCCGCGAGCTGACAGCGCTGCTGCAACTGGTACTCGATGGCGACATTCCCCTCCCTGTCAGCAAGATCACCCAGCTGGCCGAGCACCTGGTCGCCTACCGGCAGGTTCAGCCAGGTGCTGACCTGCAAGAAGGGCTGTTGAACTATGCCGTCCAGCAAGGGACGGCACTGCCTGTCGATACGGAGACCATGCTGGCGGCTGCGGTCAAAGCCATGGCGGCCCTCGACACCCGCACCCCGGCCTATCAGCTGCACGCCACCTTCTACCCTCATCGACAGCTGACCCTGCAGGGAATATTCCCCTCGCGGCTTGGTGAGCCGACCGTCATGGTGGAGATAGGTGCCAAGCCCAATCACGATGGCCTTAACCAGTACTACTTCAAACCTGAACGCCCAATACGGCCACAGCGACTCCCCATCAGGGCCCTGGATGGCCAGGTGCTTGACGGTCTGCCCGTCAAACAGGGCAACCAGTACAGCCTCACCCTCGCACTGCCGGACCTCAACAATACCTTCACCACTTGCCAGCCTGGCGAGAGCGAGACCAGCGACGACCTGATGCAGGACACCCTCACCCTGGTGGTACAGGATGAGAAGAGCGAGGTGGAGTTGCGATCTGTACTCGGGTCCCTGTGCGAACTGGTCAAGCAGGACGGCAACCGGGACGGCATCCTCACCGCCAGCGAATTCCCGCGCCTGCAAGTGGGCTATACCAGCACGGCCCAGCAAGCCCTGCTGCTCAAAACCACACTCAGTGCCAGCATGGGCTCTTTCCTGGACTGGCAAGCCTGGACCCTGGCGGAGCTGGATCAAAAACTCAAGGCACTGCCGAGGCATCAGGTTGAGCTGCTGGCAGCCATGGTCGCCCTGCAGGCCGAGGGGGAGCTCTGGCAGCAGCCCGTCAACCTGATCGAGGGCACTGATTTTCGCCAGCAACTGCTGAGCTGGCTGGAGATCAACATGGCCAATGAATATTCAACCGTGTCCCGCAACAATCAGATACCGGACCTGTTCAAACTGGAATCCGCCATCGCCGACAATAGCGGGCTGGGCCCCCTGTTGAATGCCAATCCAGACAAGAACATCTCCCACATCATCAAGGCGGCGGCCAGTCTGATCCGCAACTCGGAAAGCGATGCACTTCTCTATCCCGGTACCAGCACACCGGGTAGCTGGGTCACCCCCTACCCCAACAGCCCCCTCTCCCCCGTCTGTCAGCGCGAGGTGTTGTCAGATCAAGTGATCGGCCTGGCCATTCTGGGCCAGGGCCGTGATCAGGATGGCAGCCACTGGGTCACCCTCGGCTGGCAACCTCAGGAGGGGGCGAGTCAGTATCGGATTGGCTGGGGGAAAACCCCGTTTGAGCATATTGAAAACGCCGAACAGCAAGGCATCAGCCAGCAGACTCGCATCACCCTCAAGGGTCTCCCTCGCTATCAGGACTACCAGATAAGAGTGATGAGCGAAGGCGGCACCATCAGCGCCCCCCTCCACTATCGGACGGGCCAGTTGCATGTGGCCGATACCCGCATCACCCACAGCATGGGAGACGATGACGGCAAGCGGGGACGGGATCTGGACAATCGCTGCGATCCTCTGAGCGGTCAGGCCGTCAACAGCAATCAGGATGGGGTGCTTGGCGCTCGCTACATCAAGCTGGACAGCCAGGGAAAACCCCTGCCACGGCAAGACCTCTCCTACAAACAGTTGCCCTTCGCCTGCGTGGTTGATGCCTTGAGCGGACTGGTATGGGAAACCAAGGTGCAACACAAGGATGGGGAATCCTCCCTGCACGATGACAAGAGCCTGTTTGCCTATGACGATATCCAGAGCGACAACGCCTTCAACGGCAGCTGCTATGACCCGCAAAGTGGCACCCTAGCCAGCGATAGAAGCCGTTGCAACCTGAAACGTCAGGTCAATCAGGTCAATCAGAGCAAGCTGTGCGGCCTAGATAACTGGCGCGCCCCGAGCCAGCAGGAGTTCTACGGCATCATGACCCTGACCAAAGAGAACCCCATAGCGCTCGATACCCGTTATTTCCCGCTCTATTCCGGCCTGGCATACACCTACGGCAAATGGAACGAGCTGGAAGGTATCTTCTACGGCTTCTGGACGGCAGATGTCATGCCAGTGAGTCGCCCGGTCGGCACCTGGAGCCAGGATGATGGTGGGCCGGATGCCTACAAGGTACGGCCAGGCTCTGACCTCAGAGGCAGTATCGCCCGCCAGTATCAACCCCATTACGTCATGCTGGTCAGCGATGGCTTCAAGGTCACAGGAGAATAAAATGCACCGCTATTTCCCCCCCCTATTGCTGATCACCACCCTGTTGCCGGTCACCAGCCAGGCCCGCGAGTGTCTGCCTGGCTATCAGAACGATCACAACCGTTTCGTTAGCGAGCAGGTCGACACGGCCGAGGGCAAGCTGAACGTGATCAACGACAGAGCCACAGGTCTACAGTGGCTCTATTGCCCCTATGGTCAGCACGCCAGTACCGATGGCACCGGCTGCGAAGGCACACCCGCGTTTATTTCAACCCGCGCCAACGTTGAAGACAATACCTTGATGGGCGTTATCAAGCAAGCCAACGACCGGCTTGGTACACCCGCACAACCCTGGCGGGCCCCCGACATCAAGGAACTGTTTACCCTCTACAACAACCAGTGCCAGCCGGCCATTTATGCGGCACAAGGTTACCCTGCGACATCCCTCCAATCACAGATAGCGGCAGACAAAGAAACTCTGTGTGCTGACGCAGCGCCCAAGTGGGATAAGGTAGCCGAGCAGTGGATCGAGGTTCCCGATGATGTCAAAACTGCATGCCGCGCAGCTGAACAACAACTCTGGGCACTGGCTAACATCGCCTTTGGTTCAGACAGCTCGGGGGGGGAGGGATACGACTTTCTGAACTTTGCCGGCAGCGGGGAAACCTTCAACGTTGGCGGAATAGGATTATCCAGCGTCATGCTGCGACTGGTCCGCCCCATCCCCACCGTTGAGGAGTGATCCCATCGGCCAGAGGGCCAGGCGCCCTCTGGCTATTTTTTCCATGGCTTTTACTTCCGCCAAGGGAGTAGGTATGATTCGGCCAGCGTAAAAGACTTGAATGGATGATCTGAACTCGATATGCGGATGAAACACCTGATTGCCGCGGCCCTGACCGCCCTCACCCTGTCCGGTTGCAGCCTGGTCTATCGCATCGATATTCCCCAGGGCAACTATGTGGAACAAAAACAGGTCGACAAACTGCGCCAAGGCATGACCCGCGAACAGGTCGAGTTCGTGCTGGGCTCCGCCATGCTGCGCGATGGCTTTGACCCGAACACCTGGTATTACCTCTATGAATTCCAGCCGGGTCGCGGCGAAAAAGAGCGCAAAGAGCTCACCGTGACCTTCGCCAACGACAAGCTGGCCACGGTCACCGGCGACTTCCCGTTACCAGCGGCCTTCCACACCCCGCTCTGATCGCATTCACAAAACCGGCCCAGCGCCGGTTTTGTTTTATTTGGCCACCGCCATCCCATCTTCGCGAGGAAGCCTCCATGCACCAGCCCAAGAATCCCCATACCCACGGACGGCGCGATGGCAAGATCTTGGTGGCCCTGGTTGAGCCAGGGAGGCACGCATGAGCCAGATCCTGATCGCCGGTGCCAGCGGTCTGATCGGCCGGGAGCTGCTCCGCCAACTCGATCCCGCTCACTCACTGACCCTGCTCTGTCGCAAGGCGGGGGCTCCCCAGCCCCGGCATCACTGGCTGCCGGTCGACTTCGAACAACTGGCGGATCTGGACCTGCCCTCCCCTGTCGATATCGCCTTCTGCTGCCTGGGCACCACCCGCAAGCAGGCAGGCTCTGACGACGCATTTCGTCGGGTCGACCACGACTATGTGCTGGCTTTTGCCAAGCTCGCTCTCCGCCACGGCTGTCAACGCCTCATCGTCGTCTCGAGTCTGGGAGCCAACCCACGCTCACCGGCCCTCTATCCCCGCACCAAGGGGCAGATGGAACAGGCCTTGCTGGCACAATCCTGGCAACGGCTTGCCATAGTGCGCCCCGCCATGCTGCTCGGCAACCGCCAGCCGCCACGCCGTTCCGAGCAATTTTTTCAGGCACTCTATCCGCTGCTGCGTCCCCTGCTCATTGGCAAGCTGCGCCGCTGGCGCGCCATCGACGCCAGCCAGGTCGCCCACGCCATGATAGTGCTCAGCCAGCAGGAACATGGTATCGAGCTGGTGGAAAACGAGCGCCTGCAACGTCTTTAAGCTCTGCTCCTCAATACCCATCCTGAAAGACGCGGCCAGAGATATCAGTTCGCCGATAACAGGTTTTTGATCACCTCAGCATCGATCTGTGCCACCTGATGCTGATCGCCCAACACGCCTTCGGCCAGCTCCCGCTTCTGGGCATGCAGCGCCACAATTTTCTCTTCCACCGTCTGCTCGCACACTAATCGATAGACGGTGACCGGCTCAGTTTGACCCATCCGGTGAACCCGATCGCTGGCCTGATCTTCTACCGCCGGATTCCACCAGGGATCGAGATGGATAACCGTATCGGCCTCAGTCAGGTTGAGCCCGGTGCCTCCTGCTTTCAAACTGATCAAAAAGAGCGGTATCGCGTCGGTTTTAAAACGTGCGATCGCCTGTTGCCGCTGCTTGGTGTTGCAACTGCCATCGAGATAGCAGTAATCGAGCGCCACATCGGCCAAACGCTGACGCAGCAGGGTCAGCAGATCGACAAACTGGCTGAAAATCAAGATCCGGTGACCGTTGTCGATGGCCTCCAGCGCCAGCTCCATCGCCGCATCCAGTTTGCTCTGTGGCTGCGACCAATCGGGCAGCAGCAAGGCGGGTGAACAACAGATACGCCGTAACCGGGTGAGGTTGCTCAGCATCAACATCAGGTTGTGCCCCTCACCACTCTCCATCTGGCTTAATGCTTCGCGCCGGCTCGCCTCATACAGGGCAAGTTCCGGCCCGGAGAGCTGGATGTGATGAACGATCTCGGTTTTTTCTGGCAGCTCGGCCAACACTTCGCGTTTGAGGCGCCGCAACACAAAGGGCGCGATAACTCCTTTCAACTGGGCAAGATGGGCCGGATCACGACTCGCCTTGCCAAACCTCTGTTTGAAATGGGTTTTATTACCAAGCAGACCCGGGTTAATAAAGTTGAACAGGCTCCAGAGCTCACCGAGATGGTTTTCAACCGGAGTGCCACTCAAGGCGAGTCGAAACTCGCCATCGAGCTTGAACAGCGCCTTGGCGCGCGCCGTGCTGGCATTTTTAATCTGCTGCGCCTCATCGGCCACTATGGTGGCCCATTTAATCTCGCCAAGCTCGGCATGGCTGGTCACCAGCCCATAGGTAGTCAACAGCAGGGAGCCCGGCCCCAGATTGGCCACTGCTGCGCCCCTGTCTTGCTGCTCATTGAGCACCTGTACCGTCAGCTCAGGGGCAAAACGGGCCGCCTCGTCACACCAGTTGGTCAACAGCGAAGTGGGCACGATCACCAGCGCAGGCCCCTGCTCTTTTCTAAGCCGAAGCAGGGTCAACGCCTGGATGGTTTTGCCCAGCCCCATGTCGTCAGCCAGACAGGCCCCGAAGCGGTGCTGTGCCAGATTGGCCATCCACTGCACCCCCACCCGCTGATAATCGCGCAGCGATGTCATCAGCTCGGCCGGACAACTGGCCTGCTGGCGCCAGGCGTCGGTCAGCCCGCGCCATCCTGCATCTCCGCTGACCGCGCTCTGCTCAAGCAGGTGCATCAGTGGATAGGCCAGCCGCTGGCTGACCTGCTGCTTGTCATCCACCAGCGCCGCCAAGGTGGTCAACCGCGCCAGCAGTGATTCGCTCAACATCAGCTGAGCCTGTTTACCCTCAATGGTGATATAGCGCCGGCCACCGGCCACTTGCCGCAACAACAGCCGTAAATCGAGCACCTGCTGCTGATCGACCTGTAATTCGCCGTCGATGGCAAACCACTCCTGCTGTTGCTCTATTCGCAGAGTCAGCGCCTCTTCGCCAATCAGATGCATCCTCTGGCTGTCGCTGTGCCATTGCAAGCGAACCCCCAGTTCATCAAGGGCGGCGAACCGTTCCAGCATGGGGATCATCTCAACGCCGCTCAGCGACCAGGGGCCCTTGCCCACCAATTCCAACGCCTTGGCCACTGTTTTGGTCAGGGCGCGCTCTTGCTTTAATGACCGCTGCCAATAGTGATGAGGGGCTTGCCAGTCTTTAATGAATTCCGCCCCCAGCCCCAAGGGGATCGCCTTGCCCCCCGCCAACTGGTTAACCAGCTGCAGGTTCAGGGTCTCTTTTTGCAAATCAGCCAACATCACCGCATCGATGGGGCAAGGGCTTAGCCGGGTATGACTGCAGAGCGCCGGATGCTCACTGATCCAATCCAGTTCGGGTTGATTGTTGAGGGTATCTGCCAATTTAGGCAGCGCTTCGGCTGGCAGTTCAGGCATGCGCGCAAGATGGGGCAACAGCTCTTGCACCTTGGCTGGCACCGCCTCCACTTGCCACAGATCGGCGGCAATCGGGGTAATTTTCTTGCGGTTGGTTACCGATACCGCTTTACCGTCGCTCATCAGGGTCGCTTGCCAGCGACCCTCACGCTCTTCAATGGTGACCAGTGGTGAGTTGAACAGCAGGGCCAAGGGCGTGCCATCACTGGTTTGCAGGCGGGGATGTTCTGCCAATATCCGCAATGTACCGAGATCAGGGGCGCAGTAGTAGTTATGCCGCATGCTATGAGCAATGCGCAGATCCTGCTCGTCAGCCACCTCGGGATAGAGGTTGTCGATATCCCACAGGTTGTGAATCACCCGACCACTGCTCCAGCCGCCTTTGACACTCTCCTTTTGCAAGCGGCAAACCAGCTCGTCGCCACGCTTGTCAAGCTGCCATACCAGCCGTTCACATTTACCTACTTCCTGCTGTGGCGATGGCAAGCTGGCGAGCCAACGCTCCCACTGTGCAGGGCGATGAATCGCAAAGATGCCAAGGGACGTTGACTTATCCAGCAGCAGACGCAGCAAATCCTGACACAGCGCCATCAACAGGTGCTGTGGGGGCGCCGCTAAAAGGGGCTCTACTTGCCAGGTTGCCAAGTCGCCAACATCAACGCCTGACTGCTGGGCCTGCCATAGCAAACAGAGCACCAGCCACAGTTGCCCCCAAGCTATGTGAGGTTGGGAAGTAAACGCCTCAACAGGACCACGCCACTCTCGCATCAAGATAGCGGGCGGCATCCGACCTTTCTCGCCCAGTAGCAACAAGGGTTCCACCAGCCAGGGATGCTGTTTTTTCGCCCATGTCATCGCCTGCTTGTGCCACTTGAAGATATCTCCCCCCACAACTGCAAGCAGACCGAACCAAATCACGGTCAAACCACCGGGGAAAAAACCCTTCTGGCTGGCACGAACACGCCATGTCAGCAACGCCAGCTCCAACGCGGCCGCTTGCCCAGTCCCATCACCTTTATAGCCACGCAGCAAATCGACAAGCTCGCTCGGACCTCCCGGATAGTCAGACGTCTGCAGCGTCAGCAGACAATCCTGCTCGAACTGCATATAGGAGAGCTGATCTGCCATCACTGGCCTATCCCCCTCCGAACACAGCTCTCCCCAAGAGTAACTAGGGATTCCATTGAGGAACTCTTCCTCATGCCAGCATCTTGCAATCACCTGCTGTAACTTGAGGGACAGGTAACCAAAAACTCGCGTCGCGCCCATGGCGCCGAACACTTCCCTGTCTGCCTCACGCAACTCACGCTGATGCCAGACTGCCTGTTTTCCCTGCATCAACAGCCTGGCATAGGCGATGTAATTCCAGTTGGAAAAGCGCACGTCACCGGGGAGAGCCTGAGGCTGACTGAAATAGAGATAGAGCAGAAACCAGAACCCCTCTGTCGCCAACGTATAGATCCCGTTTCGCTCCAGATGAATCATCTCGGTATCGACCAACTCGGCCAATGCTGTCCTCTCAGCCGCTTTGAGCGTATGACCCATGAACCGACCAAGTTGAGTCACATTGCATTGATGGTGGTTTGCCACATAAAAGAGCAGCTGGTTATGAATAGCGGTAAATTGCATGGCAGCAGTCCTGACATAATCGAGGTTGCAGTGGTTACAGCAGAGGCTTGCAGGTGTCAATCCGGGAGTGATGACGAACAAACGGGAGCCATTATTCCCCTCGCTTGCGGTTGGTATTGGGCCGGCCGCCAGTCACCACATCGGCGCGCCCTTCTTCTTTGGCCTTCTCTGCCCGCTTCTTGCGCATCTCTTTCGGATCGGCAATGAGCGGACGATAGATCTCGATGCGATCCCCATCCTGCAGCAACTCGGAACCCTTGACCGGACGGCTGTAGATACCGAACTTGTTGACCGACAGATCGATCTCTGGGTGCTTGGTCACTATGCCGGACTGCTCGATGGCAGCCAGCACGCTCGTCTCGGGGGCAACCCGGATGCGCAGCACCGTCTGGCGCTCGGGCAGGGCATACACCACCTCGATATTGAGTAAATCAGACACCGTACACCACCTTGGCGCGGTTGGAGAAAGCGAGCACCATGGAACCCACCAGATCGCGGAAAATCTGGCCAAATGCCAGCTCGATCAACTTGGACGTGAACTCAAAATCGAGGTCGAACTCGACCTTGCAGGCATCCACATCCAGCGGCGTAAAGGTCCACCAGCCAGCCAGTTTGCTAAAGGGGCCGTCCACCAGCTCCATTTTTATCTGCCGGTTGGCATCGAGCTGGTTGCGAGTGGTAAACGTCTTGGCAATTCCCGCCTTGGCCACATCCACCGAGGCCGTCATGTAGTCATTGCCGGTTTCGTGAACGCGACTGCCGACACAACCGGGCAGAAACTCCGGATAAGCGTGAACATCATTGACCAGCCGGAACATTTGTTCGGCGCTGAACATCACCAGGGCACTGCGAGTAATACGGGGCATGGGTTTTCCTCATCCAATCGGGCCGATTTTATCACCTTGTCAGCTAAAATCACCGCCGAAACTGCTCACAATGCCGTCACTCAAGCGGTTGCGCGTTTTACTACCGCCGCCACCCACCTACAAATCATCGTCCCGGCCAACATCACCACCCAAACTGCTCACAATGCCATCACTCAAGCGGTTGTGCGTTTTACCGCCGCCGCCACCTCTAAATCACCGTCCCGGCCAAAATCACCACCGAAACTGCTCACAAAGCCGCCACTTGAGCGGTTGCGCGTTTTACAGCCGCCGCCACCCACGTATAATGCGCCTTCCTAATCATTGCCAAAGGCGCCCGTCATGAGCAAAAAGAACAGTAAAAACAAAGCCGGGTCCAGCACCATTGCACTCAACAGAACCGCCCGTCACGAGTACTTCATCGAAGAACGTGTGGAAGCCGGTCTGTCCCTGCAAGGGTGGGAAGTCAAATCCCTGCGGGCGGGCAAGGCCAACATCAGCGAAGCCTATGTCATCTTCATGCAAGGCGAAGCCTTCCTGTTCGGCTCCACCTTCTTGCCACTGAATGCCGCCTCCAGCCACGTGGTATGTGACCCGACTCGCACCCGCAAACTCCTGCTGAGCCGCCATGAGCTCGACAAGCTGGAGAGCCTGACTGCCCGTCAGGGTTACACCATAGTGCCGCTGGCACTTTACTGGAAAGAGTGCTGGGTCAAGGTCGAGATCGGCCTGGTAAAAGGCAAGAAAGAACACGACAAGCGGGAAGACACCAAGGCCCGCGAATGGGATCGGGAGAAAGCCCGCATCATGAAGAACAAGCATCGCGGCTGATTGTGCGCCGCCAGCGCTTGCGCGGCGTCCAATAAACCAGCAATCGACCGGCCAAGGCCGGTCGATTGCTATCAACGCCTTGCCATGACAGGATTTTTGCGTACAATCGCTTTTGACAACTTGGGGCTGATTCTGGATTCGACAAGATTCACGAAACCCAAGGTGCATGCCGAGGTGCGGTAGGCCTCGTTAACAAACCGCAAAAAAATAGTCGCAAACGACGAAAACTACGCACTAGCAGCTTAATAACCTGCATAGAGCCCTTCTACCCTAGCTTGCCTGTGTCCTAGGGAATCGGAAGGTCATCCTTCACAGGATCGTGTGGAAGTCCTGCTCGGGGCGGAAGCATTAAAACCAATCGAGCTAGTCAATTCGTGGCGTGTCTCTCCGCAGCGGGTTGGCGAATGTAAAGAGTGACTAAGCATGTAGTACCGAGGATGTAGTAATTTTGGACGGGGGTTCAAATCCCCCCAGCTCCACCAAACGTTTGGAAAGGGCCACTTCGCAAGAAGTGGCCCTTTTTATTTGTATCCTGTTTCCACTCCGTATCGAACGATTGAGCCTTTACTGACAAATCATTCTTATAAATAGCTGATATGTAACCCCTCCCCCTAACTCTCCGGTTCCTCTACTGCCATCTACACCGCTTTATGCCAGGTGTTCGCCCTCCATCCTGCACGCTAGACGAGGAATAAAACGGCGCTTGTCCCTGCCGCTTATTGTGTCTCCTGTGCCTGGGCGCAGACCCAGTCGACAAAGGCCTGGATCTTGGGGCACTGACGGTTGGGCAAGGTTGCTATGTAGTAACGCTGCTCGCAGCGCACCTCCATGCCAGGGAAAGGGGCAACCAGTTCATGTCTGGCCAGCCGCTTGCTCACCAGATTCTTGCGTCCCATGGCGACCCCGGCATGGTTCATGGCGGCGATAATGGCGAGATCGGAGCGATCGAACCCCATGTTCGACCGACAGGCATCGAGGGAGATGCCGCACTGGCGAGCCCAACTGCTCCACTCGTCGCTGTCCGAGTCATAGCCCCAGGCCTGCCTGTCGTGCAGCAGGCGACAGCGAGGCAAGTGGTCAGGATTGTCCAGCAGCCCATGCTGCTCGGCATATTCGGGGCTGCAGACCGGCACCATGTACTCATCCATCAGCGGGTGGATGGCGAGCCGCTCAGGGAGTTTGTCATCGAAATAGATCGTCAGGTCTATACCATAGCCGTGCAGATTGATGTTCTCGTTCCCTGTCATGACGTTGAGATCGATCTGGGGATGCAGGCGAGAAAAATCCGCGAGTCTGGGCACCAGCCAGCACTGGGCGATGGAGGGGCGGGAGTAGACGGTCAGGGAACCGGACAGTTCCTGATGCTTGATCTCCAGGATCTCCTGATTGATGAACTCCAGCGATGACTTGAGCGCCCAGAAGACTCGTTGTCCCTCTGCGGTCAGCATCACCTTGCGGTGAAAGCGCTGGAACAGCTTGAAACCAAGCTCCTCTTCCAGCGCACTGATCCTGTGGCTCACCGCACTCGGGCTCAGCGCCAGCTCATCCGCCGCCAGGGAAAACGAGCTATGACGGGCCGCCGCCTCGAAGGTATGCAGCTTGGAGAGCTGATAACCGTTCAGCAGCTTGTTTCTCGATACGTAGTTGTCTTCGGTATACATCTGGCACGCCTCTTCGCCCCAAAAAACGCACAGATGATAGCCAGAAATTCCGTCTTTGGATGCAGCCCCACAACTCAAATTTCATCAAAGAAGATAAATGTGATGAATGTGGCACCTTTGCATCAATCTGCCTCACTCAAGACGCCATTTTCATCATTTGTCAGCCGCCCATCATTTTCATTCAATAGGCGCCTACATCATCACTCATGACACATAGAGGCGCAGTATGAATTCTGAAGTGTGGGTCGTCGGTACCTTGCTGACTAGCATCATTCTGATTGTCTTCACCATAGTGAAGGGCAAGGTACATCCTTTCCTGGCTTTGCTGCTGGCGAGCTTCTATGTGGGCACCATGATGGGGATGAACCCGGTCAAGATGGTCAACGCCATGGAAGAGGGCATAGGCGGCACGCTAGGCTTTCTCGCCGCCGTCATCGGCCTTGGCACCATACTCGGCAAGATGATGGAGGTATCGGGGGCGGCGGAGCGCATCGGGCTCGCCCTGCAAAAGTGCCGCTGGCTCTCGCCTCAGGTCATCATGGTGCTGGTCGGTCTGGTGTGCGGCATCACGTTGTTTGTCGAAGTAGGTGTGGTGCTGCTCATTCCGCTGGCCTTCTCCATCGCCCGCAAGACCAGGACCTCGCTGCTGATGCTGGCCATCCCGCTCTGCACCGCCCTGATGGCCGTGCACTGCATAGTGCCGCCCCACCCGGCCGCGCTCTACGTCACCAATCAGCTGGGTGCCGACATAGGTTCCGTCATCGTCTACGGTCTCGCAGTCGGGCTGTTTGCCTCCCTGGTGGGCGGCCCGCTGTTTCTGAAGCTGCTCGGCAAACGGGTGCCGTTCAAGGAGGTACCCGCCGCCTTTGCGAATATAGAGGCGCGCGACGAGGCAAGCCTCCCTACCTTAAGTGCCTCCCTCTTCACCGTGCTGCTGCCCATACTGCTGATGCTGGCCAAGACGGTGGCCGAGCTCAACATGGATCACGCAAGCAGCCTCTATACCCTGCTGGAGTTCATCGGCAACCCCATCACCGCCATGTTTATCGCCGCCTTCACCGCCTACTACGTGCTGGGGATCCGTCAGCACATGAAGATGGAAGGGCTGCTGAACCAGACCGAGCAGTGCTTCTCCTCCATCGCCAATATCCTGCTCATCATAGGGGCAGGCGGCGCCTTCAACGGAGTGCTCAAGGCGAGCGGCCTGGGGGACAGCCTGGCGACCATCCTCTCCCAGCTGGACATGCACCCTATCCTGCTGGCCTGGCTGGTGGCCATAGTGCTGCACGCAGCCGTAGGCTCGGCCACGGTCGCCATGATGGGGGCCACTGCCATCGTCTCCCCCATCATGGTGCACTACCCCGAGATAAGCCCCGAGATCATGACGCTCGCCATCGGCTCCGGCGCCATTGGCTGCACCATGGTAACCGACTCTCTGTTCTGGCTGGTCAAGCAGTATTGCGGCGCCACTCTGAACGAAACGCTCAAGTACTACACTACCGCCACCTTTGTCGCCTCCCTGGTGGCGCTGGCCGGTACTTTCCTGCTCTCCTGTATCGTGTAACAAGACCGAGAACACTATGAAAAACATCGACGTACAACAGCTCACCAACCAATTCCCGCTGGTGCAATCCCTGATGGCACTCGAGCCCGTGACCTGGTTCAACCCCAAGGCCAGCACGCTGGCGGTTGGCCTGCCCTATGTGGGACTGGATGGCAGCGATGTGGCGGATGCCTCAGCCCGGCTTGCCCGCTTCGCCCCCTACATGTGCGAAGCCTTCCCGGAGACCCGCGCCAGCAAGGGCATTCTGGAGTCCGAGATCGCCGCCATCCCGGCCATGCAGGCAACGCTCAATGCGCGCTACGGCGTCGAGGTCACCGGCAAGTTGCTGCTGAAAAAAGACAGCCATCTGCCCATCTCCGGCTCCATCAAGGCGCGCGGCGGCATCTACGAGGTACTGACCCATGCCGAACAGCTGGCGATCAAGGCCGGGTTGCTGTGCGAAGAGGATGACTATCGCAAGCTGTTCAGCGAAGAGTTCCGCCAGTTCTTCGGCCAGTACAGCATTGCCGTGGGCTCCACCGGCAACCTCGGCATGTCCATCGGCATCATGAGCGCCAAGCTCGGCTTTACCGTCACAGTGCACATGTCTGCCGATGCGCGGGAGTGGAAGAAGCGCAAGTTGCGCGAACACGGCGTAATAGTGGTGGAGTATGCCGAGGATTACGGGGTGGCGGTGGAGCAGGGCCGCAAGGAGGCCGAACGCGACCCCAACTGCTTCTTTATCGACGACGAGAACTCCCGCACCCTGTTCCTCGGCTACTCGGTAGCGGGCGAGCGGGTGAAAAAGCAGTTCGATGATATGGGCATCAAGGTGGATGCCGAGCATCCGCTGTTCGTCTATCTGCCTTGCGGTGTGGGCGGTGGCCCCGGCGGCGTGGCCTTTGGCCTGAAACTCGCGTTCGGGGACCATGTCCACTGCCTGTTTGCCGAACCCACCCACTCCCCCTGCATGCTGCTGGGGGTCCACACCGGTCTGCACGATAACATCGCGGTGCAGGATCTGGGTATCGACAATCTCACCGCCGCCGACGGCCTCGCAGTGGGGCGTGCATCCGGCTTCGTCGGCCGCGCCATGGAGCGACTGCTCGATGGCTTCTACACCCTGAGCGATCAGGAGATGTATGACCTGCTGGGGCTGCTGGCGCGGGATGAGCAGATCAAACTCGAACCCTCGGCCCTGGCCGGCATGCCGGGCCCGTGGCGCATCGCGGCCGATCGCGAATGGCCGGCGGATCGCGGCTTCGATACCGCTACTCTGGCCCGGGCCACCCATCTGGTATGGGCTACCGGCGGCGGCATGGTTCCCGCCGAAGAGATGGAAAAATACCTGACTACCGCCAAAATTTGATCTTTTTTCACCCGATAAACCCGCCACTCTGGCGGGTTTTTCTCTTCATGGATCAGCAAGATGGCACATCCTTTGCCTTGAACATGAGCACGCCACGTCTCCTCCTGCGGCTGCCAATCCCCCCAAGTTGGTTATTTTGTGATAAGATAGGGTCCGTTTTTTGACATCTGCGCCCAGTTCGCACCGTTATCCGGCGAGATCGCCACCCAATCCGGTGATAACAACGAACAGAGGTGCGCAGAAAAACAGTGACCTGGTTGAGTCAGGTCTGGTCGCAGTCGAGAGGCTGTTTTACCAGACGGGCAACACCCAAGAGCACCTTAGATAAGGAGATCGGGCAATGAAACAATATCAAAGCTGGCTGGGACAATATCTGATGAGTCGCCGCGATGGAGATCACGCCATGGCATCCGAGCTCGCCAACTCCATCTGCGAGTTCTGGCAGACCCAGGGTGACGAAGCCGAAAGCAGCAAATGGCAGCAGCGCTATCAGCAACACGCAGAGCAAGCGCAGTAAGCCACTTGACTCTTCACCGATAAAAAACCGGCGCTCATGGCGCCGGTTTTGCATTTTAGTCTTACCGCTTACATCTGATCGACCATGTCCTGGGCGAACTGGGAGCAGGAGCGCAGGGTGGCGCCTTCCATCAGACGCTCGAAGTCATAGGTGACCGTCTTGTTGGCGATGGCCGCTTCCATGCCCTTGATGATGAGATCGGCCGCTTCGACCCAGCCCATGTGGCGCAGCATCATCTCGGCAGAGAGGATCAGCGAACCCGGGTTGACCTTGTCCTGACCGGCGTACTTGGGCGCAGTGCCGTGAGTCGCCTCGAACAGAGCCACACCGTCGCCGATGTTGGCACCCGGCGCGATACCGATACCACCAACCTGAGCGGCCAGGGCGTCGGAGATGTAGTCACCGTTGAGGTTCATACAGGCGATGACGTCGTACTCGGCCGGACGCAGCAGTATCTGTTGCAGGAAGGCATCGGCGATGACGTCCTTGACCACGATAGTCTTGCCGGTTTTCGGGTTCTTGAAGGAGCACCAGGGGCCACCGTCGATGAGCTGGGCATCGTACTCTTTCTGGGCCAGGGCATAGCCCCAATCCTTGAAGGCACCTTCGGTGAACTTCATGATGTTGCCCTTGTGCACCAGGGTCACGGAGTCGCGATCGTTGTCGATGGCATACTCGATGGCGGCACGCACCAGACGCTCGGTACCGGCCTTGGACATGGGCTTGATGCCGATGCCGCAGGACTCGGGGAAGCGAATTTTCTTCACGCCCATCTCGTTTTGCAGGAAGGCGATCACCTTCTTGGCTTCGTCGCTGTCCGCCTTCCACTCGATACCGGCGTAGATGTCTTCGGCGTTTTCGCGGAAGATCACCATGTCGGTCAGGTCAGGACGCTTGACCGGGCTCGGGGTCCCTTCGTAGTAACGGACCGGGCGCAGGCAGATGTAGAGATCCAGCTCCTGACGCAGGGCCACGTTGAGGGAGCGAATACCGCCACCGACCGGGGTGGTCAGCGGGCCCTTGATGGCCACGCAATATTCACGAATGAAATCCAGGGTTTCGGCCGGCAGCCAGGCACCTTCGCCATAGATATGAGTCGACTTCTCGCCGGTATAGATCTCCATCCAGGCGATCTTGCGCTCGCCTTTGTAGGCTTTCTCGACCGCAGCATTGACCACATTCAACATGGCCGGGGTCACGTCCACACCGATGCCATCCCCTTCAATAAACGGAATGATCGGATGGTTGGGAACCTGCAGCTTGCCGTTGGCATCGACTGTGATTTTCTGGCCCTGGGTCGGGATAACTACTTTGCTTTCCATCGGCATCTCCTAACTTCCGTTTGTTATCAATCTGTAAGTTGCGCGCGGCCATCTTAGCCCATTCGTTTTCATAATCAAATGGCGAGCACGCATGTCAGACCATAGTCGAGTACTGGATCACAATGCGACCGGCTCGCTCGCCCCTGCATATATTCGGCACCATCCAACCCTGTTGTACTCGGGCCCAGACGGCGGCATGACTCATACCACCAGCCTATCCCCCTGCCCTTGCGGCTGACTCAGGGAGCGGTACTGTGAGGGGGTCAGCCCGGTCTTTTGCTTGAACACCCGGCAAAAATAGTTCACATCGCTGTAACCACAGCGGCTCGCCACCTCTTCAAGGCGGAAGCGGTACTTTTTCAGCATGAATTTGGCCCTGTCGATCCGCACCCAGCTGATGTAATCGGCCAGGCGCATGTGGCCCTGCTCGCGAAACAGGTGGGAGAGATGGCTGGCCGAGACGTTGAAGCGGTGGGCGATGGAGTCGCGGGTGATGGGGCGGTGAAAGTTTTCCTGGATATAGATGCAGATGCCATGAAACAGGTCTGCCCCTCTTGGCCGCTCGGCGGCGGATTCCGCCAGCAGCTGGCGGGCACTGGTGAGCAACGCCTGCAACAGGTGGTTGTCGGTGGGGGAGCGGCCGGGATCCTCGGTCAGCACGTTGAGCGCCGCCAGTATGTGTTCGATCACATGACCGGCCCGCGCCATTATGCTGTGCTTTTGCACATCGAAAAAATCGGGGTCTTCCCGCCGCTTGCTCACCAGACTGAAACCTAGCTGGCGCTTGCCAAACAGCAGGCTCAACACCGAGCAGTCCGTGGTCCACAGTGGCTTGTTCCAGCCATTGGGCGGTATGTAGAGCGCCTGTCCCGGCAGTACGCTTATCTCCTTGCAGCCCAGCTCCTTGTCCCAGACCTGGTTGAGGTATTCGCCGCTGAACACCAGTTCGAGGCGGGGAAAGTTGACCTGATAGCTGAAACCGGGCGGCACCCCCTGATCCTGGGCAAACCAGATCTGCTCGAAAGGGGCCTGCTCATGAAGGGCGCCATCGAGCAGTTGGCTGAAGATAAGTGACATGCTGATCCTGATCAAATAGAGAGAGGCAAGCGGTTGCTGCGGCCACAACCGCCCATGTTATAGTCCGGCCCACAGCAGCAATGCCACCCTTTTCTTCACCCGACTTTCTTCACACTAAATGAGGCATCCCTTATGAGCAGTCGCGATCTGCCCTCTTTTTTGTTAATGCAAAATCCGATTCAAGGTTACGACTGGGGCAGCCATGACTCCCTCACCACACTGTTTGGCATCTCCAATCCGACGGGCAAACCCCAGGCCGAGCTGTGGATGGGCGCCCACCCCAACGGCTGCTCCGAGGTGACCCTGGCGGGCAGTACGCAGAAGCTCTCGGTGGTGATCGATGCCGCCCCGGCCGCCGTGCTGGGTGAGGCCACCGTCACCCGCTTCGGCAGCCTGCCGTTCCTGTTCAAGGTGCTGTGCGCCGAGAAGGCCCTCTCCATCCAGGTACACCCGAGCAAAGCCCAGGCCGAAGCGGGCTTTGCCAAAGAAGAAGCCGCTGGCATCCCCATCAAGGCGGGCAATCGCAACTACAAAGACCCCAATCACAAGCCGGAGCTGGTGTTTGCCCTCACCCCCTATCAGGCGATGAACGGCTTTCGTGCCATTCCCGCCATCCTGGCGCTGTTCGAGCGCATGGCGCTGCCAGTGCTGACCGACCTGGCCGAGGCGCTGCGCCAGTCACGGAATGAAACTGGCCTGCAGCACTTCTTCCACCAGCTGCTGATCCTCAGCGATGAGCGCAAAGATGAGGCACTCGCTGGCCTGCTAACCTACGCCAGCGCACATCAGGATGAAGAGATCTTTGCCCTCATCACCAACCTGGCCGCCCAGTACCCGGGGGACGTGGGACTCTTCTCGCCGCTCTTGCTCAACGTCGTGACCTTGCAGCCGGGTCAGGCCATGTTCCTCGATGCCTGCACCCCCCACGCCTATGTGCGCGGTACCGGCCTCGAGATCATGGCCAACTCTGACAATGTGCTGCGCGCCGGTCTCACTCCCAAATACATAGACGTGGCCGAGCTGCTGGATTGCACCCGCTGCCTGCCCAAGCCAGATGACCAGATCCTGCTGGCCCCCCGCGTAGAGGGTGCCGTACAGCACTTCGATGTGCCGGTGCCGGACTTCACCTTCAGCGTCTATCCGGCAGGCGAGCATCAGCTCACCACCGCCAGTGCCGAGATCCTGTTTGCCATCGATGGCACTGCGACGCTCAAGCAGGGCGACGAGATGCTGCGCCTCGAGAAGGGTCAGTCCGCCTTTGTCCCTGCTGCCACCGGCCACTACCAGCTGCTGGCCGAAGGCCGGGTCGCCCGCGCCGGCAACCGCTGCTAAGGCGTGAACCCGGCACAGGTTCAATGAGTGAATAAACGCACAAGGGCCATCACTGATGGCCCTTGTTGTTTTTCTTTGGAAATCATCTTCACCATTAGCCTGCCCTGCATGACGTGTACCACCTGACTAATAAAAACCCCCACCTCCCTTGCGGGCTGTGGGGGTTGTACTTTTCTGCTTGATGACGATGACAACTGGCTTGGCTATCGGCCAGTGACAGGATCAGCGGCTACTCATCCAGTTCATCCGGTTGCCGTTCCCCTGCCCGTATCTGTTGCAGTTCATCGACTCTGGCTTGCCACTTGTCGTGGGCCTGCTTGAGCTCCTGTTGCTTGAACTCTTCACGCATGGTGTCGATCTTCTGGTCAAGTGTTTCCATCAGAATGTCTCCTTACATCATTGGGTTAGCATGACAAGGTTAAGACTGGCTGACGGCGCTATTGGCCAACCTGCTCACCTAGTCAGACACCCCGATCCCCATAACTGCCCAACGAAATAAGCGATTGATTATCTATAAACCAATCTAAAAAATGGGTGATAGCTTCTTATGAAGCCATGCAGCCCATGCTCCCCAAGCCGGCAGAGGACCATTCTGCCCACCCGGATTGTGCTGCAATATCAAGGGGCTATGCATATACCCAAGGCGGCCAATCCCCTACGACTGCTTATGCCTGGCTTCCTTTCCTTGAGCCGGCTTACCAGTACAGACATAGGCAGCAAAAGAAGATCCCCCTCCCCGGCAGCACTTTTGCCAAACGGCTCACATTCAAGAGACGGTTAAAGGGTTCAAAACCCCGTCCCAACCTCCCCTTTTGCAAGAGGGCGGAGCCGCAACGCCTCTTGCCCATCATTCCAGAGAAATAATCAAGCCCTTGTTTTTAAACAGATTTAAATCCATTCAGCCCAGCGCTCACCTGACAATCAAAGTGCGAGCCTGCTCACAGGGCCGGGGCATTGACACAAAAATCCAGTAAAGGGCACATATATCCGATTTCGGTGACATGGCTTGGGCGAAACAATAGGCAGGTCAATCGTTTGCTCCATTCGTTACTCATATCACCAGGGCTCGCAGAGCCAGGAGACACCTATGCTCACCACCTTGATAGATGAAGGACTGATCTGCCTCGACATAGCGGCCAACGACAAGCAGGGATTGTTTGTCGAACTGGCCGCCCGGCTCAAAGCCTGCGGCAAGATAGGCAATCAGGATCAGTTCGTGCGCGACCTCTGGACACGGGAAAACCTCGACAACACGGGTTTTGAACAGGGAGTTGCCCTGCCCCACGCCAAAAGCGAAGCCGTGTTGCAGCCCGCCATCGTCATCGGCATCAGCCGGCAGGGGATCGACTACGGCGCCGAAGATGGGCTGGCCTCCAGACTGTTCTTCATGATTGCCTCCCCGGCGGGCGGCGCCAATCACCATATCGAGGTGCTGGCCGAGCTCTCCACCAAGCTGCTGGAACCCGGCTTTATCCCCCAGATGCAGGCGGCCACCAACAAGGCCGAGGTGCTGTCACTGCTGGCGGCCACGGCGCCTGTCGGCGTTGCCGGCAAGCAGCCGGTGCGCGCCGAGGCAACAGCTCAACCGCGAGTCCAAGCGCCCGAGCCCCAGGATCGCAGCATCAAGGCCCAGCTCAATACCCTCAAGCAGCACCTGCTGTTTGGCACCTCCCACATGATCCCCTTCATAGTGGCGGGGGGCGTGCTGCTGTCACTCTCGGTGATGATGAGCGGCAAGGGCGCCGTGCCCGAGGCGGGCGTGCTCAAAGACATGGCGGACATGGGCATCGCCGGGCTCACCCTGTTTACCGCCGTGCTCGGCGGCTACATCGCCTATTCAATGGCGGACAAGCCAGGTCTGGCGCCGGGCATGATCGGCTCCTGGATAGCGGTGCAGCAGTTCCACACCGGTTTTCTCGGCGCCATCCTGGTGGGCTTTATCGCTGGCCTCATTGTCAATCAGCTCAAACGCATAAAACTACCGGACTCCATGAGTTCGCTGGGTTCCATCTTCATCTATCCGCTGATCGGCACCTTCCTGGTGTGCGGCATAGTGATGTGGGTGATAGGGGCGCCCATCGCCGCCATGATGGAGGGGATGAACCACTGGCTCTCCAGCATGGCGGGCTCAGGCAAAGTGATGCTGGGCGCCATCCTGGGTGGCATGACCGCCTTTGACATGGGCGGCCCGGTCAACAAGGTAGCGACCCTGTTCGCCCAGACCCAGGTCAACACCCAGCCCTGGCTGATGGGCGGGGTCGGCATCGCCATCTGCGTGCCACCGCTCGGCATGGCGCTGGCGACCCTGCTCTCCCCCCGTCGCTACAAGAAGGAGGAGCGTGAAGCGGGCAAGGCGGCCGCCATCATGGGCATGATCGGCATCAGCGAGGGGGCCATTCCCTTTGCCGCCGCCGACCCGGTGCGGGTCATTCCGGCAATCGTCGCGGGCGGCATCGTCGGCAACATTACCGGCTTCATGATGCACAGCATCAACCATGCCCCTTGGGGCGGCTGGATAGTGCTGCCTGTGGTGGAAGGCAAGATGGGTTATATCCTGGGAACTGTGCTCGGCGCCCTGACCACGGCCCTTATCGTCAACCTGCTGAAAAAGCCGGTGACAGAGTATGAGACAGTGACAGCCGACGATAGCGGCTATCAGATCATCGAAGCGGAAGGGGAAGCGGACGTGCTCGCCATCACCGCCTGCCCGTCCGGCGTGGCCCACACCTTCCTCGCCGCCAAGAGCCTGCAAAAGGCGGCCGCCAAGGCAGGTATCAAGCTGAAAGTAGAGACCCAGGGCGCCAACGGCATCATCAACCGCATTAGCGCCAAGGACGTAGCCAACGCTCGCTGTGTCATCCTGGCCCACGATGTGGCCATCAAGAACCGGGAGCGCTTCGCCAATATCGAGGTTATCGATGTGAAGACCAGAGAGGCCATCCACAACCCGGAAGGGCTGCTGGCCCGCACCCTGGCAGGCAGCAAAGTGGCCTGACGAGGCCCCCTTATCTGGTGTGCAACAGGAGGGGCCGAGGGCCCCTCCGTTTATTTCAATCCCTACATTTTCAATGCAACGCAGGAGTGAAGCGCCAACCGCCATATCATCGCCCCCATCTGCAGAAGCGTGCATCAGCCTGACCAGGCAGGCCTCGCCTTGTATTGTGAGTCGCCCCCCCTCCAGATGCCGGGTGCCATCAACAAACAGGCCATTGGATGATCGGGAACCGATTATCACCACGCGCAGCTGTCCCTTTCGGGCTTCGCCCTTGACATGAGCAGTGAGCAATCAAGCCTCAAGGGGGTCGCATCCATGGCGCGGATGGATCACACTGGGCTGGCTAACAGGAATAAACTGACGGTGGTCAGGCTCTGTCTCTGCCTTGTGTTCACACTGGCACACCCAGGCCCTGCAGACGCAGAAAGCCGTGCAATGAACAGCGCCACATTGCGCATCTTTACTGGAAAATGGAGTCTTCAGGATGAGAAATTGGATTCGTCTCGGTATTTTTACCCTGCTTTTGCACATAGGCGTGTCACCGGCGTTTGCTCAACAGAGCGAGCCGATTCAGGTAACGTCAGGCATCCAATACCAGTTGATTGCACGCTGGGATCAAGATCAGCTGAACAAGATCCTGACCCGTGACACACCGGCCTTTGCCGGCATCACTGTCTCGTATACACCCGCACGCAATGCCGTGCGCCTCTATCGCATCAGCTACCACTCCGTCATCCCCGAGATGGGCAACAAACCCACAGTGGCCTCTGGCCTGCTGGCTGTGCCTGACACCGGTGGCCAGGACTTTCCGACCGTCTCCTATCAGCACGGCACCGTCTATGGTCACAATGAGGTGCCCTCCTTTGCCAATCAGTCACCGGAAACCCAGTTGATGATCGCGCAGTTCGCGGGTCAGGGGTACCTGCTCATCGGTGCCGACTACTTTGGCCTCGGCACCTCGACCGAACCGGAAGGCTATATGGTCAAGGGCAGCCATCAACAGGCCACATTTGATCTGCTGATGGCCAGCCGCGCCGTACTCGCCCACATGCAGATCGTCAGCGACAAGCTGTTTCTGGCGGGCTGGTCACAGGGGGGCTTCGTGACCATGGCCTTCCTCGAAAAACTCGAAGCGGCCGGGGTCAAGGTCGACGGCGCCGCCACCGCCAGCGCACCGCTGGATGTCTACGCCTTGATGCAGGGTTTTCTGGTCTACCCGCGCAAGTTCGATGCCGTCTGGCTCAACAGCATCATGATCCTCTCATCCTTTGCCTACGAGCATTACTACGGCATACCCGGGCTCGCCCGCTCCTTGCTGACCGACGAGTATTACGACATTGCCAAGAAGGCCTATGACAGAGAGCCCTTCAATCCGTCCGACATCACCACGGATCTGCACAAGCTGATCCGCCCTGCCTATTTCGACCCTCACTATTTTGCCAACTCGGCGTTCGGCAAGCTGATCGGCTCAGCACACGCCTACCGCTGGGTCATACAGTCGCCAGTACGCAACTACTACGGGGAAACCGATGAGGCAATCACACCGGGAGTCGGTCGCATGGCGATGATGTATGCCCAATCCATGGGATCGGGCAACCAGAACGTCGAGGCCATCTCGACCGGCCCGACCACCCATCGCGGCACCTTCGCCACCGCAGTCCCCCAGTGGAAAGCCTGGTTCGACAAGGTTGCAAAGCCAAAGTGACCTCGGCACCGAAAACACGTCCCCCCGGCAAAACGTCGGGGGGCAGGTGACAAGCACACCCTGCCCCGGTATCTGCATGGGTATTGGTTCTTGCTCTGCATCACAGACCTTGCTGCTCTCTTTGACCGCACCACCACAGCCCATCCCCCGATAACCGAAGCGGTTCACGTTTTTTTCATCTGAAAGGGAGTAGAGTAAGCAATCACCAAGTTGATGTTTTTATTGAAAAAGCCCCTACGGGTGATGGAATGGCTTGGTGCCCTTAACCCTCGGTGGAACGCCATGATGAAGAAAAATGCGATTGCCCTGACTCTGGCCAGCCTGTTGGCGCTGCCAGTGTTTATCCCCTCCGATGCCTGGGCGGCCCCTGTGCGCTCCCTGCAAAAGGAGCAAAATTACGATCAGTACATCAGCAAGCGCCAGGTGGTTGATCAACTGCTGGCGGATGCCTGGCAGGTCTTCAAGTCGCCGGCTCGCATCTCCACTGCCGGGTTCACCGCCAAGATGCCGAGCAACATGGAGCAGGTCACAGAACTGCTGCTGCAAGCCTATCAACTCGAACCCTACCGCACCGACCTGTTGATCTCGGCAGCCAACGCCCAGATTTACAACGGCAACGTGGACAAGGCCATCACACTGTTCGAGCAGGGTCTCAGCACGGCGCCAGACGATCTGGATCTGAACACCTATCTCGCCACCTGGCAGCGATTCAAAGGCAATCAGGGCAAGGCTGATGACTATTTCAAGCGGGTGAGCGAGCTCAACAGCGGCCGCGCCGCCGATCTGAAACGCATCTTCGACACCATCGACAGAGTCAATGCCACTCCGCTCAAGGAGCGTCAGGGCCGGGAAAAGAAAAAGGGGCGGCAAGCCATCGTCACCCTGGGGTATGCCCTCAACCCGGATGGCAGCATGCACGAGATCCTGCTGGGCAGGCTGGAGACCACCCGCTCCCTGGCCCAGGCCAATCCGTCTGCGCTGATCATACTGACAGGTGGTGTGCCCCAGAACCGCCAGACCGAAGGCAAGCTGATGGCCCACTGGCTGGTAAAGAAAGGGGTAGATCGCTCGCGCATCATTGAGGAGAACTACGCCACCAGCACGGTGGAAAATGCCCTCTACAGCGGCTATGCCCTGGCCCGTCACCAGATCCAGTATGCGACCCTGGTGAGCTCGGCCAGCCACGTGCGCCGAGGCCAGACCCTGCTGGAGATCGCCTGCTGGCAGAGCGGTCCCGCCGGGATCCAGATAGACAGCGTCAGCTACCCGGACAAGCCGCTCTCGGCACTGGCCAAGGTGAGCGACAGCGAACTGCTCGGCATCTACCGCGATGCGCTGCGCACCTATGGCCTCTGGAGTTACCGCTCCGCCCCCCTGCTGGAGCGCTAATAGCCAGCACTCGGCCAGAAAATAAACATGCCCACTTCATGAGTGGGCATTTTTATTTGGTCCGCTCTCGCCCGGATGGCGACAGCTCACTATTATATTATTTATCATCCAAAGCAAGAGGCCGCCAGCGTGGCGAAAAGGCAACCAAAATACAGGCTGCAACAGCAGCCGCAGATAGCGGCTATCATCAAGTCGCCTATATTGAAAACTATATTGGCAACCTGGCAGACAAGGTAACTAAACCCAAAAAAAATCACCTAAATTGTTGTTTAATTACACATTTTAAATTAATAACGCAGGGGTGATAAAATTGAAAATAATGGTTCCGCACACAACAGTTACTATCTATATTCTTATTTAATGCCTTTCATTTATTTTTGATATAAACAACAGCAATATTTTCACACAATTAATCACTGCATTTCATCTTGTTCATTCGCTTACCATCCGCTTGTTCAGGCAATACGATGGAAACAAACGATGAAATACACGCTGATGATCTCTCTACTGGCACCCACCCTGTTGGCGGGCTGCGAACTGGAAAAGAAAGAGGAGCCTCCCTTCAAGGGGCAACATATCACCGCCGCCTATGACACAGGTGCCGTCTGCCGCCAATTGCAGCAAGAGTGGCAGCAAGATGACATCGCCAGTCAGCTCAGTTGCCACTACCTGACAGTACCGCTGGATTACGACAAGGAGTGGGTCGATGTCAAACAGACCAAATGGGAGAAGCGCCCTGCGCCCACCACAGCAAGCTCCTTCCTCTCCGGCAACACGACTCGCTTCTCATCCCCTTCCTGGTCAGATAGCACAACCCGGTTCTCGACGCCCTCCTGGTCAAACGGCATCGACCTGGGTCAGGTCAAGCAGGAGACCCGCAAGGTCAAGGGTGACACTATCGATCTCTTCTATGTGCACTATCGCGCCACCGGCGGCTATCACGGCACCCTCTTTTTCAACCCGGGCGGCCCCGATTCAGCAACCCCGAGGATGGGCCCCCTGCTCACCGCGCTGCGCAATGCCGATCCTGACATTCTCAGACATTACGATATCGTCACCATGGACCCCAGAGGGGCTGGTTACAGTGCACTAGGACACGAGCTCAGAAGCTGCCTGCTAAAAGACAAAGACGGCGTCAAACCTGACATGACCCCAAGCGAGCTCGCCAGATTATTCATTGAACGGGACAAGGGCACCCTGTCGGCGCTGAACAACAGCGGCGATCACGGCAAGGCTCTCAGCAAACTGATACTGGAACGCTGCGACGAGCCATTTCGTCGTTACGCCCCCCATCTGGGCTCCCAGGCCATAGTGCAGGACATTGATCGCCTGCGCCAACACCTGGGGCATGACAAGATCACTCCCCTCACCTTCTCCTATGGCACCCGCCTCGCAGCTCTCTACGCCCAGCGCTACCCGAGCCACGTGGCCGATGTGATCGTCGACTCTTCCATGTCGCCGAGCGAGGATCGCTATCCAGCCATCTTCCAAGAGGATGCCGCTAATGCGGGCCGTGTCTTCAACTGGCGCTTTGGCGCCCAGGCGCTGCAACGCAGCGTGGAGGTGACCCGGCAGGTGCGCGACAAGGGCCTGTATGTCGATAACCAAGGCAATACTCTGGATCACAAGCAGTGGGAGGCGGTCATGGGAGATGCGCTCACCGGGCAAGAGGGCTACGACCAGCTGGCGTTCTGGCTGCAGGACGATGCCAGCGAACTGCTGGCTCGTCTCGCCAAAGAGCAAGAGGGGAACAATCCCTACGAGGAGATCATGGGCGGTCCCTTCTTCTCCGCCATTCACTGCACCGACAACGGCCAATCTTACCGCTGGCAGGATCTGGATCCGGAAGATGCCAGCTTCCAAGGTGCGGGGGCTTTTATGCTGGATAACAGCTTCCATGCCTGTGCAGATTGGCCCTATCCCCGCAAGCCAGTGCCCACTGTGGACGCCGGAGAGATTGAGCTCCCAGCTGGATCATTGGCACTGGTACTGGGGGCAGAGTATGACCCCATAACCCCTTTCAGCAATACGCGCCAGATGCAGGCCGCCTTTGGGCAGGCGGCCCGTCTGGTCAGAGTCGAGCAGAGCAACTTCCATGTTCAGCTGGGCAGTGTCCAATGTGCCAATCAGGCCCTCAGCACCCTGCTGCTGGGCGACAGGCAAACACTGATGCGGGAGCAAAGCTGCAAGGCTGATTGAGCACTTGCCCTGACTCATAAAAAACCAAACAAGAAGCCCGCCGAATTGGCGGGCTTCTTTATCGATGGCACAAAGAGATCAGGCGGCGATCAACTGTTCCAGATCCCGGCGAGTGAGGCGCTTGGCATCGATTTTCACGTACACAGAGCGCTCTGCGCTGGCCAGCATCACATCGCTCACCCCATCGCAGGCGCGGATCTTCTGCTCCAGCGCCGGACTCGCCTCCACACCTTCCGGCAGCACGATGCGCAGGCTGCTCACATAAGGGGGCTCCTGCATGGTCAGGCTCACACCGAGCCAGATCAGGGCCAGCAGGGCGCAGAAACCAAACACCAGTGCACCGCCTCCCAGACTGTAAAAGAGCCCGCCCAGGCTGCCACCGAGAGCCACGCCAATAAACTGGCTGGTGGAGTAGACCCCCATGGCGGTGCCCTTGTAACCGGGGGGGGACTCCTTGCTGATGAGGGATGGCAGCAGGGCCTCCATTACGTTGAAACCGATAAAGAAGAGCTGCAACCCGGCGAGCAGGCCCCACAGCTGCAACCCGGCCTGCCACAGCACCACTTCGGCGATCAGCATCACCAGCACGCAAGCCTGGAATACCCGCTTCATCTGGCGGTGCTTCTCGGCATAGATGATGAACGGCACCACGCTCACAAAGGCGACCAGCATGGTGACCAGATAGGCCTGCCACTGACTGTCGCGGGGCAGACCGGCCTGCTCCAGCAGTGGCGGCAACGCCACGAAGCTCGACATCAGCAGGGTATGGACGCACAAAATGCCGAGGTTGAGTTTGAGCAGGCGCGGGTTGGTAAGCACGGTGCGCATCCCTCCCCTGACCATGCTGGACTCGCGGTTGAGCAGATGACTGGTCGGCGTCGGCACCAGCCAGAGAGTGATGCCAATGCCCCCAAGGGCCAGCAAGGCTATCAGCCAGAACAGACCGGAGAGCCCCAGCGCATGGGTAATCAGGGGGCCCGTCACCATGGCAATGGCGAAGGTGATACCAAAGCTCACCCCGATAAAAGCCATCGCCTTGGTGCGGTTCTGCTCACGGGTGAGATCCGACAGCAGCGCCATGACGGCGGCCGAGATGGCACCGCTGCCCTGCAAGGCGCGGCCGAGGATGACACCCCAGATGGAGTGAGTCAGTGCCGCGATCACGCTGCCCAACGCAAACATCAGCAGGCCGCCGACGATCAAGGGCTTTCTGCCGATGCGATCAGAGAGCAGGCCGAACGGTATCTGGAACAGCGCCTGGGTCATGCCGTAGATGCCGATGGCCAGACCAATCAGGGCTTCGGAGGCGCCGGCCAGTGACATGCCATAGGTAGTCAGCACCGGCAGCACCATAAACATGCCGAGCATGCGCAAAGAGAAGACGGAGCCGAGCGCCCAGGTGGCGCGGCGCTCGCCCCTCGTCATGGTGAAATCATTCATGATGGCCTCGATAGGTCAAAGAGAGAGAAGAGAAAAGGGGCGGATGACAAGGCACGCCACACCCGAAAAAGCCGACAATGCGCCCCAGAGGGCGGGCCTCATAATAACAGAGCCGGGAAGGTTCCCGGCTCTGGATTCTATTGATTTTCCTGGGTTGCATCACAGCCTTGGGGGCTGGAGACACGGACCATCAGGGCAGCATGCTCACCAATACCGGCGTCGCGTCCGGCTGGAAGTCCACCGACATCATCACGCTCAGGCAAGTGAAGATGATGACGACGATGGAGAACATGTCCGCGTCAGGATCACGGCAGCATGCTCACCAGCACGGGCGCGGCGTCCGGCTGGAAGTCCACCGACATCATCACGCTCAGGCAAGTAATGGTGACGATGGAGAACATGAACAGCTTGCGGGCCCAGAGGGAGTCATCGACCGCCTGCTTGTAACCCGACAGCGCCATGCCCAGCCACCAGACGCTGACCGCCGTCGCCACGATCAGATACTTGTAACCGGCATAACCGCCGAGAAACAGCATCAAGGTTGGCACCATGAAGGCCAGTATGTAGAGGGTGATGTGGTGCTTGGCCACGACAATCCCCTTCACCACCGGCAGTACCGGAATGTTGGCCGCCTGATAATCCTTGAAGCGGAAGATGGCAATCGCATAGGAGTGCGGCATCTGCCACAGGCTGAAGATCGCCAGCAGTATCAGGGCCCCCGAGTCGAACTGACCGCTCACGGCGCAGTAGCCGATGACGGGTGGCGCGGCGCCGGAGAGGCTGCCGACCAGGGTGCCATAGACGGAGTGACGCTTCATGTAGAGGCTGTAAACCCCCACATAGACAATGAAGCCCAGCACTGCCAGCAAGGCGGCCAACGGATTGGCCGCCCAGTAGAGCAGTGCAATGCCCGCAACGCCCAGCGCACTCGCATACCAGAGCGAGACGCCGGGGGCGATCAGCCCCTTCACCAGGGCGCGGTTCTTGGTGCGCTCCATGATGCAGTCGATGTCCCTGTCTATGTAGTTGTTGAACACACAACCGGAGGCCACCACCAGTGAGACACCGGCCGTGGTCAGGATGAACAGGGGCACATCCAGGCTCCCCTTGGACGCCAGCAGGAATCCGCCGATAACCGAGATGAGGTTACCGAAGATGATGCCCGGCTTGGTCACTTGCAGGTATTGCTTCATCATCATTGCCAACCTGCTCAGTGAACCATCATGTTGATGTTGAGGTTGTACATGATCCACAGGGAACCCACGACCACGATGGCGATGATGAGCACGGTAAACACCAGTGCCACCAGGTTCCAGCGCTCCTCGGACGAGGTGTTCATGTGCAGGAAGTAGACCAGATGCACGAAGATCTGCACCACCGCCATGGCCACCACTGTGATCAGCATGGTCTGGTGGGTGAAGCCCCCGTCCATCACCATCCAGAACGGGATGGCGGTCAGTATGACTGACAGTACGAAGCCGATCAGATAGCTCTTGGCACTGCCGTGGCTGGCGCCATGATTGTCAACGCTATGAGTGCTCATTTACATTGCTCCCATCAGATAGACCACGGTAAACACGCAGATCCACACCACGTCCAGGAAGTGCCAGAACAGGCTCAGGCACATCAGACGGGAACGGGTGCGGTCAGTCAGCCCCTTCTTGGCCACCAGCACCATCATGACGATCAGCCAGATGAGGCCACTGGTCACGTGGATGCCGTGAGTGCCAACCAGGGTGAAGAAGGCGGAGAGGAAGGCGCTGCGATCCGGGCCATAACCCTCGGCAATCAGGTGATGGAATTCGTAGATTTCCATCGCGATGAAGCCGGCGCCCAGCACAAAGGTCACCAGCAGCCAGCCATTGACGGCAGCGGCACGGCCCTTGTTCATGGCCAGCATGGCAAAGCCGAAGGTGATGCTGCTAAACAGCAGCAGCATGGTTTCGGCAAACACGAACGGCAGTTCGAAAATATCCTTGCCGCTGGGGCCGCCGGCGGTGCCGTTGACCAGGACTGCATAGGTTGCAAACAGACATGCAAACAAGATGCAGTCACTCATCAGGTAGATCCAGAAACCGAATACCTTGTTGGCTCCGGCATCATGGTGCCCATGGTCATGGGCACCCTCGTGAGTGTGATGTAGAACGTCGGTCGCCATGGCGTCACGCCCCCTTGTTGATGTTGGCAAAATGCTGACCTTCGATGCGTTCGATCTCGTCAACCTGCACGTAGTAGTCCACATCATCGTTGAAGCTGTGGATGATCCAGGTGGCAATCATGGCGACGAAGGCAGCAATCGCCATCCACCAGATGTGCCAGATCATGGCAAAGCCGAACAGGGCACTGAAGCCTGCGATGATGACACCCGCCCCTGTGTTCTTGGGCATGTGGATCGGCGCATACTGCTTGGGCTGCTGATAGGCGGTGCCGTTTTGCTTAGCTTCCCAGAATGCATCCAGACCTGTGATGGTCGGCTCGATGGCGAAGTTGTAGAAGGGCGGCGGTGAAGATGTCGCCCACTCCAGGGTACGGCCACCCCAGGGATCGCCAGTCAGATCGCGATTCTTCTCGCGGTCACGGATACTGACCACCACCTGGATCACCTGGCACAAGACGCCAATGGCAATCAGGCCGGCGCCCACGGCGGCCACGACCAGCCAGGGATGGAAGGCCGGATCCAGCTGCTGGCTGACCCGACGGGTCATGCCCATGAAGCCCAGCACGTAGAGCGGCATGAAGGCCACGAAGAAGCCGACAATCCAGAACCAGAAGGAGCGCTTGCCCCAGGTTTCATCCAGGGTGAAGCCAAACGCCTTGGGGAACCAGTAGGTGATACCGGCGAAGCAGCCAAACACCACGCCGCCGATGATGACGTTGTGGAAGTGGGCGATCAGGAACAGGCTGTTGTGCAGCACGAAGTTCGCAGCCGGTACCGACAGCAGTACCCCCGTCATGCCACCTATGGTGAAGGTGATGATGAACCCTATGGTCCACAGCATGGGAGAGGTGAACTCGATGCGACCACGGTACATGGTGAACAGCCAGTTGAAGATCTTCACCCCGGTCGGGATGGAGATGATCATGGTAGTGATGCCGAAGAAGGCATTCACGTTGGCGCCGGACCCCATGGTAAAGAAGTGGTGCAACCAGACGATGAAGGAGAGCACGGTAATGGCGATGGTCGCCCACACCAGCGAGGTGTAACCGAACAACTTCTTCTTGCAGAAGGTCGCCACCACTTCCGAGAAGATCCCGAACACCGGCAGTACCAGGATATACACCTCGGGATGGCCCCAAGCCCAGATGAGGTTGATGTACATCATCATGTTGCCACCCATGTCATTGGTAAAGAAATGGGTGCCGAGGTAACGGTCAGCGGTGAGCAGTGCCACAGTGACGGTCAGGATCGGGAAGGAGGCGATGATCAGAATGTTGGCGCACAAGGCAGTCCAGGTGAACACCGGCAGACGCATCATGGTCATGCCGGGGGCGCGCATCTTGATGATGGTGGCGAAGAAGTTGACGCCGGTCAGCAAGGTACCCAGCCCCGAGATCTGCAGACTCCAGATCCAGTAATCCACCCCGACCCCCGGGCTGTATTCCAGACCAGAGAGTGGCGGATACGCCAGCCAGCCGGTCTGGGCAAACTCGCCGACCGCCAGGGAGACGTTGATCAACACAACGGCGGCGGCGGTGAACCAGAAGCTGATGTTGTTGAGGAAGGGGAAGGCCACATCACGGGCACCGATCTGCAGCGGCACCACTATGTTCATCAGACCTATTACCAGCGGCATGGCCACGAAGAAGATCATGATGACACCGTGAGCGGTGAAGATCTGGTCGTAGTGGTGGGGCGGCAAAATGCCATCGCCACCGGCCGAGGCCATCACCTGCTGGGTACGCATCATCACCGCATCGGCAAAGCCGCGCAGCAGCATGACCATGCCAAGGATCAGATACATGACCCCCAGACGCTTGTGGTCGACCGAGGTGAACCACTCTTTCCACAGATACTGCCACTTGCCGAAATAGGTGATCAGCCCGGCAATGCCGAGGCCACCCAGAATGATACCGGCCACAGTCACCATGATGATGGGTTCATGGTACGGAATGGCATCGAGCGTTAATTTTCCAAACATCAGTTATTCCTCGGATCCCGCTTTCACAGAGTTGTCATCCGTCGGCATCGTCATATGCCCGGCATGATCCATTTGTGCGTCATGCGCCATGGCGTCATGGTTCATTGTTTGCTGATCCATGGTGGTGTGATCCATGGTCTCGCCGTGCGCCATCCCTTTATGCTCACCGTGGCCCATGTCACCCATGAACTTGTTGATCAGGTTGACGAACAGTGCCGGATCGGCGCTGGAGAAATACTCCACCGGATGGTATTCGGTCGGCTTGGCCAGGGCATCGAACTCCGCCATTGTGGTGAGCTGCTTGGGCGACTGTTTCACCTTGGCGACCCAGGCGTCGAAACCTGCCTGATCCTGCGTGACGATGGCCTTGAACTTCATCCCGGAGAAACCGGCACCGCTATAGCTGCTGGAGATGCCGTCATATTTTCCGGCTTCATTGGCGATGAGATGCAGCTTGGTCTGCATACCTGCCATGGCATAAATTTGCCCGCCCAGTTTGGGAATGAAGAAGGAGTTCATGACGGTGTCAGACGTCACCCGGAAATTCACCGGTGTGTTGACCGGGAAGGCCAATTCATTGACCGAGGCAATCCCCAACTCCGGGTAGACAAACAACCATTTCCAGTCGAGGGAAATAACATCAACCAGGATCGGTTTGACCTCGGAATCGAGCGGCTTGTAAGGGTCCAGCTCGTGGGATGTTTTCCAGGTGATGGTCGCCAGAATGACGACGATAATGACGGGAACGGTCCAGACAACCGCTTCAATCTTGTTGGAGTGAGACCAATCCGGGGTATATTTGGCGTCGGTATTGGATGCCCTGTATTTACGGGCAAATACCACTGCCATAATAATCACAGGGATCACCACAATTAACATCAGCCCCAAGGCGGTTAATATCAGTGATTTCTGCTCCAGACCAATCTGCCCTTTGGGGTTCATCAACGCCATGTCGCAGCCGGTCAGCAAGCTGGCCGATGCGATCAACAGCAAAGCACCCAAGCCCCTCTTTAATTCAAAAGGTCTCATGCAGTGTCCTCATCATTCGCAGGCGTAAAGGTATAAAAAAAGCGCATCATTATATTGCATTGAGAATGGATGTAAACAAGGTGGGAAATTAATCTGCAAGTTGTTTTCTGTTTGGAGGTGACCTGTGATGTATGTTAATGCCTTGACAGCCGCCATTTTCATAATGACTGTGCAATTATCCACCAGCAACATTGATTTCATTTCAATCAGAATTAGCTCAGCAAGTGAACAGCCAGTTTTAACCCCTTTATTTAATGCGGTTAAATGAGTTTTCCTGTATTTACATCAGCTGCAAGCGGCCCTGTTTTCAACAATGGAAATAACCACATAAAAAGCAGATATAAAGACTCTTACAGACCCTTAATTAATCAAAATACGCTCAGGTTAATTCCATGCTCTTGGTGAGACTATCTCCTGAACATACCTGTCTCATGCATTTCATCGGGTCTGCTTCATCACAACCGTCATCATCTTGTTTAATAAGTTATTATCAAACCCATGGACTCCATCCGGATATGGCGTTAGGTTGCGCCCCTTCGTTGCCAAGCCAGTAACGAAACCGACCCTATCCCATTCCCCATTTGACTCTTCATACCACAGGGATTGCCATGAGTATCACACGCAGAGACTTTCTCAACGGCGTAGCCATCACCATAGCGGCAGGCATCGCCCCCATCAATCTGTTGCAGGCGGCAGAGGGCGGCAAGGCGCTGGCCGACAAGACGCTTGCCTATCCGCCCGCCCTCACAGGGTTGCGCGGCAACCACCCGGGCTCCTTTGAACCGGCCCACAGCATAGCCCGCGACGGCAAGCAGTATGACTTCGCCAATGTTCCCCTCGAGGGGGAGTACGATCTGGTGATCGTCGGCGCCGGGATCAGCGGTCTGGCCGCCGCCTGCTTCTATCAACAGTTGCTCGGCGCGGATAAAAAGATCCTGCTGCTCGACAACCACGACGACTTTGGCGGCCACGCCAAGCGCAACGAATTCACCACGCCCGATGGCCTGCGGCTGGGTTACGGCGGCAGTGAATCCCTGCAATCGCCGCGCTCCGTCTACAGCCCCATCGCGCTCGGCCTGCTCAAGACGCTCGAGGTGAACATCGACGAACTGGCCGCCGGCTTCCAGCAGACCTTCTATCCGGATCTGGGCCTGAGCCGCGGCGTCTACTTCGACGAGAAGCACTTTGGCGTCAACAAGGTGGTGAGCGGTGACCCTGGCCACAACGTGGCCGACGACATCCCCCGGGATCGCCTCAACGGCCGCCCCCTGGCCGAATTCATCGGTGACTTCCCGCTCGATGAGCGCGACCGTACAGCCTTGCTGGCCCTGCACGAAGATAAGATCGACTACCTCAGTGGCATGAGCCGGGAGGAGAAAGACCTCTGGATGACCCGCAACAGCTACACCAGCTTCCTGCGAGACAAGGTGGGCCTGAGCGAGCGTGCAATCACTTACTTCCAGCAGCGCACCAACGACTTCCAGGCAGTCGGTATCGATGCCACCGCCTGCGCCGATGCGCGGCTCTGTGCCCTGCCTGGCTTCGACGGGCTGGATCTCACTCCTCTCGATGCCGAGGAGCAGGCAGAGCTGGACGATCCCTACATCTTCCACTTCCCGGATGGCAACGCCGGCCTCACCCGCCTGATGGTGCGCAAGCTGATCCCGCAGGTGGCGCCGGGCCACACCATGCAGGATGTGGTACTGGCCAAGTTTGACTACGGCAAGCTCGATCTGCCGGAACACAAGGTGCAACTGCGCCTTGGCAGCACGGCGCTGCAGGCGAAGAACATCCGCCGCACCGATGGCAGCACTGGGGTGGATGTCACCTACATCAAGGAGGGCAAACTCCATAGGGTACGGGCCAAACAGTCAGTCATGGCCGGCTACAACATGATGATCCCCTACATGGTGCCCGAGATGGCAGAGCCCCAGAAGGAGGCGCTGCGCCAGAACGCCAAGGCACCGCTGGTCTACACCAAGGTGGTGATCAAGAACTGGCAATCCTTCGTCAAGCTGGGAGTGCACGAGATCTACTCCCCCGCGGCGCCCTACAGCCGGGTCAAGCTGGACTACCCGGTCAACCTCGGCGGCTATGAGCATCCCAAGAATCCGGATCAGCCCATGTGCCTGCACATGGTCTATGTACCGACCCTGCCGGGCAGCGGCCTGTCGGCTCGCGAACAGTCCCGCAAGGGACGCGCCATGATCCTCGGCATGCCGTTCGAGCAGCACGAACAGATGATCCGCGAACAACTGCAGGGAATGCTGGGCAGCGCCGGTTTCAACCATGAGCAGGACATCCTCGCCATTACGGTCAACCGCTGGTCCCACGGCTACTCCTACATCACCAATACCCTGTTTGATGACGAGGCGCAGTGTGAAAAATGGATTGAGCTGGGTCGTCAGCCCATCGGCAACATCACCATCGCCAACTCCGACTCGGACTGGAGCCCCTACGCCCACTCCGCCATCGATCAGGCCTGGCGCGCGGTCAACGAGCTGGTCGCCATGCAAAAAGGAGGTGCCCAATGATCCGCGCCCTGTCACTGACCGCCACCGCCCTGCTGGCAGCCATGGCAGCCCAACCCGCACAGGCGGGCTCCGCCATGTCGGCAGGCGAGTATATTTCCAAGCTGGGGGATTGCGCCGCCTGCCACACCAGCGAGGCCAGTGCCCCGCTTGCCGGTGGCAAGGGCTTCCCGACCCCCATAGGCACAGTATTCGCCACCAACATCACCCCCGACAAGACCCACGGCATCGGCAACTACAGCCTGCCGGAGTTCATCAAGGTGATGCGCGAAGGGGTGGCCCGGGATGGTCACCAGCTCTATCCGGCCATGCCCTACACCGCCTACGCCAAAATGAGCGATAAGGATCTTGAAGATCTCTATCACTACCTGATGAAGGAGGTTCCCCCGCTGGCGGTGGCCAACAAGGAGAGCGACATCCCCTGGCCGCTCAATATGCGCTGGCCGCTGATGGGCTGGAACTGGCTCTATCACGATGACAGTCGCTTCACCCCGGTAGCGGGCAAGAGCGAGCAGTGGAATCGCGGCGCCTATCTGGTGCAGGGTGCCGGTCACTGTGGCAGCTGCCACACCCCGCGCGGGCTCGGCATGCAGGAAAAGGCCCTGACCGAGGCAGACCCCCTCTATCTGAGCGGTGCAACGCTCGATGGCTGGTATGCCCCCAATATCCGCGGTGCCCGGTACGACAAGCAGGCGATCATCGATTTGCTGAAAACCGGTCTCAGCCAGCATCAGGCCGTTTCTGGCCCCATGGCGGAAGTGATCACTCACAGCAGCCAGTACTTCAGCGACGCCGATCTGGCCAGCATCGCCACCTATCTCACCGAGCTCAGTGACGACACGCCGGTGAGCCAAGGCAACCGGGCCTACGCCAGCGCGGGCGGCAAGGCAGACTACGCCATGTACTGCTCGACCTGTCACGGGGTCAACGGTGAGGGCAATGACCACGTCATTCCTTCGCTGGTGGGCAACCAGACTGTGCTGGCCGATGATCCGGCCAGCCTGCTCAACGTGCTGCTGCACGGCGCCGAGACCCCGATCACCCAGGGCCATATCGGCTACCACATGCCAGGTTATGGATGGACCCTCAACGATGAGCAGATGGCCGAGCTGGCCAATACGCTGCGCGCCTCCTGGGGCAATGAAGGGGCCGCCATCAAACCGGCAGCCGTCAAGGCCCAGCGCGAGCTGCACGAGTAGCGCGACCGCTGACCTTCGCCATAAAAAACGGGCCTCCCATGGAGGCCCGTTTGCTGTGTGCCATCAGGGCGTCAGCCCTTGCGGGACTTGGGACCTTGGGTAGACACAGCTGACTGGTGGTAATCGGCATAAGGGAAGATATTGCGAAAACGCTGGGCGACTGGCTCCGGGATCGAACGGGAGAAGACCAGCTTGACCCCGTGCCCGTCCCGCTGACCCAGGATGCGGCCCCGCACGGGATCGTGGTGCAGGATCTGCCGGGCCTGGGCCAAAAACGCGGGGGACACCTTGCCCCGCTTGACCACCACCTTGTCCGCTTGCAACCGGATCTCGAACAGGGCTCCCCGCCCCAGCGTCATCAACCACCCGATCAGGGCAATTGCCACCAACAAGGATAACCAGGCCATCTCTTCCCTCCTAACGACTCAGTGTCAGCACGTCACCCCGGGCTATTTCCACCCCCGCTGACGTCTTGCTGTCAGACAGTATAAGCGGCCCCATTGCCGGAATGTTTGGCGCGGATCACAGCCGTCGACTCACCTTGCGTTCAGTCACCCTACACAGGTCAGCAATCCTTGCCCCAGGCTACCAGGGTGTCGCGATAGAGCGCCAGCAACGCCTGATCCCGTACCGCCACCCCCACATGCTGGGCACGATAGTCGGCCCAGCCGTCATGAGGATGGGATTTGTCATCGAACTTTTGCAGGGTATGACCGATGGCGGGGCCACTGTTGATCACCCGCACAGGCCCCTTTCTCAGGGTGAACAGAGTCGGATCGATCACGTAGGCGATGGCGGAGGGATCGTGTACGTGGCAACCATCCAGGCCGATGCGCTCCGAGTAGAAGCGCAGATAGAAACGGCTCACCTCCCACAGGAAGCGGCCCGGCTCCCCCGCCTCATCGCGCAGCGCATCCAGATAGCCACTGCTGAAGAAGCTCTGCTGGGTCACATCCAGCCCTATGATCACCACGGGCCAGTTGGCGGTAAACACCCGGTCGGCAGCATCGGGATCATCGTGGATATTGGCTTCGGCATAGGGGGTGACGTTGCCGCGATGACCGTTGACGCCAAAGGCACCGCCCATCACCACCACCTGCTTCACCAAACCGGTGATCTCCGGCGCCTCCTGCAGCGCCAGCGCCAGGTTGGTGAGCGGCCCTATGGTGACCAGGGTGATCTCGCCGGGGGCGGCTTTCACCGCGTCGACTATGTATTGCCACGCCGGGCGGGCATCCGGGATGAGGCTCACCTCCCCGGCCTCGACATCGCCGAAACCACTCGGGCCGTGCACGACAGTGGTCGGCCCCACGGGATCGCGCAGCAACGGCGCGGCCGCGCCCTGGGCGACATCTGCCTTCATGCCGTACTTCTGCTTGAGCCAGAGTGCATTGCGGGTGCCATTGTCGATGGTGGCGTTGCCAAAGACGGTAGTGATGGCGATGAGATCGATGGCGGGGTGCGCCTCGGCAAACAGAATTGCCATGGCGTCGTCGATACCCGGGTCGGTATCCAGAATGATTTTGTGGCTCATAGGGCCTCCAGACAACAACGGAGCTGCCAGTGTAACGACACCCTGCCCGTTTAACAGCGCTGTGATCACACCCTGACGATTGCCTTCTCCCGGATCGGGTCGAGTGGCGTCTTCTTGAGCAGAACGGGTGGCAGAGACAGGCCGGCAACCTGACAGCCGGCCTGCGCAGCGAAATAGTGCTGAAATAGTGGGCAACCGGACGGCCGCGGATAGCTGCCGCCTTGTGAGCTGCCGTGCGGAATGGTATCACTTGGCCTCATTGACCACTTCTCTCATCCATCTGCCGAGGCGCCATTGTGATCACCCTGATTAAAGAGTCGGACCAGCTGAAGATGCCCTGGAAGAACAAGCAGGGCACCACAGCCCAGATCCTCATCTCTCCCAGGGGAGCGACTCTGGACAAACTCGACTTTGACTACCGGCTGAGCTCGGCCCCCATCAAGGAAGCCGGTGTATTCTCCCGTTTCCCGGGTTATCAGCGCATCCTGCTGCCCGTCAGCGGCGCCGGCTTCGTGCTCAACGGCCATCCTTACGCCACCCTGGAGGCGGCCCATTTCAGCGGGGATGACGAGACCCACTGCGCCTTGCTGAAAAAAGAGGTGACGGATCTGGGGCTCATCTACGACCCTGCGCGCATCAGCGCCAACGTACGGGTGCTCAATCTGCCGTTTCCCCTCGCTCTGACTCTGGAGGCCGACAAAACATACCTCTGCCATCTGCTGAGCGGTCAGCTCACGGTTCAGGATCATACCGTGGCGGTCAACGACACCCTGGTGGTGACCGGCGAGGAGAGCATACGGCTGGAGTGCCAGAAGAAGACCGCCATCGCCTTCTTTACCCTGCAAGCCAGATAGGGGAGAGGCCCGCGCAGGCCATTGGAGACGGGATCAACGTTTGGGGGCGCGGCCCCCGCTGTCGAGACAGGCCTGCATGGTGTCGTAGGGAACATAGTGCTTGGTGCGACTGTAGTAGGTGCCGCCCTGGGGGTGGCAGATGCCGTTGCGGCTCTTCTTGACCGGGGGCTCAGCCGCCAGCGCCAGGGCGCACACCAGCATCAGGCAACAGCTGACAATCCATTTGACTGCGCTCATCACTCACATCCATTCAGTGTCCGGGCCAGCAGGCCCCGCTTGCTGCCTATTTTATCCCGCCCAAAGCGTGGCCACTCCTTGCCAGATCACGAAATGAATCATTTATTCAATCGCTTGGCTCATCTACATCCGCGATCGACACAAGATTTGCGCATTATAAAAAAGCCGGGGCAGCCCGGCTTTTTCTTCATGACAACCAGAACAAGCGGCTTAGCCGATCTTGAAGCTGCCCTTCATCATGGCGAAGTGGCCGGGGAAGGAGCAGAAGAAGGTGAGGTCTTTACCGGCCAGACCGTCGGTTTTGAAGGTCACGCTGGTGCTCTCGCCGCCGCCAATCATCTTGGTGTGGGCCAGCACCCGCGGATCATCCTTGGGCAGGTAGTTGTTGTCGGCACCGGCGCTCATGCCGGCTGTAGCGACAGTCTGATAGTCGGCGGTGTTCGACAGCACCCAGTTGTGGCCCATGGCGGTCACCGGCATCTTGCCTGTGTGGTTGAGGGTCACTGTCACCTCTTTGCAGGTCGCCGGTACGCTCATCTCTTTGAGGTTGTACTGCATGGCATCATTGCCTTCGATGACCAACGCGCACTCATCGGCCAGAGCCGGGGCAGCCAGGGTGCTCAGAAACAGCAGGGTAATCGCCTTTTTCATCATCTTCTCCTTTGATTGGCAATAGATGGCAACACAATTGCCTCAGGCTGTGATCCACAACGGGCAAAGATGCTGTCAAAATCGACCTTATTCTACTCAAGTGTTGTCAATCGGCTATGGCTTTAGTGCAAAGCTGCGGGTCAAGTCACCAGATTGACCTTATTAACAACAGACCTTGAGCCTGAATGGATACGCACCCGCCTCGTCATAGGACCACCTGTGTTTAATTTTGTCCGCAATTTTGTGCGCCAGACGCTCGCCACCCGCCAACCTCTTGGCTAAGCTGGCGCCCCTATGGCACAACGCCCTGTTTGAGATAGAGATGTTGCTTATGTCGTTCACCTCCATGTCGGCCCTGCGTGGCCTGCTGTTACCTCTGGTGCTGATGTTGACCGCCTGCCAGCCAGCCCCCACCCAGACCCGCATTCAGGGTCAAACCATGGGCACCTACTATGTGGTGACGGTGAACGATCCCTATCCGGGCGGTGAGGCGGCGCTGCAGCGTGAACTTGATACCCTGCTGGCGCGGATGAACAAGGAGATCTCCACTTATGACAAGAGCTCCCTCATCTCCCGCTTCAACCAGGGACCAGCCAACAAGCCCGTGATGATTCCGGCCACCATGGCAACCATAGTGCAACAGGGCATTGATACGGGACACCTCAGCCAGGGCAAGCTGGATGTCACAGTGGGCCCTCTGGTCAACCTCTGGGGATTCGGGCCGGACATGCGCCCGCTCAAGAAACCCAGTGACGCACAGATCGCCAAGGCGCGTCAGAGAGTGGGTATCGACAAACTGACCCTGACCCCGCTGGGGGATCACTTCCTGCTCAGCAAGGCAATCCCGGATCTCTACCTCGATCTCTCTACCCTGGGGGAAGGCGCCGCATCGGATGAAATCGCCGTGTTGCTAGAGAGCAAGGGCGTCCACAACTACCTCATTGAAGTGGCGGGTGCCGTGCGCAGCAAAGGCAACAACAGCAAGGGCAAGCCCTGGCGCGTCGCCATTGTCAAACCGGCGGATCAACCCGGCGCCTTCTCCGATGTTGTGACCCCCAATGGCATGGCCCTCAGCACCGCAGGCAGCTATCGCAACTACTACGAGCTCGATGGCCAGCGTTACTCCCACATTATCGACCCGGCAACAGGCGCCCCCGTGACCCACAAGCTGGTCTCCGCCAGCGTGATGGCCAACACAGCGCTGGAGGCCGACGCCCTCGATACAGCGCTCATGGTGATGGGGCCCGATCAGGCAATGGCCTTCGCCAAAGAACACCAGCTGGCGGCCTATCTCATCATCAAGACGGAGCAGGGCTTTACCGCGAAATTCACTCCCCAGTTTGCCCCTTATCTGGTGCAAGAGAAGCCATAAGCCGTATGGCCCCGCTGAAAAACAGCGGGGCCGGCCCATGTTCAATTGCCTGTCTGCGCGCTTTGGTGGCACACTTCTGTTATCCGCCCGTAGCGCCTTGACCCTGACAGATGCAGACACCGGAACCCGAAGTAGAGAAAAAAGTCCAGCCCAAGCCCAAACGCATCTTGCTGGTCAACGAACAGCGATCCTTTCAGGTGATGATGAAGGCCATGTTGATCAACCTGGGCATCAATCGCATCACCTATGTCAATTCGGCCGAGGAGGCCCGGCGTCGTTGTCAGAAAGAGACCTTTGACATCTATCTGCTCGACTACGAACTGGGGGGCGGCGAGAACGGGCGTCAACTGCTGGAAAGCCTGCGGGATCAGCATCTCATCCCCCCCCAGAGCGTGGTGATCATGGTGAGCGCTGACAGCTCCCGCGCCATGGTGCTGAGCGCGCTGGAGGCCGAGCCCGACGAATACCTGATGAAGCCTTTCTCCCAGGAACAGTTTTCCTTTCGCCTCAAGCGTGCCCTCGCCCGCCGCCAGGCGCTGGAGAGCGTCTTCACCGCCCTGGCCAAGGACGACCTGCCTGCTCTGCTGGCCATCTGTGCCGAGCGAGCCGATGCGGTGCCCCGCTTTGCCAACTTCTGCCGCTGCCTGCAAGCCGATACCCAGCTCAAGCTGGGGCAGGCCAAGGAGGCGCGCAGCCTGATGCGCCAACTGCTGGCCGGGCAAGAGAACAGCTGGGCCCGGCTGACGCTGGGCAAGGCGTGCCACACCCTGGGCCTGAACGAGGAGGCCGTGAGCCACCTGCAGGCTACCCTCAAGAATACCCCGCTGATGGTGGAGGCCCACATGTGGCTGGCAGAATCCCAGCTGGCCCTTGGCAATAGCGAGCTGGCCCAGCAGGAGCTCAGGCGAGCGGTAGATATTTCGCCCCAGTCGGTGCAGCTCTCCCGCCGGCTGGCAGAAGTGTGCCTGCTACGCCACGACTACGCCCAGGCCAAGGATGTATTGCTCTCCCTCATCGACTTGTCGCGCAACTCCATCCATCGCACCCCCCACTATCTGGGGGCCTATATCCAGACTCTGACCCTGTACGCCCTCAACAGCAACGACAGCTACCACATCGCCAATCTGCAGAAACAGGTGAATTCGGCCCTGTCTCGCATCCGCGATTCGCTGATGATGGCGGAGTTCAACTACCCGGTGTTCGAGCAGATCTGCCAGGCCAGGGTGCAGATCGCCCTGGGGGAGCTGCTCAAGGGCAAGAAGATGCTCTATCGCGCCAACCAGAACTGGCTCGATCAACCGGCCACTATGCCCCCCAGCCTGCTGGGCGAGACCATACTGGCCCTCTACCAGCTCGGCGAATTCGAATACGCCGAGAGCCTGCAGGCACTGCTGGCGGAAGATGAAGACAGGCTGCTCACCACCTGCATCCAGGCCACCCGCGATGACAAGACAGTGCTGGAGCGGCGTCAGCGTTACCAGCAGCTCAACGATCTCGGTATCAAGGCCTATCAGAGCGGTGAGCTGGAGCAGGCCCTCGGCCACTTTCGCGAGGCCCTGCGCCGCGCCCCCGCCAATACAGGTGCAGCCCTCAACAAGATCCAGGTGCTGCTGCAACTGATGCAGAAGAATCGCAAGAGCCCGGAGTTTGGCGCCGAGTGCAAAGAGACGCTGGAGGTGCTGGACGGCATCCCCCTCAACCCCACCCAGCAGGATCGTTTTCGCAAGCTGCGTCAGGAGTTTACCCAGCTCAGCTGACCCAAGAGCGGCTCCCCTCGCCTATGCTGATACAGACTCGGCGAGGGGAGGAGAACCGCAATGGCGATGTGTCGATATCTGGTGGCGGACGGGCGTCACTGCAGCGAGGAGGCAGGGGAGCATGAGCTGTGCCGCTGGCACGATCCCCATGCTGATCATCAGGATCCCAAGACGGCGCATGAGCTTGAGCACTACATTCATCAGGACGGTCTGTGCCACGGCCTGCAACTGGCCCGTGCCAACCTGGCCGGGCTCAATCTGGTGAAGAAGGGGGCACCGCAGGGCTTCTTGCTGGAGCAGTGCAACTTCTATCGGGCCAACCTGCAAGGTGCCCACCTCTACGGCATTCGCATCAAGGGCGGCAGCCTGATGAAAGCGGATCTCAGTGACGCCAACCTCCACTGCGCCGAACTCGACGACGTCAATCTGCTCGGTATCCGCTGGCACAACACCCGCCTCGACAACCTCAACACCGGCAAACGACTGATGCAGGAGCGGCGCGGACGCAGCGAGCGGGATCCGGCACAGGCCCGCATCTGGTTCAAGGAGGCGGAAGAGACCTACCGGGATCTGCGCAAAGCCTCGGAGGCGCAAGGCATCTTCACCATGTCAGGCCGCTACATACAGCGGGAGCTCACCATGCGCCGCCTGCAGTTGCCGCTCTGGTCAATCCAGAGATTCACCTCCTGGATAGTCGACCTCTTCTGCGGCTACGGCGAGGCGCCGATGCGGGTGGTGCTCTTCTCCCTGCTGCTCATCTTCATCTGCAGCATCTTCTACTTCTTCTTCGGCCTGAACTTCCAGGGTGAGCACCTTATCTACCAGCCCGGCGCCCCCTTCAAGCAAAATGCCATCTTCCTGCTCGAATGCCTCTACTACAGCGTGGTGACCTTCACTACCCTGGGGTATGGCGACTTCACTCCCGTGGGCCTGTCGCGGATCTTCGCCGCCTTCGAGGCCTTTACCGGCAGCTTCACGCTGGCGCTGTTTGTGGTGGTGTTCGTGAAAAAGATGACCCGTTGAGTGGCGCCGCCCTCCCCGGCCAGCGATGGCGCCGGGGCAAGCCCCATGCAAGCGGGACCAAGCCGGCCCCTGAACTTGCATCCGCGGCGGATTCCTAGTCCAATAGCGACTTATAAAAATGACATGAGCATCCCGGACATGAAGATCATCTCTTTTAATATCAATGGCCTGCGCGCCCGCCTTCATCAGCTGCAAGCCATCATCGACAAACACCAGCCGGATGTGATCGGCCTGCAGGAGATCAAGGTACACGACGAGGCCTTCCCGCTGGCAGACGTGGAAGCCATGGGCTATCACGTGGAATTCCACGGTCAGAAGGCCCATTACGGGGTGGCCATCATGAGCAAGCAGAAGCCGGTCGAGGTACAAAAAGGCTTCCCTACCGATCCGGAAGATGCCCAGCGCCGCATGATCATGGCGACCTTCAAACGGGAGGATGGCTCCCTCATCAAGGTGATGAACGGCTATTTCCCGCAAGGGGAGAACCAGGATCACGAGACCAAGTTCCCGGCCAAGCAGAAGTTCTACGAGGACTTGCAGCACTATCTGGAAACTCACCACACCCCGAATGATCAACTCGTACTGATCGGCGATGTGAATATCTCCCCCACGGCTCTCGACATCGGCATCGGCGAGGCAAACCGCAAACGCTGGCTGCGAGAGGGCAAGTGCTCCTTCCTGCCCATCGAGCGCGAATGGATGGAACGCCTGAAAGGGTTCGGCCTGACCGACACCTTCCGCGCAGCCAACCCCACGGAGTGCGAGCGTTTCTCCTGGTTTGACTACCGTTCAAAGGGCTTTGACGAGAACCGCGGCCTGCGCATCGATCTCATCATGGCCTCCGACGCCCTCAAGGACACTGTGACCGAGACCGGCATCGACTACGAGCTGCGCGGTATCGAGAAACCCTCCGACCACGCTCCCATCTGGGCCACCTTCGCCTGATAAAGCCACACAGTGGGGACGTTTGACTCCCCACTGTGACCCAGCCCCCACCCCTTTCCTTCGTATAATTCCCAACAAACCTCCCGGATCATGAGCAATGCTCATAATGGAGTACGCCCGCACCACCAGGATAACCATTGTCGCTGGCCTGCCGCCCATCTCCTCCTTGGAGCTGACAACATTCAACACCGAGCAGCTTGGGTTCAATGTCTGTGCTCTATCATTTAAAAACTATTTGTAATCCAATCAGTTGAATTATTAATCATGCAGTTGATGACATCAGTTCAGAACAGGGGTGGGCACGACGATCGCTGTCCATCCAACAGGAGTGCGATGATGAAGGTGCAAAACGTCGGGGAAAGTATGTTCAAGCGTGGCTGCATTGCTCTGGCACTGATCAGCGTGCTGGCTGGCTGTGGCGACAAACCCGCCAGTAGTGCCCAGGTACGCCCCCCTGTGCCCGTGGTAGTGGCCGAGGCCAAACTGACCGATGTGCCGCTGACGACCGAGATGGTGGGAGAGACGGCGGGTTATCGCGAGATCGAAGTTCGCTCCCGGGTAAACGGTATCCTGCTTGAACGCACTTATGTGGAAGGGCAACCCGTGACAGCAGGCCAGGAGCTGTTCCTCATCGATCCCGCCCCCTACAAGGTGGCACTGGAACAAGCCAAGGGGGCCCTGGCTCAGGAACAGGCCCGGTTCAACAAGGCACGCGCCGATCGGGACCGCATCATACCGCTGTTCAAGCGCCAGGTTGTGAGCCGCAAGGACTATGACGACACCATCGCCAACTACGAAGCGGCCATTGCCAGCCGCCAGGCCGCACAGGCAACAGTCAAAGAAGCAGAACTCAACCTCAGCTACACCCAGGTGACGGCACCGATTGATGGCATGGCGAGCAAGAGTTCCCAATCCGAGGGGAGTCTTATCTCAACCAATGCCAACAGCAGCCTGCTCACCACCATCACCCAGTACAACCCGCTCTACGTCAATTTCTCCTACTCGGAACAGGACCGTCTCAATTTTGAAACCTCGGTGCGAAAAGGATTGATTGAGGCCAAAGACACCACCAACTGGCGTACCCATATACGTCTCGCTGATGGCTCCGTCTATCCCCAGGCGGGCAAGCTCAACTTCTCCGATAACCGGGTCGACCCGCAGACGGGAACAATTCGGGCCCGCGCCATCTTTGACAACAAAGAGGGGGTCCTGCTACCGGGTCAATTTGTCCGACTCACCATCGACCTAGGTATTCGTAAAAACGCCATAGTGGTGCCAGCCAGAGCGATTGTGCAATCCCAGGCCGATCGCATGGTGATGGTGGTGGACGGCGATGACAAGGTGGTGCCACGCCCGGTCCGGCTCGGTCCGGCCATTGCAGAGGGGGTGCTGATCGAGAGCGGCCTTGATGCAGGCGAGCGTTACATCGTAGAGGGGCTGATGAAAGCCAGACCCGGCAGCATAGTCAAACCCGTCTCGGCCCAAGAGATGCAGGCGATCGGCGACAAGATGGCCAGCAAGCCAGCGGCCAGGTAAGGAGCTCGTATGTTTTCCAAGTTCTTCATTGAGCGCCCCATCTTTTCCTGTGTGATATCGATCATTATCGTACTGGCAGGATTGGCCGCCATGCGTTCCCTGCCCGTCGAGCAGTATCCGCAGATCACGCCCCCCGTGGTATCGGTCACGGCCTTTTACCCGGGGGCAACCCCCGAAGCCATCTCCCAAACCGTGGCTGCGCCCCTCGAGCAGCAGATCAACGGGGTTGAGCATATGGTGTACATGCAATCGGGCTCCGCCTCCAATGGCCAGATGAACCTCAACGTCTACTTCGAGATCGGTACAGATCCGGATCAGGCCACCATCAACGTCAACAACCGGGTCTCGGCCGCCATGGCCCAACTGCCGGAAGAGGTGAAAAAGCAGGGAGTCACGGTCAAGAAAAAATCGACCTCCATCTTGCAGGTCATCACCCTGGTGTCACCCAACCAGTCATTTGATACGACCTACCTGTCGAACTATGCCCTGCTCAACATCATCGACGAGCTCAAGCGGATACCTGGCGTTGGCGACACCATGCTCTTTGGTGGCACTGACTACGCCATGCGGATCTGGCTGCGCCCGGATCGTCTGGCCCAGTTGCAGCTGACCCCGAGCGATGTGATTGGCGCCATCCGTGAGCAGAACACCCAATTTGCCGCAGGCAAAATAGGGGCTCAGCCCACCAGCACGCCCATCGACTTCACTTACACGGTGCAGACCAAGGGGCGCCTTGAGGATGTCAAAGAGTTCGAGAACATCATCATACGATCCATGCCAAATGGCGCCAAAATCCGGGTCAAGGACATTGCCCGGGTCGAGCTGGGTGGTAAAGACTACGACATAGTCGCTCGCGCCAACGGCAAACCTGCCATCGGTATAGCGACCTATCTGCAACCGGGTGCCAACTCCGTCGCCGTGGCGGATGCCGTGCACGCCACCATGGCGCAACTGCAAACCCGGTTTCCGCAGGATATCGAGTATCAGATCCCCTATGACACCACCGAGTTCGTAAAACTCTCCATTGAGGAGGTAGTACATACCCTGTTTGAAGCCATGGTGCTGGTGTTCGTGGTGGTTTACCTCTTCTTGCAGAATTTCCGCGCCACCCTGATCCCCTGTATCGCTGTGCCGGTGTCCTTGATCGGCACCTTTGCCGGCATGCTGCTGCTGGGCTTCTCCATCAACCTGCTCACCCTGTTCGGTATGGTGCTGACCATAGGCATAGTGGTGGATGACGCCATAGTGGTGCTGGAGAACGTGGAGCGCAGCATGCGCGAGCGAAAGCTCTCGGCGCCGCAAGCCGCCATTCTCGCCATGCAGGAGGTATTCAGCCCCATAGTCGCCACCACCCTGGTCCTGTGCGCCGTGTTTATACCCGTGGCCTTTATGGGTGGCATGACAGGGGTGATGTACAAGCAATTTGCCATCACCATCGCCGTCTCTGTGGTCATCTCCAGCATCATTGCCCTGACCTTGTCGCCGGCCTTGTGTGCTGTCTTGCTCAAGGACGGCCATCAGGAGCCCGCTCGCTTCTTCGTCTGGTTCAATCACCGCTTTGACCAGCTCACCAGAGGATATGTGCGTGGGGTGGCTTTCCTGAATCGCCGGGTGGCACTGGCCTTCAGCATCATAGTGACCATGCTGCTCGCCAGTTATCTGCTGTTTATGAAAGTACCGGGAGAACTGGTACCGGATGAGGATCAAGGCTACCTCATCTCTGCCATCATGCTGCCAGACGCAGCGGCACTCACTCGCACCCAGGCGCTGGCTGACAAGTTTGACCAAATCGCCATGGCCAACCCGAACGTGAAGGATGTCGTCACCTTCTCCGGTTTCGACATTCTCTCCAGTGCTGTGATCAGCAACAGCGGCCTGAGCTTCATCACCCTCAAGGACTGGAGCGAGCGAAAAGACGCAGGACAAGACTCCTTCTCTCTGGCGAATACCTTTCAAGGCATGAGTCTGATGGGGCTGGCGGATGGCTTTGTGGCCTCCTTCAATCCACCGCCAATCCAGGGAATGTCCACCACGGGGGGACTGGAAGGGTATCTGCAAAACCGCAGCGGCAGCGATGCCAAGACCTTCTCGGCAGAGGTTGAACATTTCCTGGCCGCAGCCAGAGAACGGCCTGAGTTTGCCAGCGTCACCTCGACCTATCGCGCCAATGTCCCTCAGGTCTATCTGGATCTTGATCGGGAAAAAACCAAGGCGTTGGGGCTGCCCATCAATGCGGTGTTCGACACCATGCAGGCCACCTTTGGTCAGGTTTACGTCAACGACTTCAACCAGTTCGGTCGTACCTATCGGGTCCAGCTTCAGTCAGAAGCGGATTATCGCGCCAAGAAGGGCGACATTCGCAACATCTATGTCCGTTCCGACAAGGGCGAGATGATCCCCCTTAGCAGCCTGGTGACGGTACGCGACGCCAGCGGCCCCGAGTTGGTAGAGCGCTTCAATGTGTTCCCTGCCGCCAAGATCATGGCGCAACCTGCACCGGGATACAGTTCAGGACAAGCCATTGCCGCATTGGAAGAGATCGCGAACAGTACCCTCGGCAACGATGCCAAACTGGAGTGGACCGGATCTGCCTATCAGGAGAAAGCTTCTGCCGGCAGTGCCGGCATGGCGTTTGGCTTCGGCATAGTGATGATTTTCCTCATTCTGGCGGCCCAGTACGAACGCTGGAGCCTGCCGTTTGCGGTGATCACTGCGGTTCCCTTCGCGCTGTTCGGGGCCCTGCTCGCCACCTGGGCCGTGGGCCTCACCAACAACGTCTACTTCCAGATTGGGTTGGTCACTCTGGTGGGGCTTGCGGCCAAGAACGCCATCCTGATCGTGGAGTTTGCCGTGATGAAGCATGAGGAAGGGATGAGTATTGCCGAGTCGGCACTGGAGGCGGCGCGCCTGCGTTTTCGCCCGATTGTCATGACATCGCTGGCCTTTATTCTCGGCTGCATCCCCTTGATCACATCGAGCGGTGCCGGTGCGGCCAGCCGCCATGCCCTCGGCTGGCCGGTGATTGGCGGCATGCTGGCAGCCACTTTTATCGCCATCTTCTTTATCCCGCTCTTCTTCCGTTTGATCATGCAAGGCTCGCAAAAGAAGCGCTAATACCGTTATCAATCAATATGGTATTTGCTCAAACGCCTTCGCTCTGCGAGGGCGTTTTTATTCAAATCAACTCGGCTCAATCACCTAAACTCTGGGAGATTTGAGGGGGAGTATTTCTATGCTGGCTCAGCTTTGGCTCGCTGCGGCACTTGCCGGATCAAACATGACAGCCTGTGGTCACCATGACTATCCCCCGTGGAACTGGCATGCGGGCGGTAAAATCGTGGGTGTCTGCGCCGAAGTAGTGAGCACCCTCTATCAACGGTTGGGGCTCAACGTTAACCTTGACTACGTAGGCCCCTGGGCCCGTTGCCAGCAAAAGGTGGCCTCCGGCGAGGTAGACATCAATATTTGTGCCCTGCGCAACGGCGAGCGTGAAAGCTACTCCCGCTTCACGCAAACACCGATGGCCATCAATGACATGGCTGTGTTTGTTCGTCAGCCCAGCCCGCGTCTCTTGGAGCAACGGGAGGATCTGGCCGGGCTAAGGGGAGCCATGATGATCGGGGTCAGCCTTGGCAGCGAGCTGGACACTTTTCTGGAAGAGAATACCCGGATCCACAGGGTAAACTCCCTCAAGCAGGTCTTTGGGCTGCTGGCCAGCGACAGGGTCGACTTTGTGCCCTACGGTCGATCTTCTGGTCGCCTCTTTTTACGGGAAAATTACCCGGATAGCGGTCTGGCCGATCTGCTCTGGCCCCTGCAACAGGGAGAACTCTACATCTCGGTGTCCCTCAACTCCCCCCACCTCGATACCCTGGAGAAACTCGAACCCATGTTGCAGGCTCCGGGTATGGGTCAGTGGATAGATCAACTGCTGGACAAATACAGCACCCTCTATCTGGAGCAGCAACGACAGACTCAGCAGATGCCTTGACCTTCTCCCGCGAGTAAGGTTTAGATTTGCCCCATCCCTTGCCAGAGTTGACACATGATGAGTTTGGTTCGATTGCCCACCCTGCTATTGGCCCGGCTGTTGCTGGCGCTGATGCTTGTCTGCAATCTGACCCTCTGTATCAGCTGGCACGGGACCGATGTCATCTCCTCCACCATGACGACCGGCAGCGACAACGCAACCATGAGTGCGACCGCCATGCAGGGGCTCGCCTGTCACACAATGGCAGCCGATGATGGAGAGCAAGGCAATGCCATGAGCCAGGGAGATTGCCAGATGCACGGCGGCCTCACCTCGCCAACCGGGGCCGGCCTGCCACTGCTGGCCGCACTGCTGACCCTGCTCGTTCTCCCTTTGTTGCTGCTGCCCCATCTGGGGGTCGCCAGCCATCTGTTCGATCACTGGCTGCGGGATCCCTTCCTGCGTAGCCGCGGTACTCATCCCCCCTCCTGGCCCCGCCGACATCTGATGCTGTCGGTGCTGCGCCACTAGAAGGATCTTCTCCCGTGCATGGGACAAGGCTGACCTTGCCCGACACTGCACGTCCTTGCCTGACCCTGTGACGGCTGGCACCGCCAGCAATAGCAGGGAGCAGTGCGTCCGCTGACTCGTCAGCAACGCCCCGTTTGCCGCCCAGCCTGTGTGATCTGCTGCGATAGATGCAGCAACCAGATGCTCGTTATGCGTCTGTCACCATCACAAGCCAGCGGCCTGACAGAAGAGAAGATGCACATGTCATCTGCCCGATTGACCGAGCCAGTTGCCGCTCACCCTTGCACCATTAGCGCCCGCCTGATGCAGGTCGGAGGTTCCCTATGAGCCATAAATCAAGCCAAAAGCTGCTTGTCTCAGCCCTGCTGCTGGCCCTCGGGGCCGGTGGCGGCTACTGGGCCGCCAAACAGACTGGCGACGGTGCAACCGCCAAAGAGAAGACCCCCCTTTACTGGGTCAACCCCATGGATCCCCGCGACAAGCGCGATGGCCCGGCCAAGGACAACATGGGGATGGACTTTATCCCCGTCTATGAGGAGCAGAAAAACGGCTCGCCGGGCACAGTCACCATCAGCCCCGAGATCCAGCAGAACCTGGGGGTGCGGCTAGCCAAAGTCGAAAAAATGCCCATCCACCAGCAGATCGAAACTGTGGGTTACGTCGGCTATGACGAGGACAGGCTGGAGGCCATCAACGCCCGCATGGCGGGCTGGATCCGCACCCTTGCCATCAAGAGTGAGGGGCAGAAGGTGGCCAAAGGCTCCCTGCTCTACGAGATCTACGCCCCGGATCTGGTCAACGCCCAGCACGAGTACCTGCTAGCCCTCAACACAGCCAACCCGCTGCTGCTGCGCGCCGCCGAGGGCAAGCTCAAGTCCCTGCAGGTGCCGGCGGATCAAATTGTCGCCCTCAAACGCAGCCGTCAGGTGCGTGAAACCATTGGCATCTATGCCCCCAGCAGCGGTTATGTCTCGGAGCTCAAGGTGCGCGAGGGTCAGTATGTGGAGCCCGCCGCCGCCCTGTTCAACATCAGCACCCTGCAGCAGGTGTGGGTGAGCGCCGAGGTGTTCGAGCGCCAGGCCGCACAGCTGAAAGTGGGGGATCCGGTCACCATGACCCTGGACTACGCCCCGGGCCGCCGCTGGCAGGGTCGGGTGGATTACCTCTACCCAACCCTGGATGCCGCTACCCGCACCCTCAAGGTGCGGCTGCGCGTTGACAACCCGGACGAGTTTTTGAAACCCAATATGTTCGCCAAGGTGAGTATTCGCACCGGCGAGGGTGAGCCCCAAATGGTGGTACCGAGCGAAGCTGTGATCCGCACCGGCAGTCAGGATCGGCTGGTGCTGGCACTGGGGGATGGCAACTTCAAGTCGGTCGCCGTCACCCTGGGCCCCCAGTTTGGCGACAAGGTGGCCATCAAGGCGGGGGTAGAAGCAGGTGACAGCATAGTCCGCTCGGCCCAGTTCCTGCTCGACTCCGAATCGGCCATCGACTCGGACTTCCAGCGCATGACGGCGGTGCGCCCCACCCAGGTGTGGACTCAGGGCGAGGTTGAAAGCATCGATCTGGCCAGCCGCACCCTGATGGTGGCCCACCAGCCCATCCCGGAGTGGCACTGGCCCGCCATGGAGATGGAGTTCACCGTGGCCGAGGGGGTCGACATCAGCAAGCTGGCAGAGGGGCAGACCCTCCATCTGCAGGTGATGCAGGAGGGGGATGAGTACCGCATCACCACCATCCATCAGGAGCAAGCGCCGGCAAGCGGCGATGCCACCAAGCCTGCGGCGGATGAGATGGAAGGGATGGACCCTAGCCAGCACGATATGGGAGCCAAGCCATGATCCCTTCCATCATTTGCTGCGTTGCCAACAACCAGGCTCCGCACTCTGCGCAACATGAGCAAGGAGACAGATCATGATCCCTTCCATCATTCGCTGGTCGGTGGGCAACCGCTTTCTGGTGCTGCTGTTGACCGTCATGCTCACCGCCTGGGGGCTCTGGTCGGTGAAACAGACCCCGGTGGATGCCCTGCCGGATCTCTCTGACGTGCAGGTGATCATCAAGACCTCCTACCCGGGGCAGGCACCCCAGGTGGTGGAGGATCAGGTGACCTACCCGCTCACCACCGCCATGCTGGCGGTGCCGGGGGCGACCACGGTGCGCGGCTACTCCTTCTTCGGCGACGCCTTCGTCTATGTGCTGTTTGACGACAACACCGACCTCTACTGGGCCCGCGCCCGGGTGCTGGAGTATTTGAGTCAGGTGGCCCCCAACCTGCCCGCCTCCGCCCGCCCCCAGCTCGGCCCCGATGCCACCGGTGTGGGGTGGGTCTATCAGTACGCCCTGGTGGACAGAACTGGCAAGCATGATCTCAGCGAGCTTACCTCGCTGCAGAACTGGTTCCTCAAGTACGAGTTGCAGACGGTGAATGGCGTCTCCGAGGTCGCCACCGTCGGCGGCATGGTGCGCCAGTATCAGGTACGGGTCGACCCCGACAAGCTGCGTGCCTACGGCATTCCGCTCTCCCTTATCGAGACCGCCATCAAACAGGGCAACCAGGAGACAGGCGCCTCCGTCATCGAGATGGCGGAAGCTGAGTACATGGTGCGCTCCAATGGCTATCTGAAGAGCGTGGAAGACCTCAAGCAGATCCCGCTCGGCACCACTGTGCGCGGCGCCGCGCTGCTGCTGGGGGATGTGGCAGATGTGGTCACCGGCCCCCAGATGCGGCGCGGCATTGCCGAGCTCAACGGCGAAGGGGAAGTGGTCGGCGGCATCATAGTCATGCGCTATGGCGAGAATGCCCAGCACACCATAGACGGAGTCAAGGCGCGGCTGGCCGAACTCAAGAGCAGCCTGCCACAGGGAGTGGAGATCGTCACCGTCTACGACAGATCCGATCTTATCCAGCGCGCCATCGACAACCTCTCCGGCAAGCTGCTGGAGGAGTTCGCGGTAGTGGTGCTGGTCTGCCTCGCCTTCCTGTTCCACCTGCGCTCGTCGCTGGTGGTGGTCATCACCTTGCCCATCGCCATTCTGGTGGCCTTTATCGTCATGCACCTGCAGGGGATCAACGCCAACATCATGTCGCTGGGGGGCATTGCCATCGCCATCGGCGCCATGGTGGACGGCGCCATCGTGATGATCGAGAACGTCCACAAGCACATGGAGCGAGAGGCGCTCACCGACAAGAACCGCTGGCGCATCATCACGGAGGCGAGCATCGAAGTGGGGCCCGCCATCTTCTTCTCCCTACTGATCATCACAATGAGCTTTTTGCCGGTGTTTGCGCTGGAGGCGCAGGAGGGGCGGATGTTCCATCCGCTCGCCTACACCAAGACCTACGCCATGGCGGCCGCCGCGGCACTCGCCATCACCCTAGTTCCAGTCATGATGGGCTATTTTATTCGCGGCAAGGTGCTGGCCGAGCAAGCCAACCCCCTCAACCGTGGTTTGAGCCAGGCCTATATCCCGCTGCTCAAGGCCGTGCTGGCGCGCCCCAAAACCACACTCATGCTGGCGGCGGTGGTGACGGTGGCGGGCTTCTGGCCACTCCAGTATCTGGGCTCCGAGTTCATACCGCCGCTCGACGAGGGGGACATAATGTACATGCCCACCACAGCGGCCAACATCTCGGTGGGCAAGGCGCGGGAGATCCTGCAGCAAACCGACAAGCTGATCCGCACCGTGCCCGAGGTGCAGAACGTGTTCGGCAAGGCGGGGCGTGCCGATTCGGCCACAGACCCCGCCGATCTGGTGATGATGGAGACCAGCATCCAGCTCAAGCCCCGCGATCAGTGGCGCCCCGGCATGACGCCGGAGAAGCTGAAAGAGGAGCTCGACTCCCTCATCCGCTTCCCCGGCCTCACCAACGCCTGGGTGCCTCCCATCAAGACTCGCATCGACATGCTGGCCACCGGCATCAAGACCCCGGTCGGTATCAAGATAGCGGGGCCGGATCTCAAGGTGATCCAGCAGTTGGGCCAGCAACTGGAGCAGATCGTCGGCAAGGTGGAGGGGGCAGCGTCGGTCTACGCCGAACGGGTGGCGGGTGGTCGCTACGTCAAGGTGGATATAGACCGGCTCAAAGCGGCCCGCTACGGCCTCAACATCGCCGATGTGCAGGCGGTGCTCGCCACTGCTGTGGGCGGCATGGAGGTGGGCCAGACCATAGAGGGGCGCGAGCGCTACCCCATCAACTTGCGCTACCCCCAGAGCTATCGCGACTCGGTAGCCAGCCTGGAGCTGCTGCCGCTGGTCACGCCGAGCGGTGCTCGTATCGCGCTGGCGGACGTGGCACGGGTCTACATCAGTGACGAAGCCCCCATGCTGCGCAGCGAGAATGCGCGCCTGAACGGGCTGGTTTACGTGGATATCCGGGGTCGCGACATCGGATCCTTCGTCGATGAGGCCAAGGCCGAAGTAGGCAAGCAGCTGGTGCTGCCGGCCGGCTACGCCCTCACCTGGTCGGGTCAATACGAGTACATGGAGCGGGCCAAGGCGCGCCTCGCCTACGTGGTGCCATTGACCGTCGCCATTATCGTGCTGCTGCTCTATCTGGCGTTTCGCCGCATGCAGGAGGTGTTGCTCATCCTCACCACACTGCCGCTCGCCGTGGTGGGCGGGATCTGGACCCTCTGGCTGCTGGATTTCAACCTCTCGGTGGCGGTGGGGGTGGGCTTTATCGCCCTGGCCGGGGTGGCGGTGGAGACAGGCGTGCTGATGCTGGTCTACCTCAACCACGCCTGGGATGAGCTGGTGGCGAGCGGCAAGCCGGACAAGGCGCGTCTGCACAGTGCTGTGATCCACGGCGCCGCCCTGCGCCTGCGTCCCAAGATGATGACGGTAGTGACCATCATCGCGGGTCTCTTGCCCATCATGTGGAGCCAGGGCACCGGATCCGAAGTGATGCAGCGCATCGCCGCCCCCATGATCGGCGGCATGGTGAGCGCCCTGGTTCTGACCCTGCTGGTGTTGCCCGCTGCCTACTACCTGTGGCGCAGCCACAGCCTTGGCAAGCAGGCAGACCAAGAAGCCGACTAACCCTTTTGCAATCAACGAAGTGTTTGAATCAATCACGAGGAAAAGACCATGAACTACAAGACATTTTCAATGACATTGCTGCTCGGCCTTGCCTCTCTCCAGGCCCAGGCCGAAATGACCATGAGCCACGAGGGGCACGATATGTCCCAGATGGAGGGGATGGATATGCAAGCGACGGGAGAGAACGCGATGACCAAGGGGATCATCAGCCGTATCGACGAGACCAATGGCAAGGTGGGGATCAAACACGAGGCCATCGACAACCTCAAGATGCCCCCCATGACAATGGTGTTCCTGCTGGCGGATCCGGCCCTGACCAAGGGGCTAAAGGTCGGAGATGCGGTGCGCTTCCACGCTGAGAATCCGGATGGCAAGCTGACAGTCACCCAGCTGCAAAAACAGTGAATTGACGGACAAGATAAACGGCGGGGCTCTCCATCCCGCCGTTTATCTTGAGGTGCGTTTGGGCACCTCGTCAGTGAGCTTGCTGCCTGGACAATGGGGTCAGCGCAGTGCCGCCTGCAACCAGCCAGCAAGCGCATCCAGCTCGGCTTGCCGAGACGGGAAATCGGTCTTCAGTTGCCCGAGCAGCGCGGCTATGGCGTCGCTGCGATAGGTCACACCCACCAGCCGCTGGGCCAATGCATCCAATGGGGCCGGATCCAGGCTGTCGCTGAAGATCTGCGCCCGGCCTATGACCCCCTTCTCCACATCGAAATGCAGCTCCACCCCGCCCCAGTCGAAGCGCTCGTCCAGCTGATGGGTGAACGCAGGCGCATGACCAAAATTCCACTCCCAGCTGCGCTGGCGGGCGAAAGTGTCGGCAAAGCCGGGCAAGTCCGGCAATTGGGTCGGGGAGATATGCTCGGGGGAGACGCGCGCACCGTAGTGGGCGAAGAAGGCCTCAATGAGCGCATGACTCACCTGTTGATGTTCGATCCCGGGCAGCAGCTCGCACAGGTTGGCTACCCGACTGCGTACCGAGCTGATCCCCTTGGCGGCCAGCTTCTTGGGGTCGGGATTGAGGTAATTGGCGAGGCGGCTCAAGTCTGCATCGAGCAGCAGGGTACCGTGATGGAAACCGCGATCATGGGTCTCCCGATAGGCCGAGCCAGACACCTTGCGATCCCCGTCCTGGGAGGCCACCAGCAGGTCGTTGCGCCCGGAAGCAAAGGCACTCACCCCGAGCAGCTTGAGCGCATCGATCACTATGGCGGTGGAGATGCTCTTGTCATAGCCCGGCTTGCCCGCCATGAAGGTGAAGCAGCTGTTGCCAAGGTCGTGAAACACGGCGCCACCTCCGCTGCTGCGCCTGGCCAGGGTCACGCCATCCTCTTCCATGCGGCGGGTGTTGCACTCCTTCCACGGGTTCTGGGCACGGCCAATCACCACTGTATTGGCGTTGCGCCACAGAAACAGTACCCGCTGGTTCGGGTCCATCTGCCGGAAGATGCACTCCTCCACCGCCAGGTTGAACAGGGGATCGTGAGAGTCGGAAACTAGCAGACGCAGAGCAGTCATGGGCAGGCCTTTATCGAGTCAATAGCGGGCCGATATTACCACTTTCTTTCTCACCTACAGTCTTCAACCAGGCCAGGTTGTGGCCATAGACCATCAAAAATTGACAAGAATGACGCCAAAAGCACCGATACGGTCACAACCGTGCAAAAATCCCCCCCTGACCGAGGGATTGACACTTGCAGCATGAGAGAAATTGCCCGACGCTAGCCATAGATACATCACCAGGCGGCCTTACTTGAGCTTACCCCCTGCATTTTTCCATTGCTCGGGCCGGCATATTGGCCCTTTGCTCATGCCGTTGCTGCTGATCATACTGGCCTGTCTTCCGGCCAGAGTCGCGGCACAGGATCCGATTGTTTTACAGTTGAAGTGGCATCATCAGTTCCAGTTTGCCGGCTACTATGCGGCCATCGCCCAGGGCTATTACCGGGATGCAGGGCTCGATGTCAGGCTCAGAGAGGCCGGCCCGGGCACGGATGTGGTCGACGAAGTTGTCTCGGGGCGCGCCCATTATGGAGTCGGCAGCAGTGACTTGCTGCTGGATCGCCAGCGCGGCCAACCTGTCGTGGTACTGGCTACCCCGTTTCAACACTCCCCTCTGGTGCTGCTGGCCCGTGCCGATATCGACAACGTGCATGATCTCGTTGGCCGCCGTCTGATGCTGGAATATCACTCCGAAGAGCTGATCGCCTACCTGCAACACGAAGGGGTTGCACTTGGGTTGCTCCATCGCCAGCCCCATACCCTGAGTGCAGATGCGCTAATTCGGGGCGAAGTGGATGCCATGAGCGCCTACAACACGGATGAAACCTACACATTGCAGCAAAGCGGTGTGCCCTATCAGACCTTTACTCCTCGCAGCGCCGGTATCGACTTCTACGGTGACAACCTGTTTACCTCCGAGCGTGAATTGCGCGATCACGGGGCGAGAGTCAGAGCCTTTCGCGAAGCCAGCCTCAAGGGGTGGCGTTACGCCATGCTGCATCCAGAAGAGGTGGTAGCCTGGATCCTCACCCAATATCCGGCGACCAATAATCCGGCCCTGGACCGCAACAAGCTGCTGTTTGAAGCCAAGCAGATGCAGCCGCTTATCCGCGCCGATCTGGTGGAGATGGGCTACATGTATCCCGGCCGCTGGCAACACATAGCGCAAACCTATATGGACCTCGGCCTGCTCACTGCCATGCCGGATCTGGATAGTTTCCTCTACAGCCAGCAGGAAGAGAGAGCGCATCAACAGCAGTTGATGATCTATCAGGGCATCGCCATCGGCCTGCTGGTAACCGCCTTCCTATTGATATTGCTTATGATCTTCCTGCGTCTCAACCGCCGTCTGCGGGAAGAGAGCAAGGCACGCCATCAGCTAAGCCAGGAGATAGCCGACAACGAGCGCCACTTCCGCTTCATCACGGAGAACAGTGCCGACGTCATCTGGACCATGGATATCCAGAGTGGTCGCTTCACCTACCTGAGCCCGTCGGTACATCACCTGCGTGGTTTCACCGTCGAGGAGGTGCTGGCCCAGACGGGCGAGGAGCTGATGACGGCTGAATCTGCCGACCGCATCGCCCGCCAGATGAAGGAGTCGCTGGCAACATGGGCAGCGGGGGATCACATCAATACCAAGCGAGTCACCCTGGTGGATCAGCCTCACAAGGATGGGCGCCTCATCCACACAGAAGTGGTGACCACGCTGCATGCCGACAAGGATGGCAACCCCGTCTCTGTGCTCGGCGTAACCCGGGACATCAGCGATCGCAAAGCCAGCGAGGAGATGATGCGCCAGCTCGCTTTTTATGATCCCCTCACTCACCTGCCCAACCGTCGTCTGCTACAAGACAGGCTGCAACACTCACTGCAACAGGCGGACGGAAAGCCGCTGGCCCTGCTGTTCATCGATCTCGACCACTTCAAGCCGGTCAACGATCAGCATGGGCACGAGGCAGGCGACTGGCTGCTGGCCACCGTCGCCAAGCGAATGCTGCACTGTGTGCGGGAGGGGGACACGGTCGCCCGGATCGGCGGGGATGAATTCATGGTGCTGCTGCCCGAGATAACGGGAGAGGCGGGGGCCATCGCCATCGCCGAGGCCATCCACCAGAGTCTCAACCAGACCTTTGCCATGACGGATGCGCTCCATTTCCATATCTCCAGCTGCATCGGTGTAGCCCTCTATCCGCAGCACGGCACCACCCAGAAGCAGTTGATGAATCACGGCGATCAGGCCATGTATCAGGCCAAGGAGGCGGGGCGCAACCGCATCCAGCTGTTCACGCCCCAGATGGCGGACGGGATCACGCGAGAGGCAGCCAACCAGATGCAGCTGGGCTGGAAACAGAGCCACGACTGCGGCCACCCGCAGATCGATGATGACCATCGCCAGCTGTTTGCCCTGGCCAACCAGTTGCTCAACGGTGTGCTGACCATGGAAGAGGATACAGAGCAGTTTCATCAAAACTTCGACGCCCTGCTGGCCCTGGCCGCCCGCCACTTCAACAATGAAGAGGCCATTCTGGCCAAGCTGGAGTACGCCGAGCTGGACACTCACCGTCAGGAGCATCAAAAGCTGCTCCGTCGGGCCGACAGCCTCTATCAGGCGGCCCGCACTGGCGAGCTGACCAATCTTGCTCTACTGGATTTTGTTCTGCAGGATCTGGTGCTGGGCCACATGGTCAAGCAGGACAGACGCTATTTCCCGCTGCTGAAGGCCAGCATGCAGGAAGAGGCCCTCCTCTCGCCCGATGGCCCCCTCGCCTCTCCCCCGCCCGGTCTGGTGAAACACTGAACCTTGCTGTCTCACGCCAGCACTGGCCGCGCTCTGATCCCATCAAACACGCCGCGCCATCAGGCTGTAGTAGAGCAGCGGTATTACCACCAGGGTGAGCAAGGTGGAGACCAGGATCCCGAAAATAAGGCTGATGGCCAGCCCGTTGAAGATGGGATCATCGAGGATAAACAGGGCCCCGATCATCGCCGCCAGCGCCGTCAGCATGATGGGTTTGGCCCGCACCTGGGCCGCTTCGATCACCGCCAGCTCGAACGCCATCCCGGCTCTTCGTTGCTGCTCGATAAAGTCCACCAGCAGTATGCTGTTGCGCACTATGATCCCGGCCAGCGCTATCATCCCGATCATCGAGGTGGCAGTAAACTGGGCCCCCAGCAGGGCATGGCCCGGCATCACCCCTATGATGGTGAGCGGAATGGGAGCCATGATGATGAGCGGCACCAGATAGGATCGGAACTGGGCCACCACCAGCAGGTAGATGAGGATCATCCCCACCCCGTAGGCGATACCCATGTCACGGAAGGTCTCGTAGGTTACCTTCCACTCCCCGTCCCACAACAGGGCCACCTCCCCCAGCTTGTCGGGCTGCTGCACGTAATATTGGGGCAGGTCGATGTCGGCACCGGCGGCAAACATGCCGTAGAGCGGGCTGTCGGTATGGCCGCCCATGTCGGCCACCACCATCACCATGGGCTGCATGTTCTTGTGCATGATATAGCCGGGGGCCACCTCGTCTTTGCGACTCACCAGCTCGGAGACCCGCACCAGCTGACCGCTCTGGCTGCGCACCTTGAGGGCCAGCACACCCGCCAGATCCCGCTTGTCACCGGGGGCCAGCTCGATGCGGATCGGCACCGGATACTTGGCGCCGTGCCCCTGCAGCCAGCTGGCATCCTGATAGCCCACCCCACCATTGAGGGTGCTCACCAGATCCCCGAGATCGACCCCGAGCAGGGCCGCCTTGCTGCGATCCACCACCAGCCGCCACCTGGGCTGCGGGTCGGTCAGATAGATATCCACGTCCACCAGATCCGCCGTGGCCACAAAACGGGCCTGTACGGCGCGCGCCGCGGCTTCACGGGCGGCCGGTGTCGGGCCATAGACCTCGGCAACGATGGGTGACCAGACCGGCGGGCCGGGGGGCACCTCCACCACCTTGAGGTTGCCCCCCACCGTACTGGCGATGGCCTGCAGCGGCGCCCGTACCGACTGGGCAATCTGGTGGCTGCTGCGATGGCGCTCGTGTTTGTTCACCAGATTGACCTGAATATCCCCCACATTGGCGCCGCTGCGGATAAAGTAGTGGCGCACCAGGCCATTGAAGTTGATGGGAGCGGCGCTGCCGGCGTAGATCTGGTAATCCTTCACCTCCTCCACCTTGGCAAGCTCCCTCCCCACCGCCAGCAGGGTGCGCTCGGTCTGCTCCAGCGTCGCCCCCTCCGGCATGTCGAGCACCAGCTGGAATTCCGACTTGTTGTCAAAGGGGAGCATCTTGAGCACCACCCACTGCACCACCGGCATGGCGGTAGCCGCCCCGACCAGCAGCAGAATGACCAGCCAGAGTTTGCGTCTGGCGCGCTTGGCGCCGTCACCGATCAGGAAAGGCGTCATCAGCCAATGAAAGAGTCCGGCCTTGGCTTCGCCGTGGGCACAGTGCACCTCACCCTTGAGCAAATGGCTCGCCAGCCAGGGTGAGAAGATAAAGGCCACCAGCAAGGAGATGAGCATCCCCATGCTGGCATTGATGGGGATGGGGCTCATGTAGGGGCCCATCAGGCCGCTGACAAAGGCCATCGGCAGCAGGGCCGCGATCACGGTCAGGGTTGCCAGTATGGTCGGCCCCCCCACTTCGTCCACCGCCCCCGGAATAAGATCCTTGAGTGCCCCCTTGCCCAAACCGCGATGGCGATGGATGTTCTCCACCACCACGATGGCGTCATCCACCAGAATGCCGATGGAGAAGATCAGCGCAAACAGCGACACCCGGTTGAGGGTAAAGCCCCATGCCCAGCTGGCAAACAGGGTCAGCGCCAGGGTGATGACGATGGCCACCCCCACCACCAGCGCCTCGCGCCAGCCCATGCTCACCAGCACCAGCAGCACCACCGCCATGGTGGCAAAAATCAGCTTGCCGATCAGGGTGTTGGATTTGGTCTCGGCGGTGACGCCGTAGTCACGGGTCACCGTCACCTCGACCCCGGCAGGGATAAGCCGGTTCTGCAAACTCTCGACCCGCGCCTCCACCCGCTTGGCCACATCGACCGCGTTCTGGCCCGGCTGCTTGCCGATGGCCAGGGTCACCGCCGGATAACTGGCTTGCCCTTTCCCCATCCAGCTGCGCCTGGTCGGGGTCTCCTGACCCAGAGAAACCTTTGCCACATCCCGCAGGTAGACCGGCTTGCCGTCGTGCAGCCCCACCACAAGTTCTCGGATCTGCTGCTCGCTTTGCAGGAACTGCCCCACCTGCACCTTGATCTCACTGTTGTCCTGCTCGATGGCCTGTGTCGTACCCACCTGATTGGCGGCGGCAAGTCGCTGGCTCAGCTCACCCCAGCTGATACCGTGGGCGCTGAGGGCCGACGGATCCGGCATCACCCGCAGCACGGCGATCTGGCTGCCCAGCGTGTAGATATCGCGGGTACCGGGAATGCGCTTGAGTTCGGTCTCCAGCTCATGGGCGACCCGGGTCAGCTCGGGGGCACCCAGTTGCTTGCTCCAGAGCGTGAGGCTGACGATGGGGACATCATCGATCCCCCGGGGTTTTACCAGCGGCTGGCCGACCCCGATCCCCTGTGGCAGCCAGTCGCGGTTGGAGTCGAGCTGGTTGTTGAGATCGACGATGGCCTGTTCGCGACTCACCCCCACCTTGAACACCACCACCAGCAGGGCGCCATCGGGTTGGGAAAAAGAGTAGAGGGTATCAATACCCTTTATCTGGGAGACCACCTGCTCGGCAGGGGTGGTGACGAGGGATTCCACCTGCGCCGGGCTGGCTCCCGGGAAGGGGATATAGACATCGGCGAAGGTGACATCGATCTGCGGCTCCTCCTCCTTGGGGGTCACCAGCACCGCAAACAGGCCGAGCAGCAGCCCCACCAGCGCCAGCAGCGGGGTGATGGCCGAGCCCTGAAACAGCGCCGCCAGCCGACCGGCAGGTCCCAGCCTCTCCCTGTTGCCGTTCAGCTCGTTACTCATGGGCCAGCTCCTGCTGCTTCGCCCAGGCATCGGGGGCCAGCTTGTCACCGGCTTGCAGCCCCGCCAGGATCTCGCACAGCCCCTCGACGCAATGGCCAACCCTCACCGGCGTCAGGGACCAACCAGCAGGCTGCTGCAGATAGACGCCGTTGAACTCTCCTTGCCGCAGCAGGGCGTGCTCCGGCACCTGCAACACCTGACGCTCACCCTGCTTGAGCTGCACCTTGAGCCACATGCCGGGCAATACCCCGGCGGTTTGCGGCGGCAAGTCGAGGCGCAACTTGAAGGCGTGGCTCTGGCTGTCGGCATAGTTGAAGCGGGTCAATTTGACCGGGGTAACAGACTTGCCATCCGGCAGCAGCACCTGCACATCCGCGGGCTCACGAGCAAGCGTCAGGGCGGATTGGGGCAACTCCACCTCCACCCGCAGTGTGTCGAGGGAGAAGCCCGACAGCAGCGGGGTACCGGGGGCGACAGTCTCCCCCAGCTCTACCAGCCGTTTGGTCACCACTCCGGCGTAAGGGGCCAGAATGCGGGTATAACCGTAGGCCTCGCGGGCCTGAGTGAGGGCCGCATCGGCAGCGTTCACCTCGGCTCGGGCGGCGCGATCAGTCGCCTGGGCATTGTCGAGCTGGGCGCGGGTGATCACCCCCTTGGCAATCAGCGCCTGAAAGCGGGCGAGCTGGCGCTCGGCTTCCACTTGCTGGGCCTGCGCCCGCGCCAGTCGCGCCTGCGCACCCGTGACGGCGGCAAACTGCTCCTTGCCGCTGATCTCCAGCAGCGGTTGCCCCGCCTGCACCTGATCGTTCACATCCACCAGCATGCGGGAGACCCGACCACCGGTCTGGGCCGCCACCGTCCCCTGATTGATGGCACTGACGGTGCCATCCAGGGTGAGCCAGTCGGTCACCTGCTGTGGCGCAACCGTCAGCGGGGCCACGCTCTTCCCTTCTGCGGCCAGCGCCAAGGTGGATGTCATGACCAGCAAGGTGGCCCCCGGCAACCGGAAATGCTTCATGATAACCTCCCTCCTTGGTGCTGCGGTTCAGTACGCCAGCGGTTCACGCCACAGGATCAGGCGATGGGAGATGGCCGCACCTTCACCCATACCCGATTCAATCCCTTATCAACCAGCAAGATCCCGGCCACCATGCTTGCCACAAACAACAATATCATGGGCTGACCGCTGGAAATGAGACTCAAGGCTGGCCCCGGGCAGATGCCAACCAGCCCCCAGCCGATACCAAACAGGGCCGATCCTGCGATGAGACTGCGATCCACGTGCCGGAGCTGGCCGAACTGGTATGGCTCATCGAGCAGGCTGCGGCTGCTTGGTTTGACCAACAGTTGGTAGCCCGGCATAAACACCAGCAAGGCGCCCCCCATCACGAAGGCCAGGCTGGGATTCCAAGCCCCCGCCAGGTCGAGAAAACCGATGACACGGGCCGGATCCACCATGCCGGAGATGGCCAGACCGAGCCCGAACAAGAGACCTGCAAGCAGACTGATAAAAAGTTTCATCTCATTACCTCGTTACAACAGATGCAGGGTGACAAACACCGTCATGAAACCGGCCGCCATAAAGGTGAGGGTGGCAAAGAGGGAGCGCACCGAGAGCCGCCCCATGCCGCAGATACCGTGACCACTGGTGCAGCCATTGCCAAGACGGGTACCCATACCCACCAGCAGACCCGCCAGCGCGACCAGTGGCCAGGTCGGCAGAGCGCTGAAGCTCGGCATCCGGGCCCAGCCCAGACTGAACGCCAACCAGGCGCCCGCCCCCAGTCCCAACAAAAACAGCCAGCGCCAGGCATGCCTGTGCTGCAAGGCTCCCGCCAGAATGCCGCTGATCCCGGCCACACGACCGTTGAACAGCATCAACATCAGGGCGGAGAGCCCCACCAGCATGCCCCCGGACAGGGCAAGCAACCATTGGGTTTCAAACATCAAGACACCTCATCCTCTTGGGAGTGACAAAAATGGGTTTGCAACACGGCCAGCACATCCGCCGCCGCCCCGTTTGCCAGCGAGTAGTAGATCTGCTGGGCAACCTTGCGCGATCGGATCAGGCCGCTACGCCTGAGCACCGCCAGTTGCTGGGAAAAGGCTGACTGCCCCAACTTGCTGTGGGCCAGCAACGCGCCGACCCCCTTCTCCCCATCAATCAGCTGACAGAGCACCATCAATCGCTCTGGATGGGCCAGCGCCTTGAGCAGGACAGCCGCCTCGCTTGCGTGGCGGGTCATCTCATCGAAAGAGGCCATAGGCATAAATTAGTAGTTGCTTATATTTGGTTTTATTCTATAAATAAAACCTAAATTAGCAACTTCTAATTTTAAACCTTCGCAAGCAGCCGGATAAACAACCAAGGAACAAGATATGACTGTTGATAACGGAGTGAGAATCGTGGCGGGAAGCATGCTGTTGTTGTCACTGGCGTTGACCCAATGGGTTCATCCGGGCTTTTTCTGGCTGAGTGTTTTTGTCGGGGTCAACCTGATCCAGAGCGCTTTCACCGGTTTCTGCCCTGCCGCCATGGTACTGCGCAGGCTGGGTTGTCGCTGATGTAGCCAACTGGCTCACATTATTGACAAACTTGTATCTAAATGTTGCTGAAGGAGGATAGGGCTTTACCTCATCGCTCTGGATGAGTACCATCTGGCCGTTCATCAACAGCGGAGACCATCAGTGGGCAATTCATCAAGTGACAGTTGTAGGCCGACCCTCATAGTCGGCACCCAGGTCGCGAGATAGCCGCAGGTCTTCCTCTGCCGCTTTCTCGCAACCCTGCGAGAAGCGGAAATCCACTCCCCTCTTCTCTGTTTTTACACTTGACGTCAGGTGACCCAAGCCCAGGCCTGGACACCTTGCCTGCATAGTTTCTGCTTCCCACAAGGAGGCTGCTATGCGTTTTATTTCAACCAAATCTGGGTCCACCCAGGTTCACCCCCTGCTGAGCAAGCTGGGCCGTGGTCTGCTGCCACTCTGGCTGCGTGGCAAGCCGAGTCAGCACCACTACCGGTTGCAGATCCGCTGCCAGGATCGCGCCGACATGGAGCAGGTACTCGACATGGTGAGCCACACACTGCAACCGGCCGGGCTGCATCCCATGCAATCCCTGAGACCTGGGCGCAGTGGTGGTCGGGAGCTGGTGCTCAACCTGCACTGCACCCCGCCCCAGCGCCGGTATCTGGTGCAGTTCGTGCATCAGGTCGGGGTAGCCCACCCGGTACGCTGGGAGCTGCGCCCCCGGCGTGATGCCGAGCCAGTGCTCAACTGACAGCTATCAGGTGAATCCGGGGCCAGCCATGCTGGCCCCTCTCCATTGACCCGGCACCTCGCCCGTCGCCTTTCATTGAGCGCCTGAATATCCGGGTCTGTGCGACCCGGACGTCCGTTTTCATTTTCCATGGTGATCTTTACCGCACGCAGCCTTGCGATTTATCAGCAGTGCCCATTGGCACGCCATCATGCATCCCGAAGGCCACCAGTTATCAGAAGGAGTACGCCATGAGAATGTGGCAGCAAATTGACATGATTTCCCTGCTCGACACCCTGGCCAGCCTGTTGCTGGCCTTCGTGCTGGGCAGCCTGGTCGGGCTGGAGCGTCAGTACCGACAGCGTACCGCCGGCCTGCGCACCAACGTGCTGGTCGCCGTGGGGGCCGCCCTGTTCGTCAGCCTTGCCCAGCGCATCTATGACCTGCACGGTGGCAACTACAACGTGGTCCATGTGGTGGCTTACATCGTCTCCGGCATCGGTTTTCTCGGCGCAGGTGTCATCATGCGCGAGTCGGGCAATATCCGCGGCATCAACACGGCTGCTACCCTGTGGGGCGTAGCCGCCGTGGGGGCAGCCAGTGGGGCCGGGCTCGCCATGGAAGCAGTGCTCGGCGCCCTCTTCGTGCTGGCCGCCAACACCCTGCTGCGCCCCCTGGTCAACCAGATCAACCGCCGCCCGGTGGACAATACCGATACCGAGGTGACCTACAGAGTCACGGCCCTCGCCCAGCGCGAGTATCAGAAGGAGGTGCTGCACTGGCTGGAAGAGATGATGGAGCAGGCCAACTACCCCCTGAGCGAGCTGGACATAGCACCGTTCGGCGAGCGGGATCTGGAGATATCGGCCGTGTTGCTGGCCACCTCCATCGATGGCGATGAGCTGGATGCCCTTATGGTCAAGCTGGCCATTCATCCCCATATCAAGCAGGTGTTCTGGCGCGCCAGCACCACGGATTGAACGCACGGGGAATATCTTTGCGTCCTCTCCCGATAGACAAACAGCCCCGCCAACATTGGCGGGGCTGTTTGATGGGAACGAACCTGCGCGACTAGCGGCGACTGCGCCAGCGCACTCTGGGGGCTATGACCTGGGCGGTCTGGCCGGGAACATTCCCTGCAATCAGCTGCTGCATCAGCTCGAAGGCGGCACGGGCCAGCGCCGGACAATCTTGCGCCACAGAGTCGATGCGCATGGGAATGCAGTCGAGCAGATCGTGATCATCGAAGGTACACAGGCGCATCCCCGTCTCCATCAGCCCCGCCTCGTTGAGGTAGCGCAGCACCCCTTCCAGCAGGGTAAAGGAAGCGGTAAAGAGCCCCCTGGGTGGCGCCCCCAGCTCGGCGACCAGTTCGGCCATCAGCTGATAGCCGGAGCTGGGCTGATAATCCCGATGGCGCACCCGGGCAGGCTGGGCCTCAAGCCCGGCTCTATGCAGACCCAGTTCATAACCCGCCAGCCGGTGGCGACTGGGGGAGAGATCCAGCAGGCCGCCGAAGTAGTAGATCTCCGCCCCGCACTCGCCAGCCATGTCCCGTACCAGCTCGGCGGTGGCCTTGCAGGCATCGGAGATCACCATGGGCAGGCGCGACTCGCCGATATGGCGATCCAGCTGCACCACGGGCAGGCGGTCGTGAATACGGGCATAGGTGTCATCGCTGTGGCCGCTGGAGGCGACGATAATGCCATCCACCTGACGACTGATGAGGTTGTCCACCACCTTCTGCTCCAGAGTGGGATCATCTTCGGAGCAGGCGATCAGCAGCTGGATCCCGGCCTCGCGACAGTGGGCCTCGAGGGCCCGGGCGATACTGGCAAAACCGAAGTTGGTGAGATCGGGGATCACCAGCCCCCAGGTGTAACTGCGGGTCTCGCGCAGGGCACGGGCATGAAAGCTCGGCTGGTAGTGGCACTCGTCCGCCACCGCCTGGATCCGCTTGCGGGTCTGGTCGGCAATCCGGTACTCCGCACTCTTGCCGTTGAGCACCAGACTGGCGGTCGCCTTGGACACCCCTGCCAATTCGGCTATCTGGGCAATCGTGATCCGTTTCTTCTTCTCCACCTGGCCTCCCGGCTGACTAGAACCGGGCTATTGTACTAGGCACGCCGACAGCGGCCAGTGATTGAGGCAAATTTTGCCGCCCTCGCCCGCATCCCCTGCCGATAGTTGCGGCTTTTCACCGGGGAAGTAACGGGCTGACAGCGTCTGACGCCCATCATCCACGAAACACTCGAGGCTGGATCGATCGCACAAGAGTGTCAGCGGGCCACCCAGCCAGGGAGCTGACCTCTCTTCCCACTCCCCGCTCAGCCAGTTCTGGCGACGCAATCCAATGCGCCCTTTCTGCCACACCAGCTCGGCCACTGTGCCGAGCCAGAGACTGCCCGCGCCGGTCAGCGTCAGATCCAGCCAGGCCGATTCGATGGTCATCCCCGGAAACTCGCTGACGACCCCCTCGAAACTGGTCAGCTCCCCCTTGAGAGCGGCAAGTTCAGCCACCGGCCGCTGACAAAGCCACTCATGCTGCCAGAACAGCTCCCGCGGGCAGCTCATCTGGTGGATCCAGCCGTGAGCGACAGTGGGCTGGCTCATCTCGTTCTCCTCCGGCAGCCCCAGCCAGCCAAACAGCAGGCGACGGCCCTGGCTATCTTGTGTGGTCTGCGGCGCATAGAATTCGAAACCCCTGTCCAGCTCGTGAAAAGCCCCGTGCTCGAAATGCTCGCCATCGAACTGCCCCGCCAGCCAGCCACACTGATAGAGGTTGCGATAATCCTCCCCTTGCGGGGCAATCCCCTGCGGGCAACTTATCAACACATGGCGATCGGCCAGCGGGAAAAGATCGGGGCACTCCCACATATAGCCAAACTCCCCCAGACCGCCTCGCCCGCTGCCGGCGATGGGACCGAGCAGCTGCCACTTGTCCAGCGTCTCGCCGCGATAGAGCAGCACCTCGCCTTTGTCGTCCAGGGTGCGGGCTCCCAGCACCATCAGCCACTGCTGGCCGTCATGCCACACCTTGGGGTCGCGCACATGGCCGCTGTAGCCTTCAGGTAAATCGAGCACAGGCCCCAGCTTGGCAAACTCGCCGTCGGCGCGGGCCAGACACTGGAAGGCGGTGCGGCTGCCATCCGGGTATTTGACGTTGCCGGTGTAAATCAGGGTAAGGCGCCCCTGCTCGTCGCTCACCGCCGAACCCGAATAGCAGCCGTGGCTCTCATAGGCCTCGGTGGGCAAGAGCGCCACCGGCTCGTGCTGCCAGTGCAGCAGATCGGTCGAGCTGACATGACCCCAGCACTTGTTGCTGTGCTCGCAGCCCAGCGGATTCCACTGATAGAAGAGGTGATAGCGGCCGCCGTGCTCGATAAAGCCGTTGGGATCGTTGAGCAGCCCCACCGGGGCTGCCAGATGCCAGCGGGGCCTATGGGGATCCGCCGCCGCCTTGAGCTGTCCGGCCAATAGCGACCGGACAATCTGATTGAGGAGATCAACTTCCTTCATCACTCCACCTTGTATTTGAGCAGGGAAGAGGCGGCGAAGGCGACGCCAAAGGCGATCACCAGCCCGATGACGTAATGAATGAGGCTCATGGGCTGAACGATGGCCATGCCGGGAATACCGGTCAGCCCCACCGCCGTCATGCCTACCTTGGCCGCCACCACGTAGGCGCCGCCGCAAGCCCCGCCGAGCAGGCCGGCGAGGAAGGGCTTGATATAGCGCAGGTTGACCCCGAAGATCGCCGCCTCCGTGATGCCCAGCAGGCAGGACATGGCCGCCGGCACGGTAATGGCCCTGATTTTCGGATCCCGGGTCTTGAAGTAGACCGCGAGGCAAGCCCCGCCCTGCGCCACGTTGGCCATGGCCCAGATGGGCAGCAGGAAGTTGACCCCTATGGCCGGGTTGGTGAGCAGCCCCGCCTCTATGGCGTGGAAGCTGTGGTGGATGCCGGTGATGACGATAAGGGAATAGGTCCCGCCAAACACCAATCCAGCCAACCAGCCCGCCTGCTCATAAAGCGCACTCAGGCCGAAGGAGATGCCATCCCCCAGCACCCGACCCGCCGGGCCGATAAACAGCAACGCCACGAAACCTGTGATGATGACGGTGAGAAACGGCGTCAGGATCAGATCCAGCGCATCCGGAATGCGCTTGCGCAGCTGTTTCTCCAGATGTGACATGAACCAGACCGCCAGCAGCACAGGGAAGACGGTGCCCTGATAGCCGATCATGGCCACATCCAGCCCGAAGAAATCCATGGTCTTGAAGCCACCGGCCACGCCCCAGGCGTTGGTCAGCGCCGGGTGGGTGAGGATCCCCCCCATGGTGGCACCCAGATAGGGGTTGCCGCCAAACTCCCGCGCGGCCGTGAACCCGATCAGAATGGGCAGTATGATAAAGGCCGCCGAGCTGAACATGTCGAGCATGACGAAGAGGGCACTATCGGCGTTGACCCAGCCATAGGTGCGCACCATGCCGAGCAGCCCCATCAGCAGACCGGACGCGACGATTGCCGGAATGATGGGCACGAATATGTTGGAGAGCGTCCGCGCCAGCCGCTGGGCCACGTTGAGCTTGGCCGTCGCCATGTCGGTCAGCTCCGCCTTGCTGGCCGTCCCTGTCCCGGTAATAGCCACGAACTCCGCATAGACCTTGTTGACCAGACCTGTGCCGAAGATCACCTGGATCTGACCCGCGTTGCTGAAGCATCCCTTGACCCCCTCCAGCTTGTCGATGGCAGCCTTGTTCACCTTGCTGTCATCGGCGAGCACCAGCCGCAATCGGGTGGCGCAGTGGGCAGCGCTGACGATATTCTCCTTGCCCCCGAGCAGGGGCACCAAATCCTTGGCTATCGCACTGATATTCATATTATTCCTCTTATGGCCCGCCATGCTGGCGGGCCCTTGTCACATGAGAGTAGGGTCTGTTGAGCTGCGGTTCTAGCCGCAGCTCAACAGCCGCTTGAGGCTGATCGCAAAAAGGCATCCAGTTCTGTGCGGATCGGCAGCGCCGTCATGGCCCCCTTGGCAGTGGTGGCGAGCGCCCCGCAGCCGTGGGCCTGAGCCAGGATGGCGGGCAGCTCGGCCAGCGTGGGCAACCGCTCGCCCTGTGCCAGCGCCGCCAGGAGTCCGGCGACGAAGGCATCCCCCGCCCCCGTGGTGTCAAGCGGGGTCACTTTCGGCCCCACCCACTCCAGCAGCTCGCCCTCGAGGCGAGCCACCACTCCGGCCGCCCCCCGGGTCACCAGCACCAGCGCCGGGCCTGATATGGTAGCGAGCCCCGCGGCCAGATCATCCTCACCGCTCAACAGCTGCAGCTCGTCAATCGAGAGCTTGACCACATCCGCCAAGGCGATTGCCTGGCGCACCACTGGCAGCATCTCGGCGGGGTTGCCCCACACCTCGGGCCTCAGGTTGGGGTCGAAACTGACCCGTCCCCCCGCGTCCTTGATGGCGGCCATGGCCTGCAGGCAACTGCCGCGTACCGGTTCGTTGGCGAGCGCGATGGAGCAGGTGAGCAACCACTGGCTGGCCTGGAAGCCGGGCAACTCATCCGGGGTCAGGAACTGATCCGCACTGGGGCGCACCATGAAGGTGAAGCTGCGCTCCCCCTCTTCATCGAGCTCCACCAGCACTGTGGAGGTTCGATGATCAGGATCCGCCCGCAGACAAGCGGTATCCACCCCTTCCCTTGCCAGGGTATCGGCCATAAAGCGGCCAAACGGATCGGCGCCGACCCGGCCGATAAAAGCTGACTCGCCGCCGAGTCGCGCCACCCCGACCGCCACATTGGCGGGTGCGCCACCCGGGCACTTGAGGTAGTGCAGCTCCCCTTCCGGGATCAAGTCCACCACCGCATCCCCCATTACCCACACACGATTCGTCACCTTGCTACTCCACTGCTGCACAGGATTCATTGACAGGGCCGGGCCCTCATCTCTTGGCTTTCATTATCAGCTAAACCGATTTAGCAAACCAACAGATCCTGGCACCGGCTGCCATTTTTGTGATCGGGATAACGAACTAGAACCAGGTTTCCATCTGCACGCCAAAGTTCCACTCGCCACCAGCGGTGAAGTTGCTCTGGCCCATGGCATCGTCACTGGCGTAGCTGTCGAGCTCCGATGACCAGTCCATCCAGGTGGCGAACACCCGCAGCTCCGGACGCTCGAAGAAGCCGGCGGTCTGCGCCTTGAAGGTGGGTGCGAAGGTGAGCTTGGTGAAGTTGCCGTTCACCGCCTGGCGACCCTTGTAGCCCTTGGGATCCAGATCCATGTACTGCCATGCCGCCTCATAGACCAGCTCGACGTTCTGGCTCAGCACCTGGGCTACCCGGGTATTGAGGGTCAGCCACTGGTATTCATCCCCTTTCACGTAACGATCCTGGCTCTGCTCTGCCAGCAGGGCCGGTGCGAAACGCCAGCGCGAGTTGAGGTCGGTGGCGCCAAACACGGCGACTCGTACCGCATCGGCATCGGGCAGCAGTTCGCTGTCGGAACCCAAGCCCTTGAGCTCGGCACCCAGACCATGACCGTAGAGGATCGCCGCCTTGGAGAAGCCGGGGTTGATGCCAAAGAAGCTGTCGGCGTGATAAGCCACCAGGGTATGAGCCCCCTTGTCTGCCGCCTCGCTTCCTTTGCCACCGTCGTTGATGCGCTGTTCGTTGTCATTGGCCGAGAGGCCGTTCACCATCCACTGCCAGCTGCCGAAGCGGTTGTTCATGGTGAGGATGTAGCTCTCTATGTCCGACAGACCGCTGGCACTGATGTCGCCATAGTCGCGGCCATAGAGGGAGAAGTTCGCCTTCCAGCTGTCGGCAAGTTGCACGTCATAGACACCGCCACCGGTACCGGCCAGGAAGATCACGTCCGAGTCGAGCCAGTGGATGTCGAAGTTGTCCCGATCAAAGCGCTTGCCCGCCCACAGCACCGCATTCTTGAAAGCGCCATCGAAGCTCGCCAGATTGCCTATTTCGGCAAACACCTGGCGGGTATTGAGGCTCGAATCGCTGGCGGTCCAGTCGTTGCTGGTCTCCACGCCATCTGCCAGCATCAGCTTGTAGCGTGCCCAGCTGCCGTCATCAAACGTCTGGGTCTTGAGCAGATTCGCTTCCATGTAGGTGTCGTCTTCGTTGCCAAGCCGGCCCACTGCGCCCCCCACAGATCCTGCCGGCGTGATGTAGGGACCGCCCCGCCCGCCGTTGCCATTGCTGTTGACCAGCAAGCCCGAGCGGGCATAGCCGTGAAACTCGAAGCCCTGTGCCCCCGCCGTCTTCTCATCCACCTTCTGGCTGCGGGTGTTGGCGACCTGGGCCTCCTCACTGGCCGCACTCGCCTTTATCTCGGCCTGACTGGCACGACTCTCCGCTGCCTCGGCTCTTGCTTCGGCCGCCTGTACCCGCGCCTCCAGCGCCGCCAGCCTGGCTTCGATACCGCCCTCCGCCGCCCACAGCGGGCTGCTCATCCCCAATCCCAGCGCCACTGCCAACGCCAATTTGCTCTTGAACATGGTCATCTTCCTCACCTGTCGTGTGTTGCCCGGTCGGGCTCTGTTTTTATCGGCGAAGAGAGCATAGCTAAACCGCTTTAGCCAACTCAAGATGCCAGCTAAACCGTTTCAGCCACTCTGTGAGCGGGATAACATTTGTACAGAATGAATTGGCGGGAGTTGTGAGGTGGATCCCTCATCAGGATCCACTCAATAACGAAGAGACGGGCCGAATGGCAGGCAAAAAGAAAGCCGGCACAGAGGCCGGCTTTGCTGGGATGCGCTGAGATCAGCGGGTCAGGTCGTCGAAGAAGCGTTTCACCCCTTCGAAGAAACCTTCCGATCTCGGCTTGTGGGTCTTGGCGGCGGCACCGCTGAACGACTCGTCCAGCTGGCGCAACAGCTCTTTCTGGGACTCGGTCAGCTTGACCGGAGTCTCGATCACCACCTTGCACATCAGATCCCCAACCTGGCCGGAGCGCACTGACTTGACGCCCTTGCCCCGCATGCGGAACATCTTGCCGGTCTGGGTCTCGGGAGTGACCTTGAGCTTGACGCGGCCATCCAGGGTCGGCACTTCGATCTCGCCACCCAGGGCGGCTGCGGTGAAGCTGATGGGCACTTCGCAGTAGAGGTTGTTGCCGTCACGCACGAAGATCTCATGCTCCTTGACGTGGACCTGTACATAGAGATCCCCAGCCGGAGCGCCCGCTTCCCCCGCTTCCCCTTCGCCGGAAAGACGGATACGGTCACCGGTATCGACACCCGCCGGGATCTTGACCGACAGCGTCTTGGTCTTCTGGTAACGACCTTCGCCATGGCACTTGCGGCACGGATCCTTGATGATCTTGCCGCGACCGTGACAGTGCGGACAGGCCTGCTGCACCGCGAAGAAGCCCTGACGCATCTGCACCTGACCAGCACCGTGGCAGGTCGGGCAAGTCTGGGCTGTGCTGCCGGTGTGGGCACCGGAGCCGTTGCAGACCTCGCAGTGGACCAGGGACGGCACCTTGATCTCCTTGGAGACACCGCGCACCGCCTCTTCCAGGGTCAGCTCCATGGTGTAGCGCAGGTCTGAACCCCGGGCCGGACCACGACGACCGCCGCCGCTGCGGCCACCGAAGATGTCGCCAAAGATATCGCCGAACGCATCACCGAAATCGGCACCGCCGCCAAAGCCACCGTGGCCACCGCCACCCTGGCTCTGATCCACGCCGGCATGACCATACTGGTCATAGCGAGCCCGCAGATTCTCGTCGGTCAGGATCTCATAGGCTTCCTTGACCTCTTTGAACTTCTCTTCGGATGCGGCATCACCCTGATTGCGGTCCGGGTGAAACTTCATCGCCAGACGCTTGTACGCCTTCTTGATCTCGCGCTCATCGGCACCTTTCGATACCCCGAGCACTTCATAGAAATCGCGCTTTGACATACTGATCCTGTTGCTACGTAAACAGTTATGCAGACGGGCGTTGGTCACCCAACGCCCGTAAATTCATCGATCAAGCCGATGGGTAGAGCGGGCTCTACCCATCTGGGTGTGGCTTATTTCTTGTCGTCTTTCACTTCTTCGAACTCGGCATCGACCACGTCGTCGTCAGCCTTGGAAGAAGAAGAGGACTGGTTGGCATCGGCGCCGGCAGCCTGAGCCTGGGATTGCTGCTGGGCAATCTCCATCAGCTTCTGGGACGCTTCCAGCAGAGCCTGCTGTTTGGCTTCGATGACAGCCTTGTCGTCACCCTTGATGACGGCTTCCAGCTCGCTCAATGCAGTCTCGATCTTGGTCTTGTCGTCGGCAGGCAGGGCGTCACCGGCTTCGGTGATCTGCTTGCGTACAGAGTGGACCAGACCGTCAGCCTGGTTGCGAGCCTGTACCAGCTCTTCAAACTTCTTGTCCTCGGCCGCGTTGGCTTCGGCTTCGCGTACCATGCGCTCGATCTCGTCATCAGACAGACCGGAGGAGGCCTGGATGGTGATCTTCTGCTCTTTGTTGGTCTCTTTGTCTTTCGCAGAGACGTGCAGGATACCGTTGGCATCGATGTCGAAGGTCACTTCGATCTGCGGCAGGCCGCGCTGAGCCGGACGGATGCCTTCCAGGTTGAACTGGCCCAAGGACTTGTTGTCGCTGGCGCGCTTGCGCTCACCCTGCAGCACGTGAATGGTCACGGCAGACTGGTTGTCTTCGGCAGTGGAGAACACCTGGGACTTCTTGGTCGGGATAGTGGTGTTCTTCTCGATCAGCGCAGTCATGACGCTGCCCATGGTTTCGATACCCAGAGAGAGCGGGGTCACGTCCAGCAGCAGTACGTCGGTCTTCTCACCGGACAGTACGGCACCCTGGATGGCAGCACCCATGGCCACGGCTTCGTCCGGGTTGACGTCTTTACGCGGCTCTTTGCCAAAGAACTCGGCAACTGTCTTCTGCACCATCGGCATGCGGGTCTGACCGCCTACCAGGATGACGTCGTCGATCTCGCCAACTGCCAGACCAGAGTCTTTCAGGGCAGTACGGACCGGCTCCAGGGAGTCTTTCACCATGTCTTCCACCAAGGATTCCAGCTTGGCGCGGGTCACCTTGATGTTCATGTGCTTGGGACCTGTGGCATCTGCAGTGATGTACGGCAGGTTCACGTCGGTCTGCTGGGCAGAAGAGAGCTCAATCTTGGCTTTCTCGGCGGCATCTTTCAGACGCTGCAGGGCCAACTGGTCGTTGCGCAGGTCGATGCCCTGCTCACGCTTGAACTCGTCAACCAGATAGTTGATGACACGGTTGTCGAAGTCCTCACCACCCAGGTGGGTGTTGCCGTTGGTCGCCAGTACTTCGAAGGTGGTTTCCCCTTCGACTTCGTCGATCTCGATGATGGAGATATCGAAAGTACCGCCACCCAGGTCATACACGGCAACCTTGCGCTCACCCTTGACCTTGTTCACGCCGTAGGCAAATGCCGCAGCGGTCGGTTCGTTGATGATGCGTTTTACATCCAGACCGGCGATGCGACCGGCATCCTTGGTAGCCTGACGCTGGGCGTCGTTGAAGTAGGCCGGCACTGTGATAACGGCTTCGGTCACCGGCTCACCCAGATAATCTTCGGCGGTCTTCTTCATCTTCTTCAGCACTTCGGCAGAGATCTGCGGCGGTGCCATTTTCTTGCCCTTCACTTCCACCCAGGCATCACCGTTGTCAGCCTTGGCGATGGCGTACGGCATGATCTTCAGGTCACGCTGCACTTCTTCATCTTCGAAACGGCGACCGATCAGACGCTTGATGGCGAACAGTGTGTTCTTCGGGTTGGTGATGGCCTGACGCTTGGCCGGCTGACCAACCAGGATCTCGCCATCATCGGCATAGGCAATGATGGACGGAGTAGTACGATCGCCTTCTGCGTTCTCGATCACGCGAGCAGTGTCGCCATCCAGAATAGCGACGCAGGAGTTGGTAGTACCCAGGTCAATACCGATGATTTTACCCATTTGACGAATCTCCAAATACTTTGAATAAACTGGCGAGGAACTCGCCTTAATGCGTTAACGGCTAGGTGGGGGCTGCCAATGTGGCTTTCAAGCTCCCGGCATCAAATTTTTTGTGCCGCCGTGGCCTTGGAACCTATATGGGGTCTCAAGTTGACGCTTCAAGCCCTGCCCTCAAAAAACCGCACATTCTTGCCTTGTTTACGGAAGAATGCTTGCCAAATGACGCCAAAAATAAGCAGTTGGCGCCGCAACCAATAAAAAGCCCGCCGAGCGGCGGGCTCAGCACAGCGATGGCAATCAGGCTGGCGCCTTGGAGACCATCACCATGGCCGGACGGATCACCCGGCCGTTGAGCTCGTAGCCCTTCTGCATCACGGCGATGACAGTGTTCGGTGCCAGCTCGCCATTTTCGATCATGCTCATCGCCTGATGGGCATTGGGATCAAACGGCTGATTGAGCGGATCAAGCGGATTCAGACCAAACTTGGCCACGCCGCTTTGCATCGATTTCAGGGTCAGCTCGACCCCTTCGATCATCGGCTTGAGCTCTTCGCTCTCCTTGTCGGCCAGCTCGATGGCGCGCTCCAGGTTGTCCAGTACCGGCAACAGTTCGGCGGCAAATTTCTCCAGCGCAAACTTGTGGGCCTTTTCCACGTCCTGGGCGGCGCGGCGACGCAGGTTTTCCATCTCGGCGACGGCACGAATGGCACGCTCGCGCTCTTCATTGGACGCCTGCCGGGCGGCGTCCAGTTGGGCCTCCAGCTCGGCAATGCGGGCCTGCTCGGCTGTCACTTCACTGTCTACATCGGTCGGCTCGACTGGCTGGGCTTCCACTTGCTCCATCGTTTCAACCTTTTGTTCTTCGTGGTTCATGACATCTCCAATTTCAGGGTTGCTTATGAGGGTCTGCTGACGTTCGGGTGCGCGACAAGTCGGCAACAGACCCTGTAATGGCGCTATTATGGGGACGCAGCCTCGGCTTTCAAGGGGAAAAGGGCGCTATCGTCGCCAATGAGCCGCACCGACAGGCAAATTGCCACTTTTCCCGGTACGATGGTGCGAGCAGAACGCTGGCAGCAGACAAATCCCCCACAAAGCGGGGTATACTCCCCCCAATACTCATCCCAGACCCGACAGACTATGGATTCTCCGTTCAAAACCATTGCCCTGATTGGCAAACCCCACCACGAAGGGGCCAACCAGACCCTGACCGGCTTGCATCAGTATCTCACTACCCGTGGTTTCAAGGTGCTGGTCGAAAGCCGGGTCGCCCACACCCTCGGCATCATGGATGAAAACGTGATGGATCTGGTCCAGCTCGGTGAGCAGGCGGACTTGGCCATCGTCGTCGGCGGGGACGGTAACATGCTGGGAGCGGCCCGGGTGCTGTCACGGTTCGATGTGGCTGTGATCGGGGTCAACCGGGGCAATCTCGGCTTTTTGACCGACCTGTCGCCGCAGGATTATCTGCTGCCGCTGGAACAGGTGCTTTCCGGCCACTACAAGAGTGAACACCGCTTCTTGCTGGAAGCCGCCGTCTATCGTCACGGGGAGCGCAAATCGAGCAACCTGGCGGTGAACGAAGCCGTGCTGCACCCGGGCAAGATAGCCCACATGATCGAGTTCGAGGTCTATATCGATGGCAGCTTTATGTACAGCCAGCGCTCGGACGGCATCATAGTCGCCACCCCGACCGGCTCCACCGCCTATTCGCTATCGGCGGGCGGCGCCATCCTCACTCCCAAGCTCAACGCCATCACGCTGGTGCCCATGTTCCCGCACACCCTGAGCAGCCGCCCCATAGTGCTGGATGCGGACAGCGAGGTGCGCCTGCTGGTCTCACCGGACAATCAGGATGATGCCATGCAGGTGAGCTGCGACGGTCAGGTGACACTGGCGGTGCACCCGGGGGACGAGATCCTCATCAAGAAGAGCAAGCACAAGCTGCACCTGGTGCATCCGCTCGATTACAGCTACTTCCACGTGCTGCGCAACAAGCTCGGCTGGGGCAGCAAGCTGTTCTAAGCCGCTTTCAACCCGTCCTTGTCCATCCTGTTGCGGGTCGACTCTTTACTGTATGGAAAACCAGTATATACTGGATGCATACACAGTAATGTTGGCCCATACAGGATGAGACCATGCTGACCCAGCTGACCGTCAACAACTTCGCTATCGTCAAGTTTCTCGAACTCGATCTGCAACCGGGCATGACCTGCATCACGGGTGAGACGGGTGCCGGTAAATCCATCGCCATAGACGCACTCGGCCTCTGTCTGGGTGAGCGGGCAGAGGCCAGCATGGTGCGCCCCGATAGCGACAAGACAGAGGTCAGCGCCCGTTTCCTGCTGGACGGCAACCCCGCCGCCCGCGCTTGGCTCGCCGCCAACGAGCTGGAAAACGAAGGTGAATGCATAGTACGGCGGGTTCTCTCTGCCGAAGGGCGCTCACGCAGCTACATCAACGGCGTGCCCGTCCCCCTGACTCAGCTCAAAAACCTCGGTCAACTGCTGGTCAACGTCCACGGCCAGCACGCCCACCAGCTCCTGCTCAAACCCGACTACCAGCTCAGCTTGCTGGATGGCTATGCCGGCCATCACCTGCTGCTGGAAGAAGTGCGCCAGCACTATCAGCTCTGGCGTCAGCTGCAAAACGAGCTCAATCGCCTCAAGGCCGAACAGCAACAGCGGGAAGCCCGCCGTCAGCTCATCGAATATCAGGTGCAGGAGCTGGACGAATTTGCCTTGCAACCGGGGGAATTCGAGGCCATTGAAGAGGAGCATCAGCGGTTGGCCAACGGCACCGAACTGATGCAGGAGTGCGGCGCCTGTCTCGATCTGCTCTATGACAACGAAGAGACCACCATCGCCGGCCTGTTGCAGGTCGCCGTCGACAAAGCCGAGAGTCTGGTGGGCATGGACAGCCGCCTCAGCCCTGTGCTGGAGATGCTTAACGAGGCGATGATAGGCGTGCAGGAGAGCCACAGCGAGCTGCGCAGCTATCTGGATCGGCTTGAGCTGGACCCGGAGCGCTTCACCGAGCTGGAGGCTCGCCTCTCCAAAGCCATCAATCTGGCCCGCAAGCACCATGTCAAACCGGCCGAGCTGGCCCTGCATCATCAGGATCTGGCCAGTGATCTCGCCCGACTCAACTCTGATGAAGAGCGCCTGGAAGGCATGGAAGATGAACTGGCCGAGGCCCGCCTTGCCTTCGTACAGGCCGCAGAGGCACTGAGCCAGAGCCGTCAGCGTTACGCCGAGGAGCTCGGCACCAAGGTGACCGCCAGCATGCACGAGCTGGCGATGCCGGACGGCCGCTTCGCCATCGAGGTGCGGCCGGATGCCCAGAGCAGCCTGTCGCCGCTCGGCATCGATCGGGTGGAATTTATGGTCACCACCAACCCGGGGCAACCAATCCAGCCGCTGGGCAAGGTGGCCTCGGGCGGTGAACTGTCGCGGATCAGCCTCGCCATCGTCGTGATCAGTGCCCGCAAGGTTTCGACCCCGACCCTGATTTTCGATGAGGTGGACGTGGGGATCAGTGGCCCCACTGCCGCCGTAGTGGGTCGTTTGCTGCGCCAGCTCGGTGAATCCACACAGGTCATGGTGGTCACTCACCTGCCCCAGGTAGCAGGCAAGGGCCACCAGCACATGGTGGTGAGCAAGCACACCGACGGCAAGACAACGGAAACCCAGATGCAGGCACTGGATCAGGGCGCTCGCCTCAAGGAACTGGCTCGTCTGCTGGGAGGCGATCATATCACCGACAATACCCTGGCCAACGCCCGCGAGCTGCTTGCCTCCTGAGAAGGAACGCCCAACACGGCCAGTAACAGGGGAGCCTCACACCTGCGGGTGTGAGGTTCCCCTTCTTTATATAGCTATCTGAATATGGCTATCTGACGGTGCGAGTCATCCAGGTTGCCATGGCCAGCACCGACGCATAGAGTGAGACCAGGTCGGGAGCAAAAACCCGTGCGCCTTCACCTGTTTTATCTGCCCCCTTGTCCGGCCAGCGTCCTTGCGCGGTCGACCAGGCGCCTCCAACTTCAGGAATGTCTTTATGCTCCACGTGTTTGGTCACAAGAACCCTGATAGCGACAGCATCTGCACCGCTCTGGTCACCGCCGACTGGCTCAATGGCCAGGGCAGACCGGCCCAGGCCTATGCACTGGGTGACCCCATCGCCGAGACCCGCTTCATTCTGGAAACCGCCGGGGTCGATGCCCCGCCCCTGCTGCAGGGGAGCGTGGCCAACAAATCTGTGTTTCTGGTCGATTTCAGCGAGCTGGAGCAAGGGCCAGAGGGCCTTGCCGAAGCGGACGTGCAGGGGCTGATCGATCACCACAGGATTGGCACTCTTGTGACTCGGGGCCCCCTCGATGCCTGGATCCGTGCTGTGGGTTGCAGTGCAACTGTGCTGCTTGAGCTGATGGGCTATGACAACCTCTCCCGTTCCCAGGCTCGCCTGCTGCTGGGCGCCATCATCAGCGACACCTTCAGCCTCACCTCGCCGACGACCACACCCCGTGATCGCGCAGCCGTCAATGCGCTGCTGCCCCTGGCCGATCTGGCGCTGGAGCCCTTCGCGCAGACCCTGCTGGAACGCCGCACCCAGTTAGGTGATGCTCCCCTGGCCGAGCTGCTCATCGCCGATGAGAAGGCGTACCAGATTGCCGGTTACACACTCTCTGTCAGCCAGGTATGCGTGATGGATCCGGCACAGCTTCAGTCACGGCAAGCAGAGCTGGTTCAGGCCATGCAGGCCCGGCTGGAACAGGACAAGCTGGATGCCTATGTGTTGATGCTGACCGATCTCGCCAAGGGGAACAGCCTGCTCTATTTCGCCAGCAACGGCATCTTGCCCGAGCAACCCATCCATCTGGCCGGTGCCGTCAGCCGCAAGAAGGAGGGTCTGCCCTGGCTGGCCCACTATCTGTCAACAGACCCGGTGTGATGCCAAGTGGCAGGGAAGCGGTACACGCCGGGTTCTCTGCCCTCTCTTTCTACCCCATGGCTTTGACACGCCACCTCGGTCGGCATGCGACTTTTTCTGTACGCCCTGTCGTCAACTTCCCTCATCCTGCTTGTTCGTGCTCACGGCGTCACGTGATACTCAGGTAGAGACCAGGCAGCATGATTCAGATATGCAGCGCTTGCTGACCATGCAAACATGCTAAAAAAATACCATTTTTATCCGCAATTCCCCCGCTAACCGTCAAATATCCGGGATCCCTTCATTCTCCATTCAACTCGGTCTGTTATGCTGATGTAAACGAACATGGTTTTACTATGCATCACCGACAGAGGGTGACGCCAGACAACCAGGACATGTTAGCGCCATACCATATATAGCGGGAACACAGTGGTAAGAGACACACTTGGTGTCTCTGGTGACCCGCGTCATGCCAAGGAGAACTGCTTATGACCTCAACCCATATTGTGCTCTTGCTGGAAGGCAAGGATTACGAGCAGGAGACGCTGGCCAAAGCAAGCCGGTTGGCACAGGGCATGGGCACTGAGCTGACCCTGCTGCACCTGACTCATAGCAGCAAGGTGCGCCGCGAAAGCCTGTCGCTGTCCGAAGAAGAGCGCAGTGCCCAGGGCACATTGGATGCCAAGGCCATCATCAGTGAACTCATCACCACCTTGCAGCATCCAGTGGATTATCAGTGCCTGGTGGTCGATGACGTTGTGTCGGACCTGAAGCACTGGCTGGCTTCACACCCGACGGATCTGCTGCTGGTGGGCAGCCGCCATCACTGGATGGAAGGATCCCTGGCCCGTCTGCTTATCTACAAGCTGCCGATCGATATCCAGATCTGCCACGAACCCTACGTAGAGCAGCTCAAAGCCGTCAGCTAACCTGCAAGGCGCCCACTCAAGTGGTGGGCGCCTCATCTCCCCCTATCCCCTCTTGTTGCCGTCAACACCCGCACTTTTCCCGTTCGCCACGCGACTTGCTCATTGCCGCCACCTCTGCCAAGCCCGCTGGCAGCCTCACTATTGACAAGCCTGTCTACATGTTTCCTTACATATTCATCGCTGTTTTTTAAGCCTCGTTTGCTGCAGGATATTGCCCTTGCATGCCTTCGCACGTTTCATTCAGGTGATAAATGAACATAACTCCCAAGCAGAGAAAATTTGCCCTGCTCGCACTCATCCCCCTGGCCGCCATCACCTGGCTGGCCTGGCCAAATACGACCCCGGACCCGGTGCTGAGCGCGCCAGTGACCCGCCAGGATGTGGAGCAGACAGTGCTGGCCAGCGGCGTCTTGCAGGCCATAGAGCAGGTGGATGTGGGTGCCCAGGTCTCGGGTCAGGTGACCTATCTGGCCGTCGAGGCGGGGCAGAGCGTCAAGCAGGGTGACCTGCTGGCCGAGATAGATCCCCTGATCGCCCAGAACAACCTCAAGACCGCCGAGGCGGATCTTGCCAGCCGCCGTGCCCAGCTCAAGATCAAACAGGCACAGCTCAAGCAAAACGAGCTGGCCTGGCGCCGTCAGCAACAGATGTTCAAGCAGGAAGCCAGCTCCCGCGCCGATCTGGAGAGCGCCGAAGCCCAGTTGGCGGTCACCCGGGCCGAGCTGCAGAGCGCCCAGGCCGAGATCGAGAATGCGCTGATCAAGGTGGATCGCACCAAGACGGAGCTGGGCTATAACCGCATTCTGGCCCCCATGGATGGCACAGTCGTCAGCATAGTGACCCGCCAGGGCCAGACCCTGGCCGCCAGCCAGACTGTGCCCACCCTGCTCAAGCTCGCCAATCTGGAGACAATGACGGTCAAGGCACAGATCTCTGAGGCGGATGTCACCCGGGTCAAGGCAGGCATGCCGGTCTATTTCACCTTGATGGGAGATGCGGATACCCGTTATCACGGCACCCTGCGCACGGTCGAACTGGCCCCCACCAACATCAACGAGCAGGCCACCAGCACCACGGCCACCAGCAATGCCGCCGTCTATTACTACGCCCTGTTCGACGTACCCAATCCGGATCACACCCTGCGGGTCGCCATGACCACGCAAGTCACCATAGTGCTCGGTGAGCGCAAGCAGGTGCTGACCATTCCACAGACGGCCCTTGGCAAGAAGCTGGGGGAGAACGAGTACGAAGTCACCCTGATCAAGGATGACGATCAGAAAGAGACACGCCGCATCAAGACCGGCATGAAAGATGACATCAAGGTCGAGGTAGTCAGCGGCCTCACCGAGCAGGACAAGGTCAAGCTGGGTCAAAGTGCTCCCGTCAACGGCCCCGATGTGGAGATGATGTTGTGAGTGAGCCACTGATCCAGCTCAAAGGGATAGAGCGACGCTACCAGAGCGGAGAGCAGGAGGTTACCGTCCTGCATCCGCTGGATCTGACCATTGAAGCGGGTGAGATGATCGCCATCGTCGGCGCCTCCGGCTCCGGCAAATCCACCCTGATGAATCTGCTAGGCTGCTTGGATCGCCCAAGCGCGGGCCAGTATCTGTTTCGGGGGCAGGACACCGCCACTCTGGATGCCCTCTCCCTGGCCCGGTTGCGCTGCCACCACTTTGGCTTCATCTTTCAACGCTACCATCTGCTGCCACACCTCAACGCCGCCGCCAACGTGGAGATCCCGGCCGTCTATGCCGGCACCTCCCGCCACGATCGGCAGGCACGCTCCCAAGCCCTATTGGCAAGGCTGGGCTTGAGTGATCGCAGCCATCACACCCCGGGGCAGCTCTCCGGCGGTCAACAGCAGAGGGTCAGCATCGCCCGGGCGCTGGCCAATGGCGGCGAAGTGATCCTGGCGGACGAACCCACGGGTGCCCTCGACAGCCAGAGCGGCAAGGAAGTGATGGCCATTCTCAAGGAGCTGCACGCTCAGGGCCACACCATTATTCTGGTGACCCACGACATGGCAGTGGCCAGCCACGCGGATCGCATCATCACGCTGCGCGATGGCCGGGTGCTGGAAGACAGCGGCAAACCGGCTACGACCACAGCCGGCCTACCGGCCGCCTCCCCCGCCGCCAGGGCGAGCGGCAACGACTGGGATCGCTATCGCGAGGCGGGACGCATGGCGCTGCACGCCATGCTGGCACACCGGATGCGCACCTTCCTCACCATGCTCGGCATCATCATAGGCATAGCCGCCGTGGTGAGCGTGGTCGCGCTCGGTCAGGGGGCCCGTGCCAAGGTGGTCGACCAGATCAACGCCATGGGCACCAACACCATCGACATATTCCCGGGCAAAGATTGGGGGGACGAGAAGGCCGCCAGCATCCAGACCCTCAACAAGCGGGATCTCGATGCGCTGCTCGGCCAGCCTTATCTGGAAGGGGCCAGCCCCCAAATTGCCTCGTCGGGTCAGCTGCGTTATCGCAACAAAACCAGTAGTGGCAGCATAGTGGGAGTCGGCAGCGACTTCTTCCGGGTCAAGGGGATGAAGCTCACCAGTGGCCGCCTGTTTGACGAGCGCGACATCCAGAACCGTGCCGCGGTGGCCGTTGTGGATGGCAAGACCATAGAGAGCCTGCTCGGCAAGGAAGATCCGGTCGGCCAGGTGGTGCTGGTAGGGACCCTGCCGGTGCGCATCATTGGTGTGGTGGAAGAGGAGACGGGGTTTAGCCGCAGCAGCCAGTCAGTGAACGTCTGGCTGCCCTACAGCGCCGTGATGAGCCGCCTCATCTCCCAGAACCACTTCAGCCAGCTCACCATTCGGGTCAAGGACGGGGTGCAACCCGCCCTTGCCGAACAGGCTGCCATCGAGCTGCTGACCCAGCGCCACGGAGTGAAGGACTTCTTCACCTTCAGCAGCGACAGCATCATCAAATCTGTGGAGAAGACCACTGCCACCATGACGCTGCTGGTCTCCGCCATCGCGGTGATCTCCCTCATCGTCGGCGGGGTCGGGGTGATGAACATCATGCTGGTCTCAGTGGTGGAGCGTACCCGCGAAATCGGGATCCGCATCGCGGTCGGCGCTCGCCAGTCCGACATTTTGCAGCAGTTTCTGATCGAGGCCGTGATGGTCAGCCTGCTCGGGGGCATGCTCGGGGTCGGCGTCTCCCTGTTCATAGGCCTGCTCTTCTCCCTGTTCGTGGAGAGTATTCAGATGCAGTTCTCGCTCTTTTCCATCCTGATGGCGTTTGGTTGCTCCTCGCTCATCGGGATCCTGTTTGGTTACCTGCCCGCCCGCAATGCCGCCCGGCTCGATCCGGTCGAGGCGCTGGCGAGGGAATGACGATGTACAACTTATCAAAACTGGCGCTCTGCCTGGCCCTTGCTGCTGGCGTGAGCGCCTGCAGCCAGCAGAGCACCTATCACAGACAAGACTTGGTACTGGCTCCGAGCTGGCAACAGCCGGATGACGGCCTCACCCATCAACAGGCCGGCTTCTGGTGGCAAGGGTTCCATGATCCGGCGCTGGATCAGCTGGTGGAGGCCGTGCTGGCCGCCAACCCGGACATGCAGGTCGCCGGACTGAGGCTCAGAAGCGCACTGCTGGGCGCAGATTATGCCGATACCAACCTGACCCCCTCGGTCAATGCCAGTCTCGGGGGCAATGGCACCAAGGATCTGAAAAGTGGCAAGGCCAGCAGCAGCATGGGCCCCACCCTGACCCTCAGCTACGAGGTGGATCTCTGGGGCAGGCTCGCCTCGGCGCGGGATCAGGCGAGCTGGGAAGCCCAGGCTTCCGCCCAGGATCTGGCAGCCACCCGTCTGATGCTGATCGGCAAGGCGCTGGAGCAGTACTGGCAGCTGGCCTATCTCGGCTCGGCTGTCAGTCTGGGCGAGCGGCAACTGGCAAACTACACCCGCGCCGAACAGCTGACCCAGGCCAAGTACCAGGCCGGCGCCGTCACCCGGCTCGATTTGGTGCAGGCCAGCCAGCAGAAGGCCAACAAACAAGCTGAGCTCACTTCGCTCTTGATGCAGCAGGAACAGGCCCGCAACGGGCTGCGCCTCTTGCTTGGGCGCAGCAGCGGACCGCTGGAATTTGCCCCGAACGCGCTGACGACGACCCCGGTGCCATCACTGGCGGTCGGCATTCCAGCGGATGTGCTGGCACGGCGCCCCGACGTGCGCGCCGCCGAGTTGCGCCTGCGCAAGACACTGGCAAAAGGGGATGAGATCCGCACCGGTTTTTATCCCTCATTGAGTCTCACCGGAGGTGCCAGCAGCACCTCGGACACCCTGACCCAGGTATTGCAAAATCCGGTGGGCACTCTGGGTGCCAGCCTGGCGCTGCCTTTCCTCGAATACAACAAGACCCGGATCTCCATTGCGAGCTCAGAGCTTGATTACCAGATTGCCGAAACCGAATTTCGCAAGCAGCTTTATACCGCTCTGGTCGAGGTGGAAGACGGCCTGGCCGCCCGCCATCACGGCGAGCAGCGCCTGAACTATCTGGCCGAGCAGCTGACGTTTGCCAAAGAGGCAGAACGGCTTGCCCGGGCTCGCTTCCAGGCCGGTGCCACCGGGGTACAACCCTGGCTGGATGAGCAGAACCGCCTGTGGGAGGCCGAGCTTTCCTTGCTAAGCCAGCAAAAGGAGCAGCTCAATACCATGGCCAGGATCTACAAGGCGCTGGGGGGCAGTGATCACAGCTAAGGCAGCGCGCTCGACACCGCCTCTCATGCCATGAGAGGCGGTGCTTTTTCTCCTCTTGATGTCCCCTTCCTGATTGCCTGTCACACAAAGCAATTGATAATAGTTTTCATTTAATGAAAAATGGGCGCCATTATCAGTCAGGAGTATCCATATGTCTCAGCCCGCCCCGGTCAATCGTCCTCGTCTGCTCACGGTCAAACACGTCCGGGATGTGAGCCCGCACCTGCGCCGAGTCTGCCTGACCAGCCCGGAACTCGCTGACTACCCCTTCACCTGCGGCGGCGCCCATATCAAGATCATGCTGCCACAGCCGGGCCAGCCCCACGCCGTACTGCCCACGCCCACCCCGCAAGGGCCGCGCTGGGAAGACCCGAGCCAGCGCCCCATCATGCGCACCTTCACCATACGGGCATTTCGTCGCGAGGCACTGGAGCTGGACATCGACTTCGCGCTGCACGGCGATGCCGGCCCCGCCAGCCGCTTTGCCATGCAGGTCAAACCCGGCGATCTGCTTGCCATCTCGGGCCCGGGTGGCCCGGATCCCATGCTGCAGCCCGCCCAGCACTACTACATGGTGGGTGACCTCACCTCCCTGCCCGCCATCAGTGCCATGGCCGAGGTAATGCCCGCCGACACCCAGGGCCATATCGCCCTGCTGGTACCCTATCAGGAAGATGTGCAGGATCTGTCGCTACCCGCTGGCGTGACCTTGCGCTGGTTTATCGGCACCCCCGAGCAGACTGAACCACTGGTGGCGTATTTCACCGCCCTGCCGATGCAGGAGCAGGCGAGCTACTTCTGGTTCGGCGGTGAAGAGGGGTTGGTGGTGCCATTGCGCCGTCACGTCAGACGCACCCTGGAGGTGGATCGCACTCGGGTCTACGCAGTCCCCTACTGGCGCTACGGCAAGGATGAAGAGGCCTATCACCACGCCCGTCACGATGTGATGGACAGCTGATCTGCCCATTTTTTCCTTGGAATATCAAGCTCATGGCCTGCCGGTCATGGGCTTGATTGCTATCTGCACTCCCCTGATTTGCTCCTTGCCCCCCATTGTGGTGATCCGAGCGGTTGTGCTTGATTTGATGCAAACAACCAGATAATGATAATCACTCTCAACAATGAACAGTGATGACGCCCCATTGCAGCCTCTCTCCATGCCCCGGGTTTGGATGTGGAGCGCACGTCATTCACTCCCGTTTGCACAGCAAGGTAATCCAGATGGCAGTTTTGAACTCAGTAATGCGCGCCTTCGCGGTGGAGGCTCTTCCCACTCCTGCCGACCTGTTGGCACTTCATCCCTGTCCCAGCGAGGTTGCAGCGCAGATCGATCACCATCGCCAGCAGGTTCGCCAGATCCTGACAGGAGAAGACGATCGCCTGCTGGTGGTGATAGGTCCCTGCTCCATCCACGATCCCCTCGCCGCCCTCGATTACGCACAGCGACTGGTACGGCTGGCCGACGCCTATCAAGACAGGTTGCAGATAGTAATGCGCACCTATTTCGAGAAGCCACGCACCACAGTGGGCTGGAAGGGGCTGGTATTCGACCCCCATCTGGATGGCAGCAACGACATAGGTCACGGCCTGCAGCTGGCACGTCAGCTGCTGCTCGACATCAACCGTCTGGGATTGGCCACCGCCACCGAGTTTCTCGATACCACCAGCTTCCTCTATCTTGCCGACCTCATCAGCTGGGGGGCGATAGGCGCCCGCACCACCGAATCCCAGGTGCACCGTCAGCTGGCCTCGGCGCTGCCCTGCCCTGTCGGCTTCAAGAACGGCACGGACGGCAATATCCGGGTCGCCATCGATGCCATTCAGGCCAGTGAAGCCTCCCATCTGTTCACAGCGCCGGGCAGTCAGGGCGGCATTGTGGTGATCAAGAGCGAAGGCAATCCCGCAGGTCACATCATATTGCGTGGCGGCACCCGCCCCAATTATCACCAGAGCGACGTGGAGGATGCCGCCGAACGCCTGACGCGGCAGGGGCTCAGCCACCGCCTGATGGTGGATTGCAGCCACGGCAACAGCCAGAAACTGCACAAAAATCAGATCCGGGTGGCAGGTGAGCTCTGCCGTCAGCTGGGGGAAGGCAGCGACGCCATCGCCGCAGTCATGGTCGAGAGCTTCTTGCAAGGGGGCAGCCAGAAGCCTGCACCATTGAACGAACTCGCCTATGGCCAGTCAGTCACCGACGCCTGCCTGTGCTGGGACGATACCCAGACCCTGCTCGCCATGCTGGCCGAGGCTGTCGAGTTACGTCGCCAGAGCAGAACCCGACGCCAGCCCGGAACGGTACACTGGGATACCCAGTTGGCCAGCTGAACAAGAGAAGGCTCCCCCAGCGGGAGCCTTATTATCTGCAAGTCCCGTCATTACCATTTAGTCAGCCAGGTCGCCAAATAAAATGGTCCAGACTTATCCGTTCAGGATAAAGACCATAGGGTGCGGGCTTTGGATGGGATAAAGAAAATATCCGCGCTACCTCTCTTCATTCGTCACTCGACGACCAACAACCGGCATACCGGCTCCCCTTTACACCATGTCAGATAAAACTGAAAAGCATGCCAGTTAATGGAAAAAGCCCTTCGATGAGTAAAAAGAATCGTAGCTTGCTTGCGGGCAGCTTAATGCCCCCTAGTTTTCTGGGGAATGATGGAGGCGAATATACAATGGGCTGTATGAGTCCAGTGACTCGTCTCTCATTGGCCGTCGGTGAACTGCTGGCAATACAAGATGGGGAAACCACAAGCCGATGCACACATGACAATTAATCGGCCAATAAGAAAGGCAAACATCACGGCTGACAGTATGCTGTCGCACGGCGACAAACAGGGACGGCACAAAGTAAGGAGGGAATTGACAGGAGAATACTTCGGTGAATACAAATAATAATGCCGCCTCGCGGGCGGCATCATTCATGATCGATCCGGTGGATCAGATCAGGAAATCATTCAGATTCTTGCCCAGCGCAACTTGCTCGGCAATGGCTTTCGGCATACGGCCCTGGCCGGTCCAGGTCTTCTCCTGGCCATCTTCCTGATACTTGTACTTGGCAGGACGCGGTGCGCGCTTGCTCTTGGCGGCGCCAGCAGTGGCAGCTGGGGCAGCGGCACTGTTGATCAGCTCACGGGGATCAATACCAGCTTGCTGCAGCATTTCGGTGAACTCGCTCAGCTTGCGCTGACGCTCTTCCTGCTCGGCACGCTCTTGCTCAACAGACTCGGCGCGCTCGTTATATACCAGCTCAAACTTTTCTTTCGCTTCTTGCAGCTGTTCAAACGGCAATTCACGGATGGCAGCACGCAGGCTGCGAATGTTCAGCAGAACTTTCAGAAATTCGTTCATTACTTCCTCACAAAATTATTTTTGTTTGTCACAGGGATAACACAGCTTGAGAATAGCATGCCTGTTTGATAACAACATACTGTTTTTATAGTTCCTGTCACTTTCTTAACAAAAACGATTGGCTGAATATGCCAGCGACTTTATTCACTCGTTGCTCATTGTCGCAACCGCCGTGATCGCTCACCACACAATTCTCCCCGGCGTGCCTGACAAATAGACGGACACACCCTGGCATATTTCTCATCACACTTATGTCAGCTATTTTCACAATTGGCCATTGTGGTTAAAACCTGTACCACTCAGACGAGGCTCAAGGTAGACGAATGGCGCTATATATTACTGCCCCATAGCGCCCCATGCCTGCCATCCCTATATTCTCACCCTCGCGCTTCACATCATGTTATTTGAGGATCAAGCGACGCCAGGGGCCTGTGATCTCGCAGTGACCCGTTTCCTCCGTATTCTGCCAGCCGAGGCGATGATAAAAGGCCAGAGCAGAGGTATTGTGGGTCGCCACCTTGAGTGAGGCCGGCTTCCGACAAGCCGCCAACCCCTGGGTCAGCAGTGCCCGCCCCAGCCCCTGACCATGCCAGTCGGCCGACACGTAGAGATGATGCACGAAGCTCTCATCCCCCCAGATGGAAACAAACCCGCAAGGGGTGCCACCCTGTTCAGCCACCCAGAGCTGCTCGCCCCGGGTATGCTCGTCGAAATCCTCAAGCCGAAAGTGGGAAGGGTCGACCCAGTGAAAGGTCTGACGCCGCCCCTTCAGGTACAGCTGCGCCAATTGGGGAATATCCGTCTCTCGCATGACTCTGATCATCAGGCCTTCCTTCGTCACTGTTATCACTTGGCAACACTGTCGGATGGATCGCCACACAGTGTCAAATATCATGGTTAGGATAACGGCCGACCGATGGCACGGGTGTGACACACCTCTGTCCATTTTATCGCCCATGGGGCTATACTGCCTGAGTCCCATGTATGGATGGTTTGAGGCTCGCTGATTTATGGATAACAAGCAGATAGAAGGCAACATCTTTGTTCCGGCCCATATCGACGATGTCTGGCGTGCCTGGACAACCGAGAGCGGCCTGCGCAGCTTCCTGGCGCCGGAATGTCTGATGGTGCCCGAACCGAATGGTCCCTTCGAGATCTATTTCAGGCCCGATGCCCCGCTGGGTGAACGTGGTAGCGAAGGCTGTCGGGTGATGGCCGTCATGCCCCACGACCTGCTCAGCTTCAGCTGGAACTTTCCGCCCTCCCTGCCCCATATTCGTCTGCAAAAAACTCAGGTCAGCCTGCGTTTTGTGCCTGAAGGTCAGGGTACTCGCCTCTACTTCCTGCAAAGCGGCTGGGCAAACGATCCCGACTGGGATCAGGGCTACGCCTATTTTCGGGAAGAGTGGCTGGAAACCAGCCTGCCCCGCCTGCAGTATCGCTTCACCCACGGCCCCATCGACTGGAATAACCCGCCGGACAAGCAGCAACTGAAATCACTGGCCCAATAAGCCGACATATCAAAACACCGCCAGCTGGCGGTGTTTTTTATATTCAATTAGCGGCAGTTCAATGCGGGTTTGTCATCCAGCAGCCAGGAAATCCAGCGCCGTTTTGAATTTAGAACAAACCCTTCATCTGCCTCAATGCCTTTTACTATGTAGCCATCTGCTGACAACTGTTCTGCCACCCCGGCAAAATGCCATTCGTTACTATTAATACGCTCGCCCTTGAGCAAGGCGTCACTTAGCTGTTGATTCATCACAATGATCGACAGTCCCGTCACTGAATCTATTCCCAGCCCGGTATTTACTACCCGCCCAACCACAACCGGTACCTTGACTGTACAGTGGCGACCTTCGCTATCAGCTGTGGTATAGCTCCCTTCACCAACTCGCCCCTGCATCCATAAAAGACTTCCCTGAGTCAAACGCTCTACCGACAATATACCCAGCGCCCCCTTGGGGAAATCATGAATATCAACAGTCTCGGCGAGCAGGACCGGACACGCCAACATGATCAACCATAGATAATGTTTCATTATGTCCTCCTCGCTGATTGAGCGTATGAATCGCCTTGCTGCGAGAGAAAATAGATCAACACAAAGGGGCCGATGACAGGGACAAAAAAGACACAGCCCCACCATCCCGAACGATCAATATCGTGCAGACGGCGGACGACAAGTGCAACCACGGGAATGGCACTTGCCACGCCATAGCCCATATCCAGCCAGGTCATATCATCCAGACGCACATCCAGTGCGATACACATAAGAGTGACCAACAAATGCACCCACATGAACATCCAGAACTCCTTTCTGGAGGAGAAACCGGAAAAATCAAAGTAACGGCGCCACGCAAGTAAATAAAAAGAGAACATTCAGGATATCTCCAGCGTTATTTGGTCACCCATCTTGGTGGCGAACGCGGCGTGAGACGTCCTGAAACCGGTTTTAGGACGTGCTAAAACCTGTCTTTGTCCGTGACATTCTTCTTTACGTGGATGCGAACCGTTATGCTGGCATGACGTTATCTTTTCACTACCATGGCTGGGATCTGGATCAGTTATGCTCGCAATTCCCGTACCCTTCGTTGTCTCTCTAATGCTGGCCTTGCTGGCGGTGACCCTGTATGTGCGATTGGCCGAGCAAGCAAAAACGGCTTGCCTGTTTTTGGCGCTCTGTGCGGCAACCACCGGACTTGTAGGGCTTCGCTGGACTTTCGATATTGCTCTCTTCAGTTTTGCCCAGCCAATACTTGCATCACTCATCCCGGTCGCGGCCTGGCACATCTTTACCCGTGCCAGCACCGACACAGGCAGAATTGCTTATAAACATGCCATCGGACCTATATTGGTGGCGATCAGCCTCTTTACTCACTCCTTTTTTGCGCTACCTCTGGATGAGATCCTCACTGCAATTTATCTGTTTTATGGTATTGCGCTGGTACGTTATTCCGCGAAGGAGCCGCTCCTCATCCATGTCTCATTAAGTCATTGGGAAGGAGTAAAAATGGCCGAAAATGCAGCGGGTTGGATGTTATTATTCTCTGCAGTGATCGATACCGCCATATCCATCGACTTTGCGGTTAATCAGGGCAAGTTTTCCCTTTATATTCTAACGCTAGGTCACTTGATACTGCTGCCAGCACTGGCACTTGCCGTGATCATGGTGGGTGTCAATACGCCATCATTTGATGACGTTGGTAAACCAGAGAAACCACATATATCCAAGGTGCCAAGCGCGGAACCATCGCTGACAGAAGAGCGTGCCAACGAGATTACCGTCATGCTGGATAAGCTGATGCAAGAAAAAGCAAGCTATCTCGATCCGGATCTGACATTGGCAATGCTGTCGCGCAAGCTGGGCATTCCCGCCAAACAGATCTCGACGGCGGTCAATCAGGTACACAAAAAAAGCATATCCAGAGTGATCAATGAATATCGTATCGAGCATGCCAAAAAAGCGCTACTGACGACAGATGAAACCGTCACCCAGATATTGATGAATGCGGGCTTCCAGACCAAATCCAACTTTAATCGCGAATTTTCTCGCCTAACGGGCCTGACACCCAGTGCATTCAGAAAACAAAGCGAAACGCAGTCCCGTTAATATGTTGCACACCGTCATGTCAAACGGTCAGCCAAGCCCGACACTGACCGAAAAAACCAATAAACATCCTGAACACCAACGAGCAATAATGAGGCCCCAAAAATGGGTGGCGGGTGCTGCTTGTGGGCTTTATGAGCACCTTGAATGCCATGACGGCATTCTCTACAATGACGCACTTTTTACCCATTTCAGGTCATATTGATGAGCGATACCAACACCAAACCGGCACTGCCGGATCACCTTGCGGGCAACCCGCGCAGCCCGCACCATGTCGCAGCCTGTTTCGAACACCCGATCGGTATTCGACTCAATGGTAAAGAGCGCACCGATGTCGAGGAGTATTGCATCAGTGAAGGCTGGGTGAAGATCCCCTCCCCCAAGGCGCTGGATCGTCGCGGTCAGCCAATCCTGATCACCCTGAAAGGCACCGTTGAGGCCTACTATATCGAGTCCGTTTAACTGCTGCGGCCTGCCTCTTCGGCTTACCTAGCCAGCGGGGTCTGTCACTGCAGTCAACAACAAGGCCACCATAACGGTGGCCTTGTTGTTTCTGGCATCTGCCAAGGTGAACGACTTGCGGGCTGAATCGGCGGCGCTTACACCCCCAAGCGGTCGCGCAGGGTATACCAGGCGGCGCCGGCGGCGGTAAAGGGGATACGAAACAGGCGGCCGCCGGGGAAGGGATAGTGCGGCAGCTTGGCGAAGGCATCGAAGCGCTCTGCCTGACCACTCAATACCTCGGAGAGCAGCTTGCCCGCCAGATGGGTACAGGTGACACCATGGCCGCTGTAACCCTGCATGTAATAGATGTTGGGGCCGATGCGGCCAAACTGTGGCAGGCGAGACAGGGTCAGCAGGAAGTTGCCGGTCCAGGTGTACTCCACCTTGACGCCTGCCAGCTGCGGGAAGGTCTTGAGCATCTTGGGGATGATCAGCCGTTCGATATCCGCCGGATCCCGCGCGCCATACACAACGCCACCGCCGTAGAGCAGACGGTGATCGCCGGAGGTGCGGTAGTAGTCGAGCAGGTAGTTGCAATCTTCCAGGCAGTAATTTTGCGGCAAGAGGGAGCGGGCGCGCTCCTCCCCCAGTACCTCGGTGGCGATCACCTGGGTACCGCAGGGCATGCTCTTGCCAGCGAGCTCGGGCACCAGGTTGCCAAGATAGGCGTTGCCGGCCACCACCACGAAGCGCGCCTTCACCGCCCCCTTGGCGGTCTTCACCAGTGCCGGTTGGCCCGGGGTAATGCTGGTGACGGCGGATTGCTCAAAAATCCTCCCCCCCTGCATGCGGATGGCTTCGGCCTCCCCCAGCGCCAGGTTGAGGGGGTGGATATGGCCGCCGCTCTTGTCGAGCAGGCCGCCGACGTAGCGATCACTCGCTACCACCTCGCGGATCCCGTCCCCGTCGAGCAGCTCCAGCTTGTCGTTGCCCCACTTCTGCCAACGGGCCTGCTGGGCCTTGAGCTCATGGAGCTGGCGCTCCGTCTCGGCGGCAAAGACGCCCCCCTCCTGCAGGTCGCACTGGATGTTGTAGCGTTTGATCCGCTCGCGGATGATCTGCCCCCCTTCAAACAACATGGAGCCGAGCAGCTTTGCCTGATCCGGCGGGCAGTTCGCTTCTATGGTGTCGATATCGCGGCTGTAGGAGTTGACGATCTGGCCGCCGTTGCGACCGCTGGCGCCAAAGCCTACCCGGGCCGCCTCCAGCACCACCACCGAATAGCCCTTTTCCACCAGATGCAGCGCACTGGAAAGGCCGGTGTAACCTGCCCCTATGATGCAGACATCGCACTCAAGCTGCTCGGTCAATGTCGGATAGGGTGCGTGGTGATTGGCACTGGCTGCGTAGTAACTGTTTACATGCTCGGTCATGATCCCTGTTTCCTTACCGGTTCTTTTCCCAAACGAGACATAGTCTCGACACTAGAAGTTGGCCGGGGTATGGGCGCTGACGATGCGACAAGTCTGCCCCGACGGATTGCTGAAACTGTGGGGCTCGCCTGTGTCGATCACATAGCTGTCCCCAGCGCTGAGTGGATAGGTCTGCCCGGCCACCGTCAGGATCACAGACCCTTCCAGCACGGTACCGACCTCCTCCCCCAGATGCTTGACCTGACCGCCAGTGTCGGTGCCGGGGGCATAGGTCTCCAGCATGAAGCCAAGCTGGCGACGATTATTGCCGTTGTGCACCAGCTTCATGGAAACCCCCTGACTGCCCAGCTCGATCAACTGCTCGGCCTTGATCACTACGCTTGGCGCACGCCCCTCCTCCTCGGCAAAGAAGCGTGACAGCGGCAGCTCATAGACGTTAAGCAGCTTCTGCAAGGAGGCCACCGACGGGCTCACCTTGTCCTGCTCTATCATGCAGATGGCGCCATGGGTCAACCCGCTCAGCTCGGCGACCCGTCGCTGGGAGAGCCCGAGACGGCGGCGTGTGGCGGCGAGGCGCTCCCCCATACTCTTGTCCATCAGCGGGTTAGCCGTCATGGTCTGCCGCTTTACCTCTGCTTGTGGTTGCTGCATCGCCCACCTCCTTGTGTGCCTGCCGGCTTGCGTAACTATCTGCTTGTGTGCCTGTCGAGTGTGCTTGCGGATCGGTTCGAGGGCGCAACCGGTTAAAATAGCGAGTCACATTACCGGACCTGTTCGTTATCCTGCACGGCACGTGCCGTTCATTATTTTGCACACTCAATCCCACAAAAACCGGTAAAATCGCCCTGACAGCTCCATTTCTAGCATGCAGCGCCCCGTTTACTCAAATATATTTAACACTTGAAAAACATTTCAGCTCAATTTATGGTCTTTCTGTGCTTATTATTCTATACGGTGGCAGCACAGGATCCCTTGGCCACCCTGACCCACAATCGAGGCTTCCTTCTATGTCAGCATCACAACCCGCTCTCTCCTTGATCAAGTCCCTTGCCTATATAGATGGTCGCTGGTGCGAGGCGCATAGCGGACGCCACTTCGAGGTACTCAATCCGGCCAATGGCCAGATCATCACCCAGGTACCCGACATGGACGAGGTGGACACCCGCCGCGCCATCGAGGCCGCCAGTGCGGCGCAAGCGCCCTGGGCCGCCCTCACGGCCAAGGAGCGCAGCAACAAACTCTACGCCTGGTTTGAACTCATCATGGCCAATCAGGACGAGCTGGCTCGCATCATGACCTGCGAGCAGGGCAAGCCGCTGGCCGAGGCCAAGGGGGAAGTGGCCTACGGCGCCAGCTTCATCCAGTGGTTCGCAGAAGAGGGCAAGCGCGCCTATGGCCGCACCATTCCGGGTTTTTCCAGCGACAGGCGTCTGGCCACCATCAAGCAGCCGGTGGGGGTGGTCGCCGCCATCACGCCATGGAACTTCCCCATCGCCATGATCACTCGCAAGGCGGGCCCGGCGCTGGCAGCCGGTTGCACCATCGTCATCAAACCTGCCGCCGAGACTCCGCTGTGTGCGCTGGCGCTGGCGGCGCTGGCGGAAGCGGCCGGCATACCGGCTGGCGTTATCAATATCGTTACCACCCATCACTCGTCAGCGGTGGGCAACGAGCTGTGCAACAACAAGGCAGTGCGCAAGCTCTCCTTCACCGGCTCGACCCGCATCGGCAAGCTGCTGATGCGCCAGTGCGCCGACACCATGAAGAAGCTGTCGCTGGAGCTGGGTGGCAACGCCCCCTTCATCGTGTTTGACGATGCCGATCTCGACGCCGCCATCGCCGGGGCGCTCGCCTCCAAGTACCGCAACGCGGGCCAGACTTGCGTCTGCGCCAACCGTATCCTGGTGCAGGCCAGTGTCTACGACGCCTTCGCCGAGAAGCTGACTGCCGCCGTGCAGGGCTTCAAGGTGGGGGATGGCATGAGCGAGGGCATCCAGATAGGCCCGCTGATCAACCCCGCCGCGGCCAGCAAGGTGGCCGAGCTGGTCAAGCAGGCCGAAGCCGCCGGCGCCAAGGTGCTGGTGGGCGGCGAGCCGCATCCCGCCGGCCCGCTGTTCTACCAGCCCACCATTTTGGGCAATGTCGATAAAACCAACCCCATTTTGCAGGAGGAGATCTTCGGCCCGGTCGCTCCGCTGGTACGTTTTGACACCGAAGCCGAGGCCATCGCCATCGCCAATGACACCCCCTACGGGCTGGCCGCCTACTTCTATGGCCGCGACATAGCCAGGGTGTGGCGGGTAGCCGAGCAGCTCGAATACGGCATGGTGGGCATCAACGAGGGGATCATCTCCACCGAGCTGGCCCCCTTTGGCGGCATCAAGGAGTCGGGTCTGGGCCGCGAAGGGGCGGCCGAGGGGCTGGAAGAGTATCTGGAAACCAAATATCTCTGCTTTGGGGGCATTCGCTAGGAGCGGATTTATACCAGACCCCGGCTTCTCCCTTCTCAAGAAGGAGGAGCAAACCACCCCACCTGGCAGGGAAGGAGATGAAACGTCAACCGCCTTCCCTGTCAGAGGGAGGGTCGGGATGGGGTCCGGCTATCAAGCTGCAGCGCGCCTTTGCAGGCATACCGTCATGAAAAGGACCAAGTGAGCGCTCCCGGTTGGGAGGCTCGCTACATTGAGACTGGGGCCAAGGCCTCTCAGGGAGGAAAGATGAGTCATTCAGATAGCCATGCAGACAACAACCAGGCCTGGCAGGCCCGCCGTGAAGCGGCCGTGGTCAACGGCGTCGGCACCCTGCTGCCGGTGTTTATCGACAAGGCTCTCAACGCCGAGCTATGGGACGTGGAGGGCAACCGCTACATCGACTTTGCCTCCGGCATCGCCGTGCTCAACACGGGCCACAACCACCCTAAAGTGGTGGCGGCAGTGCGTGAACAGCTCGAAAAATTCAGCCACACCTGTTTTCAGGTCACCCCCTACCCCGGCTATATCGAGCTTGCCGAGAAGCTCAACGCCCTGGTGCCCGGCCCTACGCCAAAACGCACCCTGTTTCTCTCCACCGGCGCCGAGGCGGTGGAGAACGCCATCAAGATAGCCCGCGCCCACACGGGCCGCAGCGGCACCATCGCCTTCAAGGGGGGCTTCCACGGTCGCACCATGATGGGGATGGCGCTCACCGGCAAGGTAGTGCCCTACAAAACGGGTTTCGGCCCCTTCCCGGGAGAGGTCTATCACCTGCCCTTCCCGAGCGATTACCTGGGGGTGAGCGAGGCCGATGCCCTGGCCGCGCTGGATCTCTGCTTCAGCTCGGATATAGAACCGGCCCGGGTGGCAGCCATCATTCTCGAACCCGTGCAGGGTGAAGGGGGTTTCTACTCCGCCTCTCCCAGCTTTATGCAGAACCTGCGCAAGCTGTGCGATCAGCACGGCATAGTGCTCATCTGTGACGAGATCCAGAGCGGTTTCTGTCGCACCGGCAAAACCTTTGCCACTGAATACAGCGGCATAGAACCAGACATCATGACGCTCGCCAAGAGTCTGGCCGGTGGCTTCCCTCTCTCGGCCGTGGTGGGCAAGGCGGCCATCATGAACGCCGCCAAGCCAGGCGGTCTGGGGGGCACTTATGCAGGTTCTCCCATCGCCTGCGCCGCCGCCCTGGCGGTGCTGGAGGTGATCGAAGAGGAGCAACTCAACCAGAAAGCCCTGGCTCAAGGGGCGCAGATCAAGGCTCGCCTGCATCAGTTGGCCGAGGGTTTTGACTGCATCGGCGACATTCGCGGCCCCGGCGCCATGGTGGCCATGGAGCTGGTCAAGGGCCGGGATGCCAGCCAGCCTGACCCGGATCTCACCAAACGGCTGGTGGCCGAGGCCGGCAAACGCGGGCTTGTGCTGCTCTCCTGCGGCGTGCGGGCCAACGTCATCCGCTTCCTGGCGCCCCTTACCGCCACTCCGGCCTTGATCGAGGAAGGGCTGGCTCTGCTGGAACAGGCGCTCACCGCCGCCAGTCAGGGCTAGATCCACCCGGTTTCATCGGTCATGGCGAAAAATACCGTGAGATAACTCCAGGCCGCCCATCGCGGACGGCCTGCTCATACGGTATCATCCCCGCCCCAAAAAATGATGACAGGCGCGCTGGGCTCCTTCCAGGGCCAGCCACACTGTCACGCGTCCTTCGCCTGCCTGCGGCGCGGGACACACGCCCCAAATTCGAGGAGAGAGGCCAATGGCTCAACGCCCGGCTCGATTGAAGCAAACCCTGACCCTGTGGCAAGTGGTGGTGATGGGATTGGCCTATATGACCCCCATGGTGGTGTTCGATACCTTCGGCATCGTCACCGACATCACTCAGGGCCATGTGACTACCGCCTACCTGCTGGCCCTGGTGGGCGTGTTGTTCACCGCCACCAGCTATAGCCAGATGGTGCGCCACTATCCGGTTGCCGGATCCGCCTATACCTATGCCCAGAAGGAGTTCTCCCCCGTGGTGGGCTTCATGGTGGGCTGGTCATCCCTGCTCGACTACATGTTCCTGCCGATGATCAACATGCTGCTGGCCAAGATCTACCTGACCGCCCTGTTTCCCGGCATCGAACCCTGGATCTTCATCTGCGCCATGACGGCACTGATGACCCTCATCAACCTGCGCGGCATCGATCTGGTGGCCAACCTCAACGGCGTCATCATCTTGATCCAGATCGCCATCATGGTGGTGTTTCTGGCCCTGATCGGATACGGCATCGCCCAGGGGGAAGGGGTCGGCACCGTCAGCCTGCAGCCAATCTACAGCGTCAACACAGAGGTGTTGCCACTGCTGACCGGCGCCACCATCCTCTGTTTCTCCTTTCTGGGATTTGACAGCCTGAGCGCCCTCAGTGAAGAGACACCCAACGCCGGCAAGGTGATCCCCAAGGCCATCTTCCTGACCGCGCTGCTGGGGGGCCTCATCTTCGTGGTGGTGGCCTATGCCCTGCAGCTCTACTTCCCGGATGCCTCCCGCTTCAAGGAGCCGGATGCCGTGCTGCCCGAGATTGCCCTCTATGTGGGCGGCAAGCTGTTCCAGAGCGTGGTGCTGGTCTGTGCCTGCGTGGCCGTGCTGGCGTCGGGACTCTCCTCCCACGCCGGTGTCTCCCGCATCCTCTACGTGATGGGGCGGGACAAGGTGCTGCCCCAGCGCACCTTCGGCTATATCCACCCCAAGTGGCAGACCCCCGTGTTCAACATCCTGCTGGTGGGCATACTGGCGCTGTCGGCCATCAGCTTCGATCTGGAAATCGCCCTGGCCCTGATCAACTTTGGTGCCCTGGTGGCCTTTACCGTGGTCAATCTGTCGGTGATCGCCTGCTATTACGTGCGTCAGGGGCGCAACAAAACCCTTAAGGATCACCTGCAATATCTGATGCTGCCCCTGTGTGGGGCGGGGACTGTCGCGATTCTCTGGCTCAATCTCGAACTAACCTCTCTTATCCTCGGCATTATCTGGGCTGCCATAGGGGGAATTTATCTGTTTTTGCGTACCACCTTCTGGCGCGTATCCTTGCCGACCTATTGAGCCGCAAGCCTTGCCAACACTGGGCTGGCGCCGATATCCCCCGAACGGGTGACGGCGCCATTCATTGATATAAAACAGGTCATTGATAATTCTCTTGCCCGGAATGCCTTTAGTGGCTTGTCTTCCCCCCCCATCTGGGGCAAAATCCCGCCGCTTTCATAACCGATGTGATCCCACATCGGTTATTTTTCATTTTGAAAAATTTTATTACCACTCGAGGCCGGACAACTTCCGGAAATGATATCAAGGTTCAGATGAACCTAATGCCGCAATGAGGAAAAACATGGGGCTCTTGTTTGCTTTGTCTCCGGTCGCCACCGGAACCTGCTTTGGTCGCCGCGCGACCAACGTCTGTGGTTTGCATACCGATGTTGTGAGTACGCGAGAACCCGGTCCCATGGCCTCAAGCCATTCCACTTCCTGCCGCCCGTGCAAGGAGGAAGCCTGAATGAGCCAGCAACCCGTTCGTCTGAAGAAAACCCTCAGCATGTGGCAAGTGGTGGTGATGGGCCTCGCCTATCTGACCCCCATGGCCGTGTTCGATACCTTCGCCATCGTTGGTGACATTACCGAAGGTCGGGTCGCAACCGCCTATCTGCTGGCGCTGGGCGGCATACTGCTGACCGCGTTCAGCTACGGCCATCTGGTGCGCAAGTTCCCCTCTGCGGGCTCTGCCTATACCTATGCCCAGAAGGTGTTCAACCCCTACGTCGGTTTCATGGTGGGCTGGTCTTCCCTGCTCGACTACATGTTCATGCCAATGATCAATATCCTGCTGGCCAAGATCTACCTGACCGCCATGTTCCCCGGAGTTGATCCCTGGATTTTCATCTTCGGTCTGGTGACAGTGATGACCTTCCTCAACCTGCGCGGCATCAACCTGGTAGCCAACTTCAATGGCTTGATCGTGGTGATCCAGCTGGCCATCATCACCCTCTTCATCGGTCTGATGGGCTGGGGCATCTACCAGGGTGAGGGCGCAGCGACCCTGATGAGCAGCCGGCCGTTCCACTTCGAATCCGCCAGCGTGGTGCCGCTCTTTACCGGTGCGACCATTCTCTGCTTCTCCTTCCTCGGCTTCGACGGCCTGAGTTCGCTGTCGGAAGAGACCCCGAACGCCGGCAAGGTGATACCGCGCGCCATCGTGCTGACAGCCCTCATCGGCGGTGTCATCTTCGTGGTGGTCTCCTACTGCCTGCAGCTCTACTTCCCGGATCTGGCCCGCTTCAAGGAGCCGGACGCCGTGCTGCCCGAGATTGCCCTCTATGTCGGCGGCGCCTTCTTCCAGAGCGTGGTGCTGGTGTGCACCACAGTGGCGGTACTGGCCTCCGGCATGGCGGCGCACGCAGGCGTGTCCCGCATCCTCTACGTCATGGGGCGCGATCGCATGATCCCGGAGCGGGTGTTTGGCTACATCCATCCGAAATACCGGACGCCAGCCATCAACGTGCTGATGGTGGGCTGTCTCGCCCTCTCCGCCGTGTCGTTTGATCTCGACACAGCGCTGGCGCTGGTGAACTTCGGTGCCCTGGTGGCCTTCACCTTCGTCAACCTGTCGGTCATAGGCCAGTTCTGGGTACGCGAGAAGCGCAACAAGAGCATCAAGGATCACCTGCTCTACCTGCTGCTGCCGCTGCTCGGCGCCGCCACTATCGGTGCGCTCTGGATCAACCTGGAGCAGAGTTCCTTGGAGCTGGGCCTGATCTGGGCGGGTCTAGGTGTCACCTATCTGTTCCTGCGTCTGGCGGTGTTCCGCATTCCCTTCCGTCAGTACGAAGAGACTGCCGACTCCCAATAAGGGGGCGCGACACACAGCAAAAAGCAGAAGGGGAGCCATGGCTCCCCTTCTTGTTATCCGGCCCTCTGTGCAGCCTTGTCATCAAACCATCATAAAAGTGTCACTTTGTAATATTTCTGTCATAGAGCCTTGATTAAATGCGCAGGTCTACTTCAACCCCGAACGGTATCACCGTCCTCAAGAGGCTACATGCAACAGACGCAATCCTTGCCACAACAGCGAACATCCCACTTCAGATCGCTGTTCAACTGGGTCACGGTTATCGCACTGGTCTACATCATTCTGGTTGCCGTTGGCGCCGTTTCCCACGGCTTCAAGGGCTTCTCCGGCGGCGCAGAGGGCGCAGCCCAGATCTTCGCCTTCGCAAACAATCCCTTTGTCGCCCTGCTGCTCGGCATACTGGCGACGGCCCTGGTGCAATCCTCCAGCACTGTCACCTCGGTGATCGTCGGTCTGGTGGCGGGCGGCCTGCCCATCGGCATGGCCATCCCCATGGTGATGGGGGCCAACCTCGGCACCACCATCACCAACACCATAGTCTCATTGGGTCATATCAGGGACAGAGCCGAGTTTCGCCGCGCCTTTGCCGCTGCGACCGTGCACGACTTCTTCAACCTGCTGGCTGTGTTTATCTTCCTGCCGCTTGAGCTGATGTTCGGTCTGCTGCAAAAGAGCGCCGAGTGGCTGGCTACGCTGCTGGTGGGCTCCGCCGACTTGTCGATGAAAGGGGTGGACTTTATGAAACCCCTCACTGCCCCTGCACTCAACCTTGTCGACAGCGCGGTCGCCTTCTTGCCGGGCAAGGGTGCCGCCATTGCCACCATCGTCATCGGCATACTGCTGATCCTCGCCTGCGTTACCTATCTGGGCAAGGTACTGCAACAGGTCTTGGTAGGTCGCGCCAAGGAGCTGCTGCACAAGGCACTGGGTCGTGGCCCGCTGACCGGTATCGCCTCCGGTACCCTGGTCACCGTCATGGTGCAGTCCTCCTCCACCACCACCAGCCTGATGATACCCCTGGCCGGTGGCGGCGTGTTCAGCACTCGCCAGCTCTATCCCTTCACCCTGGGGGCCAATATAGGTACTACCATCACGGCCCTGCTGGCGGCCACCGCCATCAGCGGTGCCGGTGCCAAGCTGGCGCTGACCATAGCCCTAGTGCATGTGCTGTTCAACCTGTTTGCCGTTGTGCTCATCTATGGCGTGCCCTTCCTGCGGGAATTGCCCATCAAGGCCGCCGAGGGGCTGGCCCGGGTCGGTAGCGAAAACAAGCTGCTGGCACTGGGTTATGTGGCCGGGCTCTTCTTCGCCCTGCCCGCCCTCATGATGGTGGCGGCTAAGTAATCCGCCCTAATGAGGCGAGGGGGCTGGATCCTGGCCCCCTCGTCGTCTGTCTGCCCCATCACATCCTCCTGTGTCCCGGCTCGCCCTCCCTCCCCGACTGGGATAAGATGCCGCCTTCATTGCCTTTAAGGAAAAACTGATGAAATTCATTCTGATCGCGCTGCTGATTGCCGGTGTCGCCTACTACTTCTACTCCAGCAGCAACAACAAAAAACAAGCGGTGGAAAATGTGCGCAAGGGCGCCGAGTTCCTCGCCGGTAACAAAGACAAACCTCTGGTGACCACCACGGCCTCCGGTCTGCAATACGAGGTACTGACCCCGGGCACTGGCACGGTTCACCCCACTGCCACCAGCAAAGTGAAGGTGCACTACGAGGGCAAGCTGCTGGACGGCACCGTCTTCGACAGCTCGGTCGCCCGCGGCGAGCCCATCGAATTTGGCCTCAATCAGGTGATTGCTGGCTGGACCGAAGGGGTACAGCTGATGGTGGAAGGTGAGAAGACCCGCTTCTACATCCCCGCCAATCTGGCTTATGGCGACCGTGCCGCTGGCAAAATACCGCCGGGATCCGTGCTGATCTTTGACGTTGAGCTGCTGGGTATTCAATAAGCAGGCTTATAGCAATCGCGCCGCTGGCAAGATCCCACTGAGCGCCCGTGCTGATCTTCAACGTTGAGCTGCTGGGTATCCAATAAGCAGGCTTATGCCAATCGCGCCGCTGGCAAGATCCCACTGAGCGCCCGTGCTGATCTTTGACGTTGAGCTGCTGGACATCCAGTAAGTCCGTCCCTCGACAGCTTCCTATGCCAAGGCCAGCGCACTGCGCTGGCCTTGTTATTTCTGCTTGTCTGCGGCCCTGCCCTGTTACGCCAACCACTGTTACTATCAACCAATGGTGAACAGTGCTTATACATAGCGCTAGATTGTTAACCTTGCATCCCAGGCAGATAATGACCCCATCGTCAGTGGCCCGACGCCCTGATCCCGGTTTCGGGTACGCAATGCGTACCGACACAGCTTATATGGAGTCTTGTCATGTCTATCGCCCCCGTCTGGTTTATCTCTCACGGCGCTCCGGATCTGGTTCTGCGCGACCAGTCAGCCACCCACTTCCTGAAAACATTGCGCCTTGGCGATATCAAGGGACTGGTGGTGATCTCGGCACACTGGTTCAGCCGCACCGAGTTGCAGATCAACGTCGAGCCCAATCCGGCGCTCATGTATGACTTCTACGGTTTTCCGGAGCCGCTCTACCATATTCGCTGGCCGGCAACGAGTCCGCTGTGGTTGCAAGAGGCGGTAGGCGATCAGCTGATGCTGGCGGGCTTGCCGGCTACACAGGTGCGCCGCGAGCTGGATCACGGCGTCTGGTCGCCGCTCTCCCTGATAGACCCGGCAAGCGAGATCCCCCTGGTGCAGATCTCCATTCCGGCCAGTTTCAGCCCGGCCCAGCTATGGCAACTGGGGGAAGCGCTGCAGAGCCTGCGCGAACAGGGGATAGGCATACTGGCCTCCGGCGCCATTACCCACAACCTGCGGGCTCTCGGGCCGGACAACTCGCCCGTCCCCGGCTGGGCCAGCGATTTTGTGAACTGGCTGGAGCAGACCATGAGCGAGGGTGACAGGCCCGCGCTGGAAGAGTACAGAACGCGAGCCCCGGGAGCGGTGGAAGCACACCCCCATGACGATCACCTGCGCCCGCTGTTTGTAGCCCTGGGGGCCGCCGGCAAGGACAGGCCCCACAAGCTGCACGACAGCTGGGACGGCGGCAGCCTCTATATGGGCTCCTACCGGTTCGGTTGAGCCTGACCGGGATAAGGGCGAGAGCGAGACAGTGAGTGCTGTTGTGAGCCGAGTAACTAGCTCAGGTCATGCAGCGCCTTGCCAAGGGGCGCCGTGAGGCGCAGGTCAGAGAAGCGCACCGCCAACCCCTGCCGCTCGGGGGTGCAGCACATCACCCCGATAAAGCAGCGCTCGCTTGGCGGGAACGGAGCGAGGCGCAGCAGCGGCCACACCTTGCCATCGGTGGAATATTGCAAACGCAGACAATCGGCCAGCCGGGTCAGCCGCAGCCAGAAGCGGCGCGGATTGCCGGTGAAAATGCCGGTGGCCCAGTCAGAATGCGGATTGGTCAGCACGCTGCCGATCATCGGCTGGGCATCGTTGTACTCGATCCCCGCCTTGAGCCAGTGCTCGTCGTCTTGCAGCAGCATCAACCCCGCTTGATCGTAGAGGGTGGTGAACTCCCCCTCGATGCAGACTTGAAAGGTAAACTCCCCTTCAACCTCGCAGCCATAGAGGTGCCCGCTGTGGCGCTCGAAGCCATACCAGGTGCTGCGCCAAAAATCGGTCTGCCGGTCTGTCACCACCTGCAAGCCGTCGTCTGTCTGGTGCCACTCGACCGGTTCATTGAGCCAGCGCCACGCCGTGCCTTCCGTCATCCTGCTCTGCTCCCTTTTATCCCGCGTAATCCCGCACAAATGCGGCTCGCCAACGCCTCGTCCGGTAACGACAGGTCATGGCTGCACCTCTGCGGACCCCATAAAAGGAGTCAATAGTGTCGCTATTGCCGCCCCGATACAAGCCTGGTGCCCCGCGCCATCAGTGCGCCCCAAAAAGCGCAGGGGGCCTGATGGCCCCCCGCTAGCATGCACTGTCGAGCTCTCAGCTTATGCCGATTTGACGCACTTCTGGACAAAGCTGTTCTTGGCCGCGCCAGCCAGCTTCTTGTCAGCCGCCGCCTTTTCGCACTGAGCAGTCTTGTCGGTGGCCGCATTGGTTTTCACGCACTTCTGGATAAAGCTGTTTTTGGCCGCGCCAGCCAGCTTCTTGTCGGCCGCTGCCTTCTCGCACTCACCAGTCTTGGCACCGGTGGCATCTTTCACGCACTTGCCGATAAAGCTGGTCTTGGCGGCGCCCGCCAGTTTTTTGGCCGCGGCCTGCGCCTCGCACTGCAACTGGGCAGAGTCCTGGGCAAAGGCAGTGCTGGTCAGCAGCGCGCCGGTACAAAACAGGCCGAACAGGATGGCAATACGCTTCATATGACGTTCCTTATTGTGATGTGGTTGCAACTGCTGATTGTTGCCGCAGATCCCCCGCCTCGCCAGCTTGGGACACGGAGCCGGGCAACCATCGCCCGCACTATAGCGCCGATTGGCAGAACGGGATTGGCCCCTACCAACCTTCTCCAACGGCAAGCCAGCCATCCTATTCCAACCCACACCAGCCAACCCCAATAAAACCAAGGGCCATGGGAATCCGGTGCCCAGTCAGTGTGATTTGTTGAGCCAGCGCATAAAACGCAGATATTCCTGATAGTTACGTCAATTTTTGACTGGTGAGAGCAGATTCGATTGGCTTAACATAGCCATCCGGTGCCTATTCATCTGTGATGGGCCTCAGCCCTCGCTGGTCAATGGAGCATATTGGAAGCTGTAATCCACGGGCGGTAGCGTGGAGCGGGGGCAAATACACTTTATTCAGTAACGATAAGGCTCTAGATATAGATCTTTATTCGACGCCAACCAACTCAATAGTATCTTATGCAAAAATATAAATAACAATTGGCGTTTATTATTAATTTCATAAACATATAGGTAGCAATATGCCTACACATGAAGTCAGCCTTAATATTCATACTAAAATTGTATCACACAAAGATGTTGAAATTGAGGTGAAGTCAGATAATCAGAAATTGGGGACTTTACTAATTAGCAAAGGAAATATTGAGTGGTTACCATCAAATAACTACATCAATAAATATAGAATGTCTTGGGAAAAATTTGCAAAGCTAATGGAGTCAGAAGGGAATAATGTTAGAGCTTAATACTATATTAGTACCTAGTAGAATCGCGCACGTGCTTGCATTATAAAATGTTCTATAAGACAACTTTATGTAAAATTGTTGTCTATAACATTTCATGTCAGCGGTTATATTAATAACCCTAAATGTAAAAATAAAAACACACAAGTTTTATCAGTGGCGCCCCTAATATGGGCATTACTTAGGATTTAATATGGGTAGTTATTTAAGACCTTTAAATACAGACAAATTAGCTGGTAATTTTCTAATAAAGGCTCTCGAAGTTAGAGATACGAATGAACTTGGTGACTATATTCAAAAGCTTGTAACGGCAGAAAATATGCTAATGAATTGCGAGAGCAAGGATACTTTAAGCTCTGACGACTACAGGCATATAGGATACGCATCCGACAGTGACAGGAAGAAACTGAGAAAGATCATTTTTGATGAACTGGTGTTCATGCCACTATTAAACAATGATGATGAAATAAAGTTGGGGAATGGTGGCGTTATACCGGAAGGTGGTTTGAAAAATGAAAATCAAGCATATATTATAACGGGCTTGCCTGCCTCTGGAAAATCCTATTTTTCTACAAAAATTGCCCATAAGATGGGTGCTGCAATAATCGACTCTGATTTTGCCAAGAGAAAATTTCCTGAGTATTCAAAACCTCATGGTGCCAGTATTGTTCATGAGGAATCAATTCTTGTAACATTCGGATTGTCAGATAAATATAGAGATGAGCCATCTCTATATGAGTTTATGGTTTTTCAGAAAGCCAATCTGGTCATCCCTAAAATTGGCCATGATAAACAATCAATTTGCGATATTAGAGATGCTTTAAAGCGTAAAGGGTATGACGTTCATCTGGTATATGTCAGTATAGACCGTGTAGAGTCAACCAAGAGAGCATTCAAACGCTTTGAGGAAACGGGGCGTTACGTTCCATTATCTTTAATATTTGATCAATACTCAAACGAGCCAACTGTAACATTTTATAGACTTATGGGGGACGCTGCGTGGACATCGGTGTGTAAAATTTCGACATCGGAGCGAAATCCTTCTATAGTCTACATGAGTCATAGCAAACATTTCATATCTGATGTCATAGGGGGCACGAGTGATGTCTAAGAAAAAGATAACCATTGCCACAATTGATAGCACTGCAGGCATTGGAGATAGCTCTAGGGCGGCGATTAAATCTGCACAGAGAAATAAACTATATTCGTTGCATATTAAAAAGGAGTACAACCGAGATATTATTGAAGCTAATTCGATAAAAAACTTAAATCTTACAGATGATGACCTAAAACAAAAGTATGGTGACTATGAATGGAGCATAGATACTGGCAAAAAATAATTAACCCCCCCCTTCCCATCCTCACGGAGGGGGGCAGCTAAAATCCCATAGCAACTCAAGTGTTGTTGATTTTTTCTTGGCGGGAAAATCACATGGAATGATTATTATAGTTATTTGATGCTTGCACATTGTGGCTGAATATTTCCCCACCCTATTCCATGAACTTTTCTAGATAGGCAACTCATAAAAAACATTCTCACTTAGTCATAACACACTCTCTCCCTAGTTTGTTACACTGTTAGTCCGAGTATGCTGAGCCTGAAAGCTGCCAATATGCCAGAAGTAAAAACCACTCAAGTGTGCCCTTCGCCCTCTTCCAAGTACAAAACCCTTTCAGCACGTAGGTTCGATTAGCGAAAAATCGAAATTAGGACACCCACCTTTCTGAGCCAGCCACTGCTCGGCTGGCTATCTCTGCAATCATGAATACTGCCCCCAGGAAAACAAACATTAGGACACCCACCTTTCCGAGCCAGCCACTGCTCGGCTGGCTATCTCTGCAATCATGAATACTGCCCCCAGGAAAACAGTAACGGGAAAATCTAGGACACCCACCTTTCTGAGGCAGCCACTGCTCGGCTGGCTATCTCTGCAATCATGAATGCTGACTCCAAGAAAACAGTAAAAATCGGGCAAACGAGCGTTTTTTCCTGACAGTTCACTTGTACAAACGTGGCAATGCCTGACACCGGAACATATGCCAAAAACGGGGAGAAGACAGGGGCTAACGGATTAGTAAGGTGGCTGATGACATCGTTGTTGACCACAGTGGCGGGCGAACTGCCGACAATGTGCCTTGTCTCCCACAACTCTGAGCCCTTGTCGCCTAAACAGCATCACCTGTTTCAGCCATCGGACACCATCAAGGCCCAACCGCGCCAAGATTGGGGCCAGGTGGGCCGGAATATAACCCCGCTTGTCGGTCCGAATTGCACGGCCGGTCCAGTCAACCAGCATCAGATAGTCAGAAAAGGCATAGGGCAGGCCGTCAGGTTCGCACTTACTGGCAAACGGCAGCAATAGTGGTGACAAAACATCGGTGCCGGGATCTTTCTCGAGACGCTGTTTGATACTGGTGTAATCACTCTGCTCGGGCCGATCGGCCAATCCAGCCCGTATCGGATTGAGGTCCACATACGCCATGCAGGCCAGAAGGGCTGACTCGGTGAGCAGGGCCTGGCTTTTGAAGCGCCCTTCCCAGAAATGGCCCTTGCAGCCATCTTCCCGATTGGCCTGCCGTGCCAGGGTTTCATTGAGCAGCCGCACAAACCAGCTGATGGAATGAAGCCGCTCCCGCCATTCCTCTATCAGTTGCTGCACCACCATAAGTTCGGGCTCAATCAAGGATTCCCCTTGATACCAGCGCCGTACCAACAACGGCCACTGGAACAGCGCTACCCAACGCTCGGCCACTTCCCGTTCGCTCCAACTGGAGGCGGTATCTTGCTCCACCTTGAGCACTAAGTGATAGTGGTTGCTCATCACCGCATAAGCACAGACGCTGATGGCAAATAGCCGCGACAGTTGGCCCAACTTGTCGACTACCCACTGGCGCCTGTGCTCGTAACTCTGGCCGGAATGAACATCTTCCCCGCACAGGAAAGCACGCCGCACACAGCGGCTGACCACATGGTAATAAGGCGTATCCTGCAAGCTGATCTGACGTGAACGGGCAATGGTCATGGCTCACCCCTCGACAGTGACCTCTCATCTCAAGCCAAGTACAGCAATGCGCTGCTGTCAAAAAGGTGGGTGTCCCAATTTGAAAGTCAGCACTAAGTGATAGTGGTTGCTCATCACCGCATAAGCACAGACGCTGATGGCAAATAGCCGCGACAGTTGGCCCAACTTGTCGACTACCCACTGGCGCCGGTGCTCGTAACTCTGACCGGAATGGGCATCTTCCCCGCACAGAAAAGCCCGCCGCACACAGCGGCTGACCACATGGTAGTAAGGCGTATCCTGCAGACTGATTTGACGTGAACGGGCAATAGTCATGGCTCCTCCCCCCGACTGTGACCTCTCATCTCAAGCCAAGTACAGCGCTATGCTGCTGTCAAAAAGGTGGGTGTCCCAATTTGAAAGTCTCCCAATTTGAAAGTCGCAAAGCACCCCCGCCCCCCGGGTGGGTTGCCTTGACGCTGCTTTATGCTTGCCATATGGAAACCACCTTAAGTATGATGCCAAACGGCACCACTTTGGGGACGTGCTGTTTTCTCGAGACCCAGGCTGCCGTTTTGCATCATCACCCACCTATTCAATAAACAGTGAGTCCTTATGAACGTTCGCTACTGCGCCCTGCTGGTGTGCTGTCTGCCGCTAGTGACCAATGCCGAAATCACTGCACCCTATCAACTTGAAGCAGGCAAGGTGGTCTTCAAACCCTATGGCAACCTGCCAGGCAAACCCCTTGCAGATGCGTTGCCAACAGACTTTGATGTCACATATCGCAACGATGATTTCAGCATTGCCCTCTCACAAGGCCGTTATTTCTGTAACGACCAGCGATTGCCCGCAAGCTTTGATATCAACACGGCCAAGGCGCTTGGCAGCTTCCTGCTGAGCGGGCAGCAGGCCTATGCCTATTGCGAGCAAATCAAGGTGCCGGTCAATACAGCCGCGTTTGCATTGCTCGACCACCCTTTCGCCAGTGACGGGCGCCATGTATTTCTCGTCACCGGCGAAGTACTCGAGGGGGCAGATCCCAAGCACCTGAAGACGGCCCATGGTCAGGCCGCCGACCAGCGTCACTACTACTATGTGGCCGAACAGACCAAAGTCATCCCCCACAAGGGCAAAGTCGCGCTGTACGATACCTGTCAAGGGTGGGCCAAGATCGATGACACTCTCTATTTCAAGGGCGAGGCTCAACAAGCAGTGGATGCCGCCAGCTTCCACTGCCTGAACTTCTCGTCGGCCGTGACCAAGGATGGATTCTACAGTGGCAACAAGCTGCAGGGCCCCCTGCCAAAAGGGGTCGACAGCGACCTAATCAAACCGCTGCAGGAGAACTTCGTCACCGATGGCACACGCGTTTGGTATGTGAACATCAAGCCGACCGAACTGGAAGGGGTCAATCTGGCCGCAGCCAAGGTGGAATACGACCAGCTCAGCGATGGCGCGCATAACTGGGATTGCAGTGTTCACGACGATTTGGGCAACCCCAGCTGTGAAAAAACGGCCGTAGAGTAGACCTGTCGGCGCTCACCACTAACAGACAGTCAGAAAACCTAGGTACAACAAACCGGTGACCACAAGGTTTCTAGCCTCCCGGTTCTGACGCAGCGCGGCCTGTTCGCGCAATAAAAATCCCCCGCGCTCGGGGGATTTTTTGTTTCCCGTTTATCCTGTTTGACGAGTCACTATCTGCATCGGCGAGCAGGGATGGGCTTCTCACCATCAACGGTTATTCAGCGCTTCCACTTTCGCGATCATGATGGCCATCAGGCTAGAGATGAGCATCAGCACCATGGCTATGGGCAGCGAGAAAAGGAAGTAATAAACACGCCCACTTGCCACCAGAACAGAGTCTGCAGTCACCATAAAAGGCAGCGGTAGCAGCATGAGCAAGGCGAAGTAGAAGATGATCCTGGCGATCACCAAAGGGGTTTTGAGGGACTGAGTCATTATTTTTCGGTACGGCCACATGATGGGTTGCTCCCTGATTCGTTATTATCCGGCCATCGGCAACCAACCCTGAGCAGGGTCCCGGCCTTGTTCGTCCATGATGGCTTCATGCAGCACCCTGATTAACAGCCACCGACCGGCTGGTCAAGGGACTCCCCATCAGCGGTTTTTTCCCATGATTTTTATTCTTCTGCGCGCAGCCACTATGGCGGAGAGAACCTGCAACAAACCGGCGACGCACCACAGCAACGTCTAACAAGTGTTTCTATATCAGCAGCTTATTGATTTCCTGCCATTCGGGGGCTTGTACCAGCCCCCACTCTGCGATAGCCCCTGTTTAGCATTCAGGCTAGAGGCACGGGATCCACCACCGCCAGCAGCGCAGTACCATAGGAGTTGTCTATGGTGCAGCGCCACTGCCCATCGGCGTCTTTGCGAAACACATAGGTGGCGCGGCGGGTTTCATCAGTCAGGCCCCCCTGACCATCCGGGTAATTGAGCCGGGTCTCCATGATCACCAAGGCATTGTCGGCCCCCTCGATCACCTCCATGGCCCCCTGCTCCACCTTGAGCTGCCCCTGAAAGTAATCCGAGATGGCAGTGAAGGCGCGGCGGATGGCGGGAATACCGCGCACCACCATGCCGGGCTTTACCACCAGGGCGGCGTCCTCGGCGTAGAAGGCCATCAGGGCGTCGAAATCGCGCCGGGAGATAGCGGCGTCGCAGGTTGCAATGAGGGTTCGAAGGGAATGCTGATTCATCTTCACTCCTTATGGGGCGGCTTGCCCGCCATGTCACGGATAAAAACAACAGATAGAAAAATCCCCCGAGGTCGGGGGATTGACAATCAACTTAACCGAGCAGGAAGGCCCTTAGGCGAGCAAACTCCGCCGGCAGGTTGTGGGACAAGAGCGGCAGCTCGGCGTGCTTGGCGAGCGGGCCGGGCAGTGGCACATCCAGATTGAGGATCTCGTCCACCGACTCCTTGAACTTGGCGGGATGGGCGGTGCAGAGGAACACCCCCACCTCATCGTCGGCCAGCTGTTCCCCCAGCAGATCCCAGGCGATGGCACCGTGAGGTTCACAGAGGTAATCCAGCTGGTGCAGCCGTTTGAGCGCATCGCGGGTCTGGGCATCGCTGCGCATGCCAGAGCCCAAGGTCTCCAGCGCCCAGCCTTCGCGGCGGCAGAGCTCTTCTACCCGCGGCCAGTTGTTGGGGCGGCTGACATCCATGGCATTCGACAGGGTTGCCACTGTCTGATGCGGCTCCCACTGACCGGTTTTCAGATAGCGCGGCACAGTGTCGTTAGCGTTGGTGGCGGCGATAAAGCGCTTCACCGGCAGCCCCAGCGCCTTGGCGATCAGGCCCGCAGTGAGGTTGCCAAAGTTGCCGGACGGCACGCTGATGACCGCCTTGGCGCGATCGGCTTTCGGCAACTGGGCCACCGCCTCGAAGTAGTAGCAAACCTGCGCCAGCAGACGGCTGATATTGATGGAGTTGGCGGAGTTGAGGCCAATCGCCTTTTTCAGCGCCTCGTCGTCGAAGGCATCTTTCACCAGTGCCTGACAGGCATCGAAGTCGCCATCGATGGCGATGGTGCGGATGTTGCCGCCGAGGGTGCAGAAGAGCTTCTCCTGCAAGGGGCTGATCTTGCCCTTCGGGTAGAGGATCACCACTTCGATCCCCTCCAGCCCGTAGAAGGCGTGAGCCACGGCGGCGCCGGTATCACCGGAGGTGGCGGTGAGGATAGTGATCTTGTCGTTAGTTCTAAAGGCCGCGAGGCACTGGGCCATAAAGCGGCCACCGAAATCCTTGAATGCCAGGGTCGGGCCGTGGAACAGCTCAAGGGCATAGGTGCCATCTTTCAATTTGACCAGCGGCGCCGGGAAGGTGAAAGCGGCGTTAATCAGCTCGCTCACCTTCGCAGCAGGCACTTCGTCCCCCAGCAGGTGGCTGATGATGCGGGCAGAGCGTTCGGCCAGCGGCAACGCCAGCAGGGCATCCACATCGGCCAGCGGCGCTATCACCTCGGGGAAGAAGAGCCCCTGATCGCGGCCCAGACCCTGACGCACCGCCTGCGCGAAGCTCACCTGTTCACTCTTGTCCTTGATATTGTAAAGATTCATAGCTCGCTTCCTGTTACCCGTGCCCCGGCCATGTCCAGTTTGCAGACCCGGGCAAATCCATCTTCGTTCTGCACAAAATGTGCGTCCATCCAATCCTTCATGCGCTCGGCCTGGGCCAGATCCTTCATCACCACGAAGACGCTGGGGCCTGAGCCAGAGATGCCGGTGGCCAGCGCCCCGTTCTGGGCCGCCTGGGCCCGCACCTCGGCAAAGCCTTCAATGAGCGCCGCGCGGTAAGGTTCGGCAATCACGTCTTTTAGTACGCTCGCGGCCAACCCTTCTTGCCCGGTGTAGCTGGCGTGGACAAAGGCAGCCAGCCGACGACCGTAGGTGAGGCAATCCTGACGGCGATATTGCGCAGGCAGTATGGCGCGGGCGGCAGCGGTAGACACCACTGTGCCCGGGTAGCAGACCACCCAGTACCACTGCTCGAACACCGGAATGCCCTGACTGATGACGCCGTGCTCTTCCAGCACCAGCTGCATGCCACCCAGATAGCAGGGAGCCACGTTGTCGTAGTGAACAGAGCCGGAGATGCGCCCTTCCATCTCCCCCATCAGCAGCAGCATGTCGTGCTCATTAAGGGGCTCGCCGTGGAAGGCGTTGAGCCCCTCCAGCGCGGCCACCACGCTGCAGGCGCTGGAACCCAGACCCGAGCCCACCGGCAGGTTCTTCTCCAGCACCATTTCGAGCGGCTGCATGGTCAGGCCACGCTTCTCCAGCGCCTCGCCATAGGCCACCCAGCAGTCGAACAGGATATTCTTTTTCGGATCATCCGGCAGCTTGTGGGCGTAGCGGCCCACGGATGAGAGCGCAAAAGGCACCGCTGTTGCTGGGAGAGGGGCTTTCACCTGCACCCGATCGCCGAGCAGAGAGCCATCCACGGGGGCGAGCGCCGCCCCCAGTACATCGAATCCCACGCTCAGGTTGGCGCTGGAGGCGGGAGCGTAGGCGACCACACTTCTGTCATTACCCATGCCGCCTTCCGCCATATAGGGGTTCATCTCTGAACTCATGGTTATAACTCCTGCTTCCAGTTCTGGGTGCGCAGCACGTCGGCAAAGACGCCAGCGGCAGTCACTTCGGTGCCGGCGCCATAGCCGCGCAGCACCAGCGGGATCGGCTGGTAGTAGGTGGAGAAGAAGGCGAGCGCGTTCTCCCCGTCTTTCACCTTGAACAGCGGCTCATCACCACCGACCGCCTTGATGGCGACCTTGCACTTGCCACCCTCGATGGAACCCACATAGCGCAGCACCTTGCCTTCACGCTGGGCGGCCGCGAACTGGTCGCGGAACCAGCCGTCAGCTTCGGGCAGGCGGGCCATAAAGGCTTCCACATCGCCGCTGACGTCAAAGCCCGGCGGCAGCGCCTGCTCCACTTCCACATCGGAGAGCTCCAGCGCCATGCCTGCCTCGCGAGCAAGAATGAGCAGCTTGCGCGCCACATCCATGCCGTTGAGGTCATCGCGGGGATCCGGCTCGGTAAAGCCGTTGCCGCGGGCAATCTTGGTTGCGTCGGAGAAGGCCATGCCCTCATCCAGCTTGCCGAAGATAAAGGAGAGCGACCCGGACAGAACGCCATCAAAGGCGCGCAGCTTGTCACCGGCCTTGATGAGGTTCTGCAGGTTCTCGATGACCGGCAGGCCAGCGCCGACGTTGGTTTCGTACAGGAACTTGCGGCGAGTCTGGCGAGCGGTGCGGCGCAGCGCCTTGTAGTAATCGAGCGACCCTGTGTTGGCCTTCTTGTTCGGGGTCACCACATGGAAACCGGCGGCCAGGAAGTCGGCGTACTGGACGGCGATGGCCTCGGAGGAGGTGCAATCGACGATCACGGGATTGATGAGGTGGCTCTCTTCCACCAACTTTTGTACCGCTTCCAGGCTGAAGCTGTCACGGGCTTCCACCAGCTGTTCACGCCAGTTGGCCAGCGCCAGCCCATCCTTGTTGACCGCCATCTGGCGGCTGTTGGCGATGCCGACCACCCGCAGACCAGTGCCCTGCTCGGCGAGCACCGGCTGCTGGCGGGCAATCTGATCCACCAGGGCTGCGCCAACGCCGCCGACACCGACCACGAAGAGGTCGATGAACTGCTGGCTGCCGAAGAAGTTCTGATGGCAGGCCTTGATGGCTTCCGCTACCTTGCGATCCCGCACCACTGCGGAGATGGAGCGCTCGCTCGAGCCTTGGGCGATGGCGACGATATTGATGGAGGCTTGCGCCAGCGAGGTGAAGAAGCGGGCTGCCATCCCCTTGCTGGTGCGCATGCCGTCACCGATGAGGGAGATGATCGCCAGATCGCTGATGATATCCAGTGGCTCCAGCAGCTGGTTCTTGAATTCGAGCTCGAACTCGCGCTCCAGCACCTTGCGGGTCTTCTCCTGGTCATAGCTGTGGATACAGAAGCTGACGCTGTACTCGGAGGATGACTGGGTGATGAGGACGATACTGACCCCGGCGCGGGAGACGGCGGAGAAGATGCGGCCCGCCATGCCCACCATGCCCTTCATGCCGGGGCCTGAGACGTTGAACATGCACATGCCGGAGAGATCCGAGATGGCCTTCACTTTCAGGTCATCATCCCCCTGCTCAACGCCGATCAAGGTGCCCGGCCCCTGCGGGTTGAAGCTGTTCTTGATGAGGCAGGGAATGTGGAACTGGGCCACGGGGGCGATGGTTTTCGGGTGCAGCACCTTGGCGCCAAAATAGGAGAGCTCCATCGCCTCTTTATAGGAGAGGGTCTTGAGCAGGTAGGCATCCGGTACCAGACGAGGGTCGCAGTTGTAGCAACCTTCCACGTCGGTCCAGATCTCGCAGCATTCTGCATCGACGCAGGCTGCCAGAACGGCGGCGGAATAATCCGAACCATTGCGACCCAGCAGCACGGTTTCGCCCTTGTCGCTGCCACCGGTGAAGCCCGGCATCAGGTAGAGGCATGACTCTTTTCCAGCGGGGCCCTGCCCCTCTACCACTGGACGCAGCCCCTTGGCGGCAAAGCGCAGGCGGGAGGCTTCGATGTCGACATGGGCTTCCAGATAGCCGCCGTCGGTGACCAGCAGTTGCTCCGGCACTATGATGTCCAGCTCGAGGCCACGCACTCGCAGCAACTCGTGCATGAAAGCAATGGAGAGGTTCTCGCCACGGCTCAGGATGCGGGCCTGCACGTTGTCCGGGCAGAGGCCCAGCAGACGAATGCCCTGCATCAGCCGCTCGACCTGATCCAGCTCGGCAGTGAGACGGGCCAGCAGCGCCTTGTCATCCAGCGCCGGATAGGCTGCCTTCAATCCGGCCAGCAGGCGGGAGAAGATGCCGTTGATTTCAAACAGGGTGGAACTGGCATCCATGCCGCGACTGGTCTGCTCCACCAGGGCGACCAGATGATTGGTCACCTTGGCCGGTGCCGACAACACCAGGGCAACCTGGGATTGGCCGTGGGTATTGACCGCGATATCCGCTACCCGTAAAAAACGCTCTGCATCGGCCAGTGACGACCCGCCAAACTTCAACACTCTCATCGCTTTCTCTCCCTGTAAATCTATGAAATTCAATCTAAAAACCAATCCAACAAAAAGGCCCGTACTGGGTGGGTACGGGCCTTTTCTGATTTCTGTGCTTGTTCGTCAGCGCATCAACCGGCCCCAGTGCCACCTGTGGTGGTACCGGTAATAATGGTGGTGGTGATGACGTTGGTGAATAACTGCATGACGAACACTCTTGAACGAAGCTGGCTTTTAGCAATACCGCGGCTGGCCTTGGGCTGTCAACTTAAACCTCTTTGCCAAATCGGCGAGCAAGGTCTTTGCAGAGCAGATGCAGCATGTTCAAATCCCGCTGTGGCAGCATGGGCACCCGGTCCATCACCCATTGGTGCAGTTTTTCATCCTGTGAAACTCCGAGTTCACCAAGTATTTCTGCTGTTTTGTGTTTCAGTACACGAACCTGTCCGACGCTATCAAAATTTTCTGCTACGGCTTGCGGCTCATCCAGCAACTGGCTCATCTCGTAGGCATACAGCATGATCGCCTGCCCCAGATTCAGGGACGGGTAGCTCACCTTGAGGGGCAGGTAGCTCAGCAAATCCGCATGGGCCAGCTGCTCATTGGAAAGGCCGGACTCTTCACAACCAAACACGATGGCGACTTTGTTGAGAGACGGCTTGGCACGGATTTGATCGCGAATTTCCCCCGGCGTGAGGTAGTGCTGATAGCGGCCGCGCTGACGGGCCGTAGTGGCGATCACCAGATCCATGTCAGCCAGTGCCTCTGGCAAGGTGTCGAACGCCTCGGCCTGGGTCAAAATCTCCTGCGCCCCATGGGCCACCCAGCTTGCCTCCTCCTCTTCGTGTACCCGGCTCGCCACCAGTCGCATGGCATCGAAGCCCATGGTTTTCATGGCGCGGGCAGCAGCCCCGACATTGGGTGCCCGGGCAGGTGCCACCAGTACAAAATAGAGCTTCATTGGGTTTCCTCTTGGGCTGGGCCGACATCTGAAACAGGCTGCAAACCGTCGGCAAAACAGGGGCGCAATCTACCGTTTATCCCCAAAAATTGCCACTTGAACAGATGTTTGAATGTTGCCATAGTGGCCAGACGTGTGAACAAACTGCCAGCCATTCTCGGCATGAATGCCGTGAGTGATTGAGCGCTTGCAGGGCAAGGACAGGACGACAGACCAGCCCCGGACTCAGCCGCCATACCGGCCGACACATCACAAGGAAGAGAGAGATGCAGCAGCCATTGGAACAGGCCGTCGCCGAGACTATCTTGCAACGCTTCGAGTCGTTTTACAGCCGGTTTCTCGAAATAACCCAGGGCAGCAAGAGCCGCTTCGAAAACAGTGACTGGCTGGGAGTGCAGCTGGCCGGACGCGAGCGCATTCGCCTCTACGACCACCACGTGGGCGCCACCACGGCCCTGATCAAGCAGATGATGGGGGAGCATCACGCCACTCAGGAGCTGCTCAAACGGGTGAAAGGCGCCTTCAGCGATCTGCTGCCCCGTTGTGACAACTTCGAGGTGGCGGAGTCCTTCTTCAACTCCGTCTATCGCCGCATCTTCCGCCATCGCAACATTCGCGACGAGAACCTCTACATCCATCCCTTTCGCAGCCGGGGGGAGCATCCCGATTTGAGCGCCCTGCTGCGGGTCTATCGCACTGACCTCACCCATCTGCCCCAGACCCTGAGCCAGATGCTGGGGGATTACAGCTTCACCCTCCCCTATGAGGACAAGCAGCGCGACATTGTCGACATCCACCGCCATCTTGCCGAGAACGGCCCGCATATCCTGCATGAAGAGCCCTTCGCCATCGAGCTGCTCAAAGAGGTGTTCTACCGCAACAAGGGCGCCTATCTGGTGGGACTTATTCGGGTGAAGGGGCAGGTGTTCCCCTTCATTCTGCCGCTGCTCAGCACAGGCCAGAGCATCTATGTGGATACCGTCATTTTCGAGCCGGAGCTGGCCTCCATCGTGTTCGGCTTCGCCCGCGCCTACTTCATGGTCTATGCCCGCGAACCGGCGCTGTTTGTCGCCTTCCTGCGCCAAATCATGCCCCACAAGCCCGATTACGAGATCTACAACGCCATCGGCTGCCAGAAGCACGGCAAGACCGAGCTCTATCGCCACTACCGCCACCATCTGGCCCAGAGTCGGGATCAGTTCATCATCGCCCCCGGCATCAAGGGGATGGTGATGAGCGTGTTCACGCTGCCCTCCTACGACGTGGTGTTCAAGGTGATCAAGGACGAGTTCACCCCACCCAAGGATGTGAGCCACGAGCAGGTGAAGGCAAAGTACCGACTGGTTAAACAGCACGATCGGGTTGGCCGGATGGCCGATACCCAGGAGTTCACCAACTTCGAGTTTCCCCTGGATCGCATCTCGCCCGAGCTGCTGGCCGAACTCAAGACGGTGGCGCCGTCGGCCCTCACCATCAGCGACGACAAACTGGTGATCAAGCACCTCTACACAGAGCGCAAGATGATCCCCCTCAACCTCTATCTGGACAAGGCGGACGAGCAGCAGACTCGCCTCGCGCTGGAGGAGTACGGCAACGCCATCAAGCAGCTGGCGGCGGCCAACATCTTCCCGGGGGACATGCTGTTCAAGAACTTTGGCGTCACCCGTCACGGCCGGGTGGTTTTCTACGACTACGACGAGATCTGCTACATGACGGAGTGCAACTTCCGCCAGATCCCGCCGCCGCGCTATCCCGAGGATGAGCTGTGCGCCGAGCCCTGGTACTCGGTGGCCCCCAACGACATCTTCCCCGAAGAGTTCGCCACCTTCCTGCTGCAAAAGCCACTGGTGCGGGAGATCATGTTGCAGCTGCACAAGGAGATGTTCGACGCCAACTACTGGAAGATGCTGCAGAGCAACATCAAGGTGGGGGTGTTCGAGGATGTCTATCCCTATCGGCGCAAGAAGCGCTTCAAGTTTCAGCGAGGGGGATGAAGAGGCGAGCCTCGCCTTGCTGCCAACTTGAGATGCAATGCATATTGCGACGGCAGAACCGGGAGTCTTGCCACAACGCTATGGCGCAGTATTGAAAAAGGGACGCCGCGGCGTCCCTTTTTGATGACAGCTGCCGGCTCACGCTACGACAACCCCTGACAGAAATATCAGTTATTTGGCCGCAGGCATGGCGTCGAAAGTGAGCAGTGCAACCTTGTTGGCATCGCTCAGCACCAGCTGCTTGCCGCTTACCTTGAAGGTCGCCACCTTCTCCAGTTGCTGCAGATAGATCATCTCTTTGCCCGCCAGATCACCCGGGCACATCATGCGTGTCGAGCCCATGGCACCCAGTGTCAATACGCCGTCACCCTGCTGGGTGATACCGCCAAAATAGCGGTTGCAGCCGCCCTTGCCCGCCACCTTGTCACCCGCTACTTGCAGGGTGAAGGTATCATCGCTCGCACCTTGCAGTTGCCAGGTAGACGCTTGCAGCGCAGCCAGATTGGAACCAGTGGTCATGGCGCAGCCTCCCAGAGCCAATGCGGCCAGCAGGGTCAGTTTCTTGTTCATGGGTTCACCTCTTGATATAAGCGAAATAGGGGAAGGAACGTGATGATGGTGGCCTGTTTATCACGAGATCGAGGCAGATTAAAACTCTTTTATTGTGATCTCCGTTCCCTTTACTACCAACTGGCATGTGCCATGCTTGTATTCCTGTTCCGGACCCAGGGAGGGGAAAAGAATGGTCAAATCACTCATCGTCACACTGGTTTCATGCTTAAGCCTCAGCGCTCAGGCCGCCGACTGGGATTTCCTCAAGAGCGAGGCTGACAGCCAGCTCTACATCAAAAGCTACTCAGGCGTGCTGCTCGACAGCCAGACTCATCACAGCGACAGTTTCGACCTCTGGCTCATCAACACCGGCTATCAATATCCGATCATGGATGACGTCAGTCTCTACATGGAAGCAGGCCCGGCCATAGGCCCGCACAGCGAACAGTCCGGCTACAACCTGAGCTCGGGGGTGCGCTACCAGTTCTCCCCCACATTGAACATCGGCAGTCAGCTCAAACAGCTGGAAGTGCACAAGGCCAGCACACTGCTGGAGCTCAACACCAGCCTGCTGCTCACACCGCAGCTTGCCATCACGGCCAACTACGGCGTGAGTGCATTCAGTACTGAGCACTCCCTCAGCCTGGGCGTAGGCTTCAACTTCTGACCGATCAGATAAGCCGGGTGGCACTGACCAGTACGCCGTTGAGGTCGGCGTAAACATGGTCACCCGGATGTATGGTCACACCGGCAAACGACACCACGGCATCCAGCTCTCCCTGACCCAGCTTCTCTGTTTTGACCGGGCAAGCTGCCAACGCCTTGACTCCCAGCGCCAGGGTTGCCAGTGTCCCCACATCGCGCACAGCGCCAAAGATCACTATTCCCTCCCAACCCTGCTCCGCCGCCTTGATGGCCAGCTGATCGCCGAGCAAAGCACGGCGCAACGAGCCGCCGCCATCAATCACCATCACCCTCCCCTGACCGGGACGGTTGACCAGCTCTCGCACCAGGCTGTTGTCTTCATAACAGGAAAGCGTGACCGCCTGGCCATAAAACAGCGGCTTGCCACCAAAATCGTGAAACAGTGGATCGGCGACTTGCAGGGCATCACCGTGTTGATCGCAGAGGTCGGGTAGTAGATCCAGCATCATAAGCTTCCTTCCATGGACATGAATTCGCTCATTCTTTCATCAAGCCGTTGATCTGACAATCCAGTGGGATTCAATTTTGCCCAAATGGAGTGGCTCGCCTTTAATCAGCACGGGCTGCAACCAGAGCTCGCCCTGCTCCACCCAATAGATGGCGTTCTGGCCGAAACGAGCTGCCAAATCGATGGCCTCAGCACGAGAAGAAGCCAGCGCCAGCGATGATTTTCGCCAACTTGCATCAGGAGCACTGCCCCACAATGACCCCAGCGCCATCATGGTGGGAGACGCGGCGATGGCCCGCCACAGGGCGCGCTGACGGCGGGTATTGCGACGCATTCCTACCTCGCGGCTGGCAGGATTCCAGGCCGTCACAATGGCGTAAACAGGCCATTGAGGTGCCAAAAATGGTGCAATAAAACAAATTTTTTTGTAGTTTTCCCACAAAATCATGTCAACCACATGTTACATTCCATTACATTTTATAAGGGCGAAAATGGGGGTAACCCCAAGTATCATGCTGTGAACTCAGGGTTTGACCTATATCAATCCAGAGTTAAAAAGTTGCTATCTGACGGCAAAGAGTGTTGTTATGCGCCTGTTAACTGATAAAATGCAGCCACTTTTGTAATGGACTACCTTTCCAGGCTTCTCTCGATCAGACTTGTTGAGAGCCCACGTGTGGCACAGGGATGTTTGCCGACGCTGATGCCAAATTCGCGATAATCCGACCTGACATTCATACCCAGGATGACGTAATAAATTTTCAGGACCGGTCGGGTAACGCCAAAGAGTGTTAAAATTTAGATAACTAACTGATAAGAATCTGGGAATACTCATGCAAACACCACACATTCTGATCGTCGAAGACGAACTGGTCACCCGCAATACCCTGAAAAGCATCTTCGAGGCCGAAGGCTACGTTGTACTCGAGGCCAATAATGGCGACGAGATGCATCAAGCCCTCACTGCCCACACCATCAATCTGGTGATCATGGACATCAACCTGCCAGGCAAAAATGGCCTGCTGCTGGCGCGCGAGCTGCGTGAAGATGACAACATCGCCCTGATGTTCCTGACCGGTCGTGACAATGAAGTGGACAAGATCCTAGGTCTGGAAATCGGCGCCGATGATTACATCACCAAGCCGTTCAATCCCCGTGAATTGACCATTCGTGCCCGCAACCTGCTGAGCCGCACCATGAATGTGGCCGCTGGCGGCGAAGAGAAGAAGCTGGTTGAGCGCTACCTGTTCAACGGCTGGGCACTGGACATCAACAGCCGCGCACTGGTCAGCCCGGCTGGCGACATGTTCAAGCTGCCCCGTTCAGAATTCCGTGCCATGCTGCACTTCTGCGAAAACCCGGGCCAGATCCAGACCCGTGCAGAACTGCTCAAGAAGATGACAGGCCGTGAGCTCAAGCCCCATGACCGCACTGTGGATGTCACCATCCGCCGCATTCGCAAGCACTTCGAGAGCGTCAACGACACACCTGAAATCATCGCCACCATCCATGGCGAAGGCTACCGTTTCTGTGGCGAGCTGGAGCAGGAATAAGCCCGTTTCGTCATTGCAGAGTGAGTTTACGAGGCGCCCATGGCGCCTTTTCTCTGCCTGATGTTTGCCATCATCCAGCGCAAACACAAAACAAAAAGCCCACTCGCAGGAGTGGGCTTTTTGCATGAAAGCTGGAGCGGGCAGCGGGAATCGAACCCGCATCATCAGCTTGGAAGGCTGAGGTAATAGCCATTATACGATGCCCGCAGGACATCAAAATCAAGTGCGATATGGGAGTTCAACCCCTTGCAATCAGCCTGTGGGCTTGTGCAGTTACCGCATTGATGCAGGCTTTGCATCTGAATTTGGAGCGGGTGATGGGAATCGAACCCACGTATGCAGCTTGGGAAGCTACCGTTCTACCATTGAACTACACCCGCGTCAGGGCCTCTACTATATGCATTTTGCCGCTGAGCGCAATCACCGCAATGGTGTTTTTTACCATAAATCAAGCTGTTCGACCAACTAATGAGCAGCAAGGTGTTTTTTCAATCAAACATTTTCAACACCAGAAATTTACAAGGTTGCCAAGCCTGAGGGGCGAGGATAGTCTTGCGCCACTCGACGCGAGGATGGTGGTAATGGATAAAAAAACTCAAAAACGTCTTTATGGCTGGTTGCGCAACCAATCGAGCCACGGCCGACGCTGGATCGGTCTCTCCATCGGCTTTGGCCTTGGTCAGGGCATCTTGATGGTCGCCCAGGCCTGGCTGCTGGCGACCCTGTTGCATGGCTTCATCATCGAGGGGGCAACCCCGGAGCAATCCATTCCTCTCTTTATTACCCTGCTGCTGGTCACCCTGATCAAGGCCGCTTTGGCCTATGGCCGCGAGGTTGCCAGTTTCAAGGCGGGCAGCGCTGTGCGCCAGGCCATTCGCGAGCTGGTGCTCACTCGCCTCAGCCGTCTCGGTCCTGCCTATATACAGCGCCGCCCTGCCGGTAGCTGGGCCAGCCTCTTGCTGGAACAGATTGAAAATATGCAGGATTTCTTCTCCCGCTATCTGCCGCAGATGGCCATTGCCGTCTTTATTCCGCTGGTGATCCTGGTGGCCGTGTTCCCGGTCAACTGGGCGGCTGGCCTGATCCTGCTGGGCACAGCCCCCCTCATTCCCTTCTTCATGATCCTGGTGGGTGTGGGCGCCGCCGATGCCAACCGCCGCAACTTCCAGGCACTGGCTCGCCTCTCCGGCCACTTTCTCGATCGCCTCAAGGGCTTGCGTACCCTGCAACTTTTCATGCGCACCCGAGCTGAGGGTGACGCCATTCGCGACGCGTCGGAAGATTTTCGCGAGCGAACCATGGAGGTGCTCCGTCTGGCGTTTCTGAGTACCGCCGTACTGGAGTTCTTCGCCGCCCTCTCGGTGGCGCTGGTCGCGGTCTATTTTGGCTTTTCCTACATAGATCATCTGAATTTTGGCCACTATGGCACCAAGGTCACCCTGTTTACCGGCCTGTTCGTGCTGTTCCTCGCCCCCGAGTTCTATGCTCCGCTGCGCGAGCTGGGCGCTCACTACCATGCCAAGGCGCAAGCCATAGGTGCGGCCGAACAGTTGCTGGAGTTCCTCGAAGCCGAGGTCAGCGAGCCCGCCTCCGGCAATGCCTCCTTTCATGCCGACAGCCCCGTCAAGGTAGAAGCCCGTGCCCTGGAGGTGCTGAGCGCCGAAGGTAAGGTGCTGGTCGGCCCCATCGACTTCACGCTGGCAGCCGGTTCACGCACGGCACTGATCGGGATCAGCGGCGCGGGCAAGAGCTCGCTGGTCAATGCCCTGCTCGGCTTTGCTCCCTATCGTGGTGAGCTCAAGGTCAACGGGCAGGAGCTTGCCAGTCTCGACATGAGTCAGTGGCGACTGCAACTGGGCTGGCTCTCCCAGAATCCCCAGCTGTTTCACGCCTCCTTGCGCGACAACCTGCTGCTGGCCAAGCCATCTGCCAGCGACGCCGAGCTGGAAGATGCCCTCAAGCGGGCTCAGGCCTGGGAGTTTGCCATGGAGAAGGGACTCGACTATCCGGTCGGTGATCAGGCCGGCGGTCTCTCGGTCGGTCAGGCACAGCGTCTCGCCCTGGCTCGCACCCTGCTCAAATCGACCCAGCTGATGGTACTGGATGAACCCACCGCCAGCCTGGATCGCCACTCGGAGCGCGCCATCATGACCACGCTGGAACAGGCGACGGCAGGTCAAACCCTGCTGATGATCACTCACCGCCTGGATGAACTCACCAAGATGGATAACATCTTGGTGCTGGCCCGTGGCCAACTGGTGGAGCAAGGCAGCTTCCAGCAACTGAGCCAGGCCCGGGGGGCTTTCGCCCATCTGTTGTCCCATCGTTCCGGGAGTTCTCTCGATGACTGATCTATTGCCGTTTCTGCGCCTCTATCGTCAGCACTGGCTGAGTCTCTCGCTGGGCCTGCTGCTGGCACTGGTCACTCTGGTGGCGGGGATGGGGCTCTTGTCCCTCTCCGGCTGGTTCCTTTCCGCCGCGGCAGTGGCGGGAATGGCGGTCGCCAGCCGCGATACCTTCAACTACATGACACCGGCTGGCGGGGTGCGTTTCTTCTCTATCATCCGCACCGCAGGTCGTTGGGGTGAGCGGGTGGTGAGCCATGACGCTACCTTCCGGGTACTGACCCGGCTGCGAGTCTGGTTCTGGCAAAAGCTCTCGCCACTCTCCACCGGCACCCTGGCCGGTTTTCGTCAGGCGGATCTGCTCAACCGGCTGGTGGCCGACATCGATGCGATGGATCACGTCTATCTGCGGCTGGTCACTCCCATAGGCGCAGCCCTGCTCAGCTGCACCGGACTGGTCATATTCCTCTCCTTCTTCGATGGCGGCCTCGCCCTGACGCTGGGCGCCATACTGCTGTTTGGCATGATTGCCCTGCCGCTGGTCTTCTACTACCTCGGTCGCCAGCCCGGTCATCGGCTTATCGCCGAGAAATCGTCCATGCGCACCCGCATGGTGGACTATCTGGACGGTCAGGCCGAACTGCAGATGTTTGCCGCAGCCCCCAAGGCGCTCAGCGAGCTGCAACAGGCGGAACAGGCCCTGCTGACGGCCCAGGCCCGTATGGCCAGGGTGAGCGGACTGGCCAATGCCAGCGTGCAGCTCTTGAGCGGCTGGACACTCACCCTGATGCTCTGGCTGGCCGGTCACGGCGTGGCGGGTGCGGCGCCTGACCCCATTACCGCGCTGATGGTGTTCGCCACCCTGGCGAGTTTCGAGGCCCTGCTGCCGCTGGCGGGGGCTTTCCAGCACCTCTCCACCAGCCTCACTTCGGCTCGCCGCCTCAACGAGATCCTGCAGGAGGCCAAGGCCCCCGAGTGGGGGAACGAACAGCAGCATGCCAAAGAGGGCGTCTTGCAGATAAGCGATCTCTATTTCGGCTATCCCGGCAACCCGCATCCCGTGCTGCGTGGCTGTACCCTGCAACTGCAGGCGGGTGAAAAACTGACTCTGCTGGGCCAGACCGGCTGCGGCAAGTCCACCCTGATGGGATTGCTGACCCGTGAATGGAGCCCGCAGGCGGGCAAGATACTGCTCGATGGCAAGCCGTGGACGGACTACAGCGAAGGGGCGCTGCGCGCGTCTCTCTCTGTGGTGAGCCAGCGGGTTCATCTGTTTGCCGCCACCTTGCGCGACAACCTGAAACTGGCCGCCCCCGGGGCCGGCGATGAGCAGCTGACCGAGGTGCTGAGTCAGGTCGGTCTGGCACATCTGCTGGAGGATGAGGCGGGCCACAGTGATACCGGGTTGAATGCCTGGCTCGGAGATGGCGGTCGCCCCCTCTCGGGTGGCGAACGACGCCGTATCGGTATCGCCCGCGCCCTGTTGCACGATGCACCGCTCTGGCTGCTGGATGAACCGACCGAGGGCCTCGACAGCCAGACCGAGCGGGAGATCATGGATCTGCTGTTCAAGCTGGGGGCGGATCGCACCCTGCTGCTCATCTCCCACCGCTTGCTGGGGCTGGAGCAGATGGACCGTATTGCCCTGATGGAAGAGGGGCAGATCCGGCTGTGTGCGCCTCATCATGATCTGCTGGCTGACGACTACTATCGCAGCCTCTATGAGCGGCTGACACCGGCTTGAGAATGAAAGAGGGAGGATACGCCTGCGGACACCTCCCTCCTTTAAGACAGGCCGGCGAAGCCTGTCTGCTCCCCGTCACACCTCGTCTTCACAGCTAAAATTGGGGCTGGTCGCAGGCAGCGACTGGCCCCTATAATGTCCGCCCTCACAGTTCAAAAAGATGCTGATATGAAACGCCTGATCCTGATGATGCCCCTGATTGCCTCCGGTTGCGCCGACTTCTCCTTCAACAGCAATCTGGACAAGGAAAACTTCGACGAGTACTTCAAGCCGGGCGGCGTTCAGATCTATGAACAGAACCAGCTGGCTGACCTCAACTACCTCTACCTCGGCACCGTCGAGGGGGAATCTTGCCAGAGCGATGCCAAGCAGCCGGTACCCAACGCAGGTGAGGCTCGTACCCTGGCGCGTCGCCGCGTGGCCGACATGGGTGGCAATGGCGTCACCTTCGACAAATGCGCCGAGTTCAGTGACACCCCGGGCTGCCTGAAACAGGTGATCTGCTACGGGCAGGCGCTCAAAGTGGCGCAAGAGAAGTAAGGACACCCCATGGCCCTGGCCATAGTCCGGCTCGGCAGTCCTCGTCTTGAAGGTGAAGGGTTGCGCATCGGCACAGTGCGGCGCCCGCCCCGTGGTGTGCCCAAGCACGCATTTGCCAGTCAGGATTGGTATGACGTCTGGTTTCCCAATCTGGCGCCCAGCAGCGACACCATGAAGCTGGGCCAGGCCGCCGATACGCCTGCCCTCTGGGCCGTTTTCTGCAAGCAGTACAAGGCCGAGATGGCCACCCCCTGTGCCCGCCACGATCTGGCGCTGCTGGCTGCCCTCTCCCATACCACCAATCTGTCGGTGGGCTGTTACTGCGAGCAGGCGTCTCGCTGTCATCGCAGCATATTGCAAGAGCTGCTGGTCAATTGCGGCGCCAAGTTACGCTAGAGGGCACCGCTGGATAGTGAAAGAGGGCGTCCCGACGGACGCCCTCTTTCACTTCAATCACCATTCAGACAGGATAAGCCCTACTGCAGGCTGCCAACCAGCAGGCGCCGACGCAGCGCAGCCTCCTGCTCCGCAGTCATACCAGCCACCACGGCTCCCTCGTTGTCCATCAACCATTGCATCAGATCGGCGACCGTCTCCTCCAGCGGTCGAAAGTTGAGCCCCTGCACTATGGCTGCCTCGGCACTGATGCGGCCATAGCCGGCATACTCAGCCAGCTCGTTTGGCAATAGCGTGGGATAGCTCTGCCAGGGCTCGACGCCGGCTGCCAGCAACTCGGGCCAGGGGCGCCACTGTGCTTGCCATTGTGTGGCGGGAGCCAGCCTGGCGGTGATGCGATCCAGCCAGTCCACCAGCGCAATACCTGGTTTGAGCAGATTGAAACAGCCACCCAGCTGCTGCTCGGCAGCGCGCAGCACAAATTCGGCGCAGTCGCGCACATCCAGGTATTGCAGTCGATCCTGCCCGTCCCCCGGCAGCAACCAGGGCCCCCCTTGCTGCACCCGTTTCACCCACCAGGCCAAACGACCCGTGTGATCATGGGGACCGCACAGGACTCCGGGACGCAGGATGCAGAGCCGCTCGCCCCAATGATCCCGATACGCAGCTTCGCACAACACCTTCAACGGACCGTAATCGGTGGGCAATTCCCCCTCGGCAATCTCGTGCAACGGCGCCGATTCATCCATGCCCCGCTGTGCGAAGTCGCGATAGACGCTGATGGTGGAGATAAAGATCAGCCGCTCGCAGCGCCCGAGCAGGGCTGCCGAGAGGCTCACCGCCTGCTCGGGACGGTAGCAGCAGGTGTCTATGACCAGATCCCAGCGCAACCCTTGGCTTTGCAGGGGACTCAGATCTTTGTCCCTGTCACCGTTGAGCTGAATCAGGTCACGCCAGTCCGGGTGCTGATGCCGGCCCCGGTTGAATAGCGTCACCTCGTGCCCCCAGTCCAACGCCAGCGTGGTGAGGTGGCGGCCCAGAAAGCCGGTGCCACCGATAATCAGCAATTTCATCCATGTATCTCCAATCCGGCGCCATCTGAACGCCTTCGCCACAGAGCAGAGCGCGAATGCCATCCCCTGCTCCATCTGCCCTCACCCTACGCAAGTTGGTGCCGGGGTACAGCTCCCCGAGTGCCGGTATGGGACGGGGATCACGACAGGACGCGGGAAATGAGCGTAGCGAGGCAGAGCCTGCGTTTTGAGGCTGCCTGTGCTAAATTGCCGGGGTTTTCAGTCAGGATCCGCCATGAAGTTCGAAATCGACACCCTCGGGATCATCCGCTCTCCCTACAAGGAGAAGTTCGCCATCCCCCGCCAGCCCGGTCTGGTCAAATCGGCCCGTGCTCGCCTCGAGCTGCTGCCCCCTTACGATCAGCCGGACGTACTGCGCGGCATAGAGCAGTTCTCCCATCTGTGGCTCAGCTTTGTGTTTCACCAGACCATGGATCAGGGCTGGCACCCGACGGTACGTCCGCCGCGCCTGGGCGGCAACGAACGGGTCGGAGTCTTTGCCACCCGCTCCACCTTCCGCCCCAACCCGCTGGGTCTCTCAGTAGTCGAGCTGCACGGCGTTGGTCGCGAGCGTGGCAAACTGTGGCTGGAACTCGGCGCCGTGGATCTGCTGGATGGCACTCCTGTCGTCGATATCAAGCCCTATATTCCCTATGCCGACAGTCTGCCGGACGCCCGTGGCGGCTTTGCCCCCGAGGCCCCCACCCCGCCTCTCGTGGTCAACTTCACCCCCGAAGCGGAGCTGCAGCTGCTGCCCTGGCTCAAGGCTCACCCCGAGCTTCGTCTGCTGGTGAGCGAAGTGCTGGCCCAGGACCCTCGCCCCGCCTACAAGAAAGGCAAGCCGGACGAAAAGGAGTACGGCGTCAGGCTGTTTGATCTCAACGTACGCTTTCGCATCACAGAGCCCGGCTGCCAGGTGCTCGCCATAGAATTTGCTTGATCTCGGCGCTATTTGAGTAAAAAACACCCTGATGTGTTTTTTGTCACTCTTGATCCCTGTGTTCGGCGGCGATCTGCCTGAAGGCTCCCTCGCAGGCAAGGAAGGCATCGACCATACCAGGATCAAAATGGCTGTCGCGCCCTTGCACTATGATGGATTTCGCCTCTTCATGGGTGAAGGCGGGCTTGTAGACCCGTTTCGAGATGAGGGCATCGTAGACATCCGCCACCGCCATCAAGCGGCCAGATAGCGGGATAAGCTCTCCGGCCAGGCCGGCCGGGTAACCGCTGCCATCCCACTTCTCGTGGTGGGTGAGGGAAATTTCGCGCGCCAGCCGCAGAAAGGAGTTAGAACCGAGCTGAGCCTCGGCGCTGGCCAGCGCATCCGCCCCTATCTGGGGATGGCGCTTCATGATGGCAAACTCTTCATCGGTCAGCTTGCCCGGCTTGAGCAGGATGGCATCTGGAATGCCCACCTTGCCCACATCGTGCAACGGCGCCGACTTGAATAGCAGGTCTATGGTGGTGTCATCCAGTGGATAACGCTCTCCGTCGTGGCGACTCAGGTACTCGGCCAGCACCTTGACGTAGTGCTGGGTACGGATGATGTGGGCACCCGTCTCGTTGTCACGGGTCTCTGCCAGCGAGGCAAGGCCGAGGATAGCCACGTCCCGGGTCAGGTTGAGCTCATCGCTACGTGCTTTCAGCTCGCCGATCATCTGGTTGGTGCTGGCGGCAATCAGGCCGAATTCATCATCCCGGGTCACCGGCACCCGCGCATCCAGATCGCCGCACTGCACCTGCGCCATGGCGCGCGTCTGGTGCATCAGGGAGAGGGTCAGATTACGGCCATAGCCACGAATAATCAGCCAGAGGTAACCGAAGGTCACCGCCATCACGAAGGCGATTTCCAGCAATATGTAGTGTTGGGCATCGAGCCGCGACATGCCTCTGTCCACCGTCGCCAACCACTCCAGGTCCTTGTTGAACAGTAGGAAAAAGACACCCCCCAACAGTGCGAGCGTGGTGAAAGTAAACAGAGTGAACTTGCGGGAAACCGGCATGGCCAGCGGCCGGGTCAGCACCAGCGAGCCCTGATACTCCCGCAGTTTGGCCAGGTTCCAGTCCCGCACCAGCGACAAGTCCGCCGCCACCAGAAAGCCCAGGGTGGCCATCCCCAACAGGATCTTGAGGTGACTCTCCAGCGGGAAGTCATGCATGAAGCCGTTGTAGCCCGAGAGCAGCAACGCCCCAAGCAGGTAGAAGCCCACTTCCAGCCCGAAGCTGCCAAGCCCGCTGCCAGGCAGGGCCAGCCGGTGCAACACCCGATCGCGCACGGCGAACATGATGGCGAAGACCAGCAAGGCAGGCCCCAGCAGCTGAGGCAGGGTCAGGCTTTCCAGAAACGGACAGACCTGCCACCCATAGAGGCAAAAGAGTGACAGTGTCACCCCGTAATGCAGGGCGCAGCGCCCCGTGATTTTCTGCATGATTTCACCCTGACCGCTGTTTATTGTTATGACGGAGGGGATATGCCCCCGCCCCTCACCGGCGCCGCAGCAGCAGACTCCCTATCGAATAGCCAGCGCCAAACGAGCAGAGTACACCACGGGCCCCCGCAGGAAGGTCGCGATTGTACAGATGAAACGCGATGATGGAACCCGCCGAGCTGGTATTACCATAGCTATCAAGAATGACCGGCGCCTCCTGCTGGCTGGCATCGTGGCCCAACAGCTTGCGGCCGATAAACTGGTTCATGGTGAGGTTGGCCTGATGCAGCCAGAGTCGGCTCAAGGAGTCCGCCGTCCAGCCCTGCTCATCCAACTGGCTGGCAATCTGATCGCACACCAGCGGCAGCACCTCCTTGAACACCTTGCGCCCCTGCTGGCGAAACAGTTTGTCATCCCCATGACGGGTACGCGGACTGAGCCGGTTCAAAAAGCCGAAGTTGTTGCGGATATTGTTGGAGTACTGGGTCACCAGCTTGCTGGCCAACAGTTGCCAGGGGTTGGCCACCTTGCAATCGGCCTCCCGCTCCAGCAGCACGGCGGTACAGGCATCGCCGAAGATGAAGTGGCTGTCCCTGTCACGAAAGTTGAGGTGCCCGGAGCAGATCTCCGGGTTCACTACCAGTGCCAGTTTGGCGGTGCCTGCCGCCAGCATGTCCGCCGCCGTCTTGATGCCAAAGGTAGCGGATGAGCAGGCCACGTTCATGTCAAAGGCCATGCCGCTCGCCCCCAGATAGTGTTGCAACTCGATGGAGAGCGCCGGATAGGGCCTTGGCATGTTGGAAGCCGCCACTATCACCAGATCAATCTCCCCCGGCTCCCGGCCGGCGGCGATCAGCGCCTGCTCGGCGGCAGCGACCGCCATCTCCACCATGATGGAGGGCTGATCGTCGGCCCGCTCGGGAAGCAAGGGCTGCATGATGTCAGGGTCCAGCACCCCCTCCTTGCTCACCAGATAGCGACTCTTGATGCCGGACGCCTTCTCGATGAATTCGCAGCTCGAGTGCTGCTTGGCGGACAGCTGACCCGCATCGATGGCGGAGGCATTTTCCTCGTTGTAGAGGTCCACATACTGGTTGAAGGCGGTCACCAACGCTTCATTGCTGACGGCAAAAGGCGGGGTATAGAGGCCTGATCCACTGATCACGATAGAAGTCATCTTTGCTCCTGGCCGGGTGCAATCCCGGCTTGTTGGTTTATTTGGGTAGAGAGGTCATTACAACTGATCGATCGCCGCGGCGAGACCAGCCAGCGTCAGCGGATGCATACGCCCGCCAACCACGTCATTCATCAACTTGATGGAGGGATGCCAGAGCCACTCGCGCCTGGGGATGGGATTGATCCACACCAGCCAGGGAAAGTGTTGCTGCAGGCGAGCGAGCCATACCTGACCCGCCTCCTCGTTCCAGTACTCAACGGCACCGCCGGGCCAGCTGATCTCGTAGGGGCCCATCTTGGCGTCCCCCACAAAAATCACCCTGTAGTCGCTGCCGTAGGTGCGCAACAATCTCAGGGTGTCGAACCGCTCCTCGAAGCGACGGGCGTTGTCTTGCCAGACGAAGTCGTAGAGACAGTTGTGAAAGTAGAAATACTCCAGATGCTTGAACTCGTGGCGTAACGCCGAGAAGAGCCGCTGCACCTCGGCCACGTGGGCATCCATGGAGCCACCCACATCGAAGAAGACCAGCAGTTTGACACCGTTGTGGCGCTCGGGCCTCAGCTTCACATCCAGCCAGCCCTGACGAGCTGTGCTCTTGATGGTGTCGTCGAGATCCAGCTCGTCAGGATTACCCTTGCGCACCCAGCGTCTGAGCTTGCGCAAGGCCAGCTGGATGGCACGCTGGCCCAGGGGTGAGTCGTCGCTGAAGTTGCGATAGTGGCGGGCTTCCCACACCTTGACCGCCTTGCCATGCTGGCCCTCTCCCCCCATGCGGATCCCTTCCGGATGAAATCCGCCGTGACCGAACGGACTGCTGCCGCCGGTCCCCACCCACTTGTTGCCGCCGGCATGGCGTTCTTTTTGTTCCGCCAATCGCTGGTTGAGGGTTTCAAGCAGCTTGTCGAGCCCACCCAGAGAGTGCAGCAGCGCTTTTTCTTCGGCACTTAACAAGCGTTCGAACTCCTTGCGTAGCCACTCATCAGGTAAGGCGTCGGGCAGCAAGTGGCTGGCCTGCAGACCGTCGTAATACTCGGCAAAGGCGCGATCGAAGCGATCAAAATGAGCCTCGTCCTTGACCAGCAGGCAGCGGGAGAGCTGATAGAAGTCGTCCATGTCGACACTGACCAGCCGGGCTGCCAGCGCGGCGTGCAAGTCCAGCAATTCGCGCAAACTGCAGGGGATCTTGTGGCGACGCAGCTGGCTGAAAAAGTCGATCAGCATGGTGTCAGTTGCCGCGACGGGCCAGGAAGGCCAGCTTCTCGAACAGGTGCAAGTCCTGTTCCGTCTTCAGCAGGGCGCCATATAGCGCCGGGACCAGCTTGCCCGGTTCGCGGGTGCGCATCGCCTCGGGAGAGATATCATCGGCCAGCAGCAGCCGGATCCAGTCCAGCAGCTCGGAGGTAGAGGGTTTCTTGCGCAGCCCTTCCACTTCCCGCAGTTCGAAGAAAAGCGTCATGGCCTCATCCAGCAACGCCGCTTTCAGGTTCGGATAGTGCAGGTTGACGATGGCCTGCATCTCGGCCTTGTCGGGAAAGCGAATGTAGTGAAAAAAGCAGCGACGCAAGAAGGCATCCGGCAGCTCTTTCTCGTTGTTGGAGGTGATGATGACAACGGGGCGCCGGCGGGCCTTGACTCGCTCGCCGGTCTCGTAGACGTCAAACTCCATCCGATCCAGCTCCAGCAACAGGTCGTTGGGGAATTCGATGTCCGCCTTGTCTATCTCGTCGATAAGCAGCACGGGCCGCTCATCAGCGGTAAACGCCTGCCACAGCTTGCCCTGGCGAATGTAATGACTGATATCCCCCACTCGCGGATCCCCTAGCTGGGAATCCCGCAGCCGGGCCACTGCATCATATTCGTAGAGCCCCTGCTGGGCTTTGGTGGTGGATTTAATGTGCCAGGCAATGAGGTGAGTGCCGAGCGAACTGGCCACGGCCTCGGCCAGCTCCGTCTTGCCAGTGCCAGGTTCACCTTTGATAAGTAAAGGTTTTTCCAGCACTATAGCCGCATTGACCGCCATCTTCAGCGCCTCTGAGGCGAGATAGCGATCGCTTCCTGCAAATCCCATAACGTCCATTCCTTTGACGATAAGAGACCTTTTTGAGATCGAGGCCTCAGTAAGAAAGAATAAGCTCTATATCTTGTAATAACATATTGTTATAACAAATCGTCACTTCTCATTCAGAAACCACAGGGTAATCTTGTTTCATCGCCGTAACAAACAGGGATAGCACCATGAGCAAAATTTTTGAGGACAACAGCCAGACCATAGGTCACACCCCGCTGGTTCGACTCAACCGTGTTACCAAGGGCCGCGTACTGGCCAAGATTGAAAGCCGCAACCCGAGCTTCAGCGTCAAGTGCCGCATCGGTGCCAACCTGATCTGGGATGCCGAGAAGCGCGGCGTACTGACCCAGGGCAAGGAGATCATCGAGCCCACCAGTGGTAACACAGGTATTGCTCTGGCATTTGTGGCCGCCGCCCGTGGCTATCCCATCACCCTGACCATGCCAGCCACCATGAGCCTGGAGCGCCGCAAGCTGCTCAAGGCGCTCGGTGCCAATCTGGTGCTGACCGAAGGCCCTCTTGGCATGAAAGGCGCTATCGCCAAGGCCAACGAGATCCTCGAATCCGAGCCGGGCAGATACGTTTTGCTGCAACAGTTTGAAAACCCGGCCAACCCGGAAATTCACGAGAAGACCACTGGCCCCGAGATCTGGGATGCCACCGACGGTCAGGTGGATGTATTCGTGGCAGGTGTAGGTACAGGCGGCACCATTACCGGCGTCTCCCGCTACCTGAAGCAGACCAAAGGCAAGGCCGTGATATCGGTGGCCGTCGAGCCAAGCGAATCACCGGTGATCAGCCAGCGTCTGGCCGGTCTCGAAATCAAACCGGGTCCCCACAAGATCCAGGGCATTGGTGCCGGCTTCATCCCGGGTAACCTGGACCTGACCCTGCTGGACCGCGTCGAACAGGTGAGCAGCGATGATGCCATCGAGATGGCGCGCCGTCTGATGGAAGAGGAAGGCATTCTGGCCGGTATCAGCTCCGGGGCCGCCGTCGTGGCCGCCGCACGTCTGGCAGAGCTGCCGGAATTTGCCGACAAGACAATCGTCGTCATACTGCCGAGCGCCGCCGAGCGTTATCTCTCCAGCGCGCTGTTTGCCGGCGTGTTTAGCGAGCAGGAGTTGCAACAGTAAGTGATCGGATAATTTCAAAACAACGGCGCTCCCAGGAGCGCCGTTTCTTTATGAGCTAGACTGAGCACTTGGCAGCGCCACTCGGCCCCTTATTTTTTGGGGTAAAATAACAAACAAACGAGTGACAAAAAAAGCAGACATCCTGTGATAAATTTCATATCCTGTGCGGCGTCACGAGGTGTTTGCCGACTAGGTATCACAAAGTAACAAAGTGTTATTTTTCGTTATAAAATAATTTCAAGCCAGTATTTCTGCGGCTTGTAGCGCGATAACGGAAAAGAGTAGCGGCAAACACCGAATACTGCACAGAAAATTGACCTGGATTAAACCATTGCAGGTCTGATTTCGTTACTTTACAACATATCCATACTGACACGGTGAGACAAGGAAGCGTCAAAAGCATCCATCTCTCCAAAAAATATCAATAATATGGGGTGAAACCATGTACGAGAAGTCTGTTGTTATCACTGCTGAAAACGGCCTGCACACCCGTCCGGCAGCTCAGTTCGTGAAAGAAGCCAAAGAATTCCAAAGCGAGATCACTGTGGTCTCCGGTGGCAAATCCGCCAGCGCCAAGAGCCTGTTCAAGCTACAGACCCTGGGCCTGACCAAAGGCACCAACGTGACCATCCAGGCCGACGGCCCGGACGCTCAGAAAGCCGTTGAGAAGCTGGTTGCCCTGATGGACGAGCTGGAGTAATCCAGCTTTATTCCTCCCCCACAGTCGTTTTAATAGGAAGGATTATGATATCTGGCATTCTTGCGTCCCCCGGTATCGCATTCGGTAAGGCGCTTCTTCTTAAAGAAGATGAAATCGTTATCAATCAGGGCAAGATTTCTGCTGACCAGATTGACGCCGAGATCAACCGCTTCCTCGAAGCCCGCACCAAGTCAGCTGCACAGCTGGAAGCCATCAAAGCCATGGCTGGTCGCACCTTCGGTGAGGAAAAAGAGGCCATCTTCGAAGGCCACATCATGCTGCTCGAAGATGAGGAGCTGGAAGGGGATATCAGATCCTTCATCAAAGACAACAAGGCCACCGCTGATAAGGCCGTCTACGAGGTCATCGAGCAATACGCCAAGATGATGGCCGATCTGGACGATCCCTACCTGCGCGAGCGCGCCACCGACTTCCGTGACATCGGAACCCGTCTGGTGAAGAACGTGCTGGGCATCGCCGTTGTCAATCTGAGCACCATAGACGAAGAGGTCATCCTGGTCGCCAAAGACCTGACTCCGTCCGAAACTGCCCAGATCAACCTGAAATATGTGTTGGGTTTCGTTACCGATATCGGTGGCCGTACCTCTCACACCTCCATCATGGCGCGCTCCCTTGAGCTGCCGGCCATAGTGGGCACCAACGACATCACAGAGCGCGTCAACAATGGCGAGATGCTGATACTGGATGCGATCAACAACCAGATCATCATCAACCCGACCGCTGAGCAGCTGAACGAAGCCAAGCAATTCCAGGCCCAGTTCCAGGCTGAAAAAGATGAGCTGGCCAAGCTGAAAGACCTGCCTGCCATCACCCTGGATGGTCACCAGGTCGAAGTCTGCGCCAACATAGGTACCGTCAAGGATACCGAAGGTGCCATCCGCAATGGCGCCGAAGGCGTGGGTCTGTACCGTACCGAGTTCCTGTTCATGGATCGCGATGCGCTGCCGACCGAAGACGAGCAGTTCAAGGCCTACAAAGAAGTGGCAGAGGCCATGCCGGATCAGCCGATCATTGTCCGTACCATGGACATCGGCGGCGACAAAGAACTGCCGTACATGAATTTCCCGAAAGAGATGAACCCCTTCTTGGGCTGGCGTGCCGTGCGTATTTTCTTCGATCGCGAAGACATCATGCACGCCCAGCTGCGGGCAATACTGCGTGCGTCTGCCTTCGGCAAACTGCGCATCATGTTCCCGATGATCATCTCCGTCGAAGAGTTCCGCAGCCTCAAGGCCACCGTAGAGAAGCTGAAAGCCGAACTACGCACCGAAGGCAAAGCCTTTGATGAATCCATCGAAGTGGGTATCATGATCGAGACTCCGGCTGCGGCCGTGATGGCTCATCATCTGGCTAAAGAAGTGGATTTCTTCAGTATCGGTACCAACGACCTGACCCAGTACACCCTGGCAGTCGACCGTGGTAACGAGATGATCTCCGCCATGTACAACCCGCTGTCACCCTCCGTCCTGACGCTGATCAAGATGGTTATCGACGCTTCCCATGACAATGGCAAGTGGACCGGTATGTGTGGTGAGCTGGCTGGTGACGAACGCGCCACACTGCTGCTGCTGGGTATGGGTCTGGATGAGTTCTCCATGAGCTCCATCTCTGTACCGCGTATCAAGAAGCTTATCCGCAACACCAACTTCGAAGATGTGAAGGCAATGGCTGACCAGGCTCTGAGCTATGCAACCGCCGCCGAAATCGAAGCCTGTGTAGATAACTTTATTAAGCAGAAGGCAGTCTGCTAAGATCGGCTGCAAACAGCGACAATCATCTCTAGGAGCTTTTACTATGGGTCTGTTTGATAAACTGAAGAAACTGGTTTCCGACGATAGCTCTGATACAGGTGGCATCGAAATTTTTGCCCCGCTGTCAGGTGAAATCGTACCGATCGAAGATGTGCCTGACGTTGTCTTCGCCGAGAAGATCGTCGGCGACGGTATCGCCATCAAGCCGGCTGGCAACAAGATGGTTGCACCGTGCGATGGTACCATCGGCAAGATCTTCGAGACCAACCACGCGTTCTCGCTGGAATCCGACTCTGGTATCGAGCTGTTCGTTCACTTCGGTATCGATACCGTTGAACTGAAAGGCGAAGGCTTCACCCGCATCGCTCAGGAAGGTCAAAAGGTCAAGCGCGGCGACACCATCATCGAGTTCGATCTGGCCATTCTGGAAGCGAAAGCCAAGTCTACCCTGACGCCGGTTGTCATCTCCAACATGGATGAGATCAAAGAACTGATCAAGATGACAGGTGCCGTGACTGTGGGCGAGACCCCGGTGATCCGCATCAAAAAATAATGCACGGCTGGCTCAAGCCAGTCGCTGCAACGAAAAACCGAAGCCATGTGCTTCGGTTTTTTTATGAAAAAATGGCAGTGAATACCGATTACTCCTTACCAAACAACACCCGGTTTCGCCCCTGCGCCTTCGCCTGATACAGCGCCCTATCCGCCACCAGCAACAGGTTGTCGAGGCTTTGTCCCGTCGTCAGCGTGGCACAGCCAAAACTCATCGTCAGTGAAAAATGGTGATGGTGCCAATTTATCTGACTGGCAGACAACAGCTGTCGCAGTTGCTCGGCCAGGGAGACCGCCCGGGAGGCATCCGCTCCCGGCAGGATCAGCAGGAACTCCTCCCCTCCCCAGCGCGCCAGACACTCCTTTCCCTGCAACTGCTCCTCCATGATGCGGGCAACCCCACACAAGGCCGCGTCCCCGGCGGGATGACCATATCGATCGTTGACCTGCTTGAAGTGATCAACATCGCACAGAACCACTGACAAAGGTCGCCCCTGCAGCCAGTGCGCCTGCAGCTGCTGCTCGGCTCCACGCCGGTTGCTGAGTTCTGTCAGTGGGTCGGTACAGGAGAGGCGACTGACCTCCTCTATCATGCAGTGCAGATCGTGAATGTCGCGAAACGTCACTATGTGCCAGCCTGGCATGGCATCGGCCGTCAATTGGGCTGTGATGGTAAACCAGCGGCGCTGGCCATTCTTGCAGTAGATCCGGGTAGACATCTCCGCCACGGCAGAGCCGTTGGCCAGACTGGTCATGACAACCTGATTCCAGTCCTGGATGGCTTGAGTTCTGGTCTGCTCATCGTGATAGACAGTCGCGAACCAGGCTGTCATATCCGGCAAATCGGCCAGGGTGTAACCCAGCTGCGCCGAGAAGGCCTGATTCACGAATCTATGGTGCCTGATGGGAATGTTCGACAGGGTTGTTGGTATTGTGCCAAGAGTATCACCACAGACCGCCTCTGAAATGAGGATCGGTATCGGGATCACATCAAAGGATCGAAACAGGATCTGCTGCAGTTCGCTCAATATCGCTGACTCGGATATGTTCAAGGTATTTCCCTTACCAATATTTCGCTCAACAGTAAGTGAGTCCGCAGGCTGGGTAAATCGGCTTATTGAGCCTCTCGGACCACCTTAGTCGCAGTGTTCTCTCCCGGTTGCCACTCCTGATAGGGGCCGTGGATGGCAGAGTAGATCTTGTCCAGCTGACCGGAGGTCTTGAGCTTGCCGATGGACTGTGTCAGGAAACGGTCCACCGCATCCCCCTTCTCTCCTTTCGGGATAATAAACACATCGTCGAACTCGCCGAAATAGACGCGGTGGATATTGGTCAGCCCCATCTTCCTCAATGCAAAATCGGCCTCCTCCTGCGCCCAGAGAAAGGCGTCGATACGGCCCCTGCTCAGTTTGCCAAGGGACTGCTCGATTGAGAGGGAACGCTTGACCGAGAAGGGCCAGAAGTCGCTCACCCCCTCGATGAGCAGATCGCGCTTGGTGTACTCATAACCGAGCACCATAGCGGGTGTAACGGGCGTAGCACTGCTGCTGTAGAGCACATGAGTTACCTTGCCAAAAGTCACAGAACTGAAGCGATAGGGGAGCATGGATTCATCAATATAGGGGTTACGCAGTGCAGGCAGATTGAAGTCCGCTTCCCCCACCACCACGCTGCGGGTCGCCCGGGGCATGGGATATACCTCCACACTCACCTCGACCCCGTCATCCAGATCGGCGATAGCCTTGACCAGATCGACGAAAGGACCGGTCCCATTGGAATCAATAAGACCCGGCAACAGGCCAAGATATGCCGAGAAGCGGGCAGTGTGCTCAGGCTCTGCCGCAGCAAGACGCGTATTGCCGCCCCCTGTCATACCCAACAGCGTGGTCCCCAGCATGAACAGGAGTACAGCCCCAAAACCAAGATTTTTCATGAGTTCACCCTTCTCGACACCACCACAATGGCTGCGTTACAAAAAAGCATAGCCCCGTGATGAAAGGTGAGACGATAGCTAGAGAAATGAGCATTCATTGTTAAAAGGTTATTTGGATCAATATTTACCCGGACAAGCCTAGTAACATGGAAAGGGATACACCAAGGTCCGGCCATCCCAAGCCCGCCCAACGAGATAAACGTGATGCAATGAGCGCCCCGAGAAGGACACGAGCATGTTGAAAAATACCGAACAGCGTTATGGCAGCCTGAGTATCGGGCTGCACTGGTTAACCCTGCTATTGATGATGGCCGTCTACGCATTGATGGAGTTCAGGGATATTTTTCCCAAGGGCTCGGCCGGTCGTGACCTGATGAAGGAGTGGCACTTCATGGTGGGCTTGCTGATCCTGGCACTGGTCGTCGTACGGCTGCTGGTGCGCTTTAGCTGCCCGTCACCCCGCATAGTGCCCACACTGTCACCCCTGATGCGAACACTGGGTCACCTCGCCCATCTGGCACTGTACGGCTTTCTCATCCTTGCTCCGCTGCTGGGTTGGTTGCTCCTCAGCGCAGGCGGCAAGCCCATCCCCTTCTTCGGATGTGAGCTGCCTGCCCTGCTTGCACCGGATGATAGCCTGAAGGGGACGATCAAGGATCTGCACGAAACGCTGGCCAACATAGGCTATGCCCTGATCGCCCTGCATACGGCGGCAGCCATCTATCACCATCATGTGCTCAAGGACAACACCTTGACCAATATATTGCCCGAGCGCCGCAGCTAAACAATGGGGGCACGCTGGCCCCCTTTGTTCACACCTCTTTTGCCACCACCTCTGGTACGTTTATGGCCTTGGATTTGCTTTCAGGTTGCAACTTTTTCACGTTCCCCTTGTTCTCACCAGAGATAGCTTTGCTCTCTTCCTGAGATTGGGATTGCCCAATGAACTGGCCTCCCTTTCGAATGGAGAGGCTGCCACCTTTGAAAATTCCCTTCATCTTTCCATTTTCGAGGATCTCGACCTCTGTCGATGTGCAGGTGCCCTCCAAAGTGCCATTGATGGTGACATGGGCAGCGGTCACCTCTCCCTCAACCTTGCCACCCTCCATGACGCGAACAGTCCCCCCGCTAACCAGCAGCGTCCCTATGAATTGTCCGTGTACGTCCAGATTACCTTCTACCTGCAGCTCACCTGCGAATCTGGCTCCCTGTGCAATCACTGTCATTGCCACATCGGATACCACAGACACCGACTCATTGCGCTTTCGTCCAAACATTCTGACTTTCTCCACCATCAACATCAGCGCCATCACTAACAGCGGCACTATGGGTAACTTGTAATATGCAGATCCCAGCACATAGAGCAGCAACGCCAGGCCCCAGCAGAACCAGATGAAATAAAGTACGTCACTTCGTTTTCGCATCGCGATGCGACGCAGGATCCTTTCAGGTACAACCGTCATTGACCATTCCCTCTTGCGGGTGCATGGATTCAAGACCGGGGTCACGACCCCTGGTTATGTCTTTCCCGCAATATGCGGGTATAGACCTAGCTCAAGCGACCATATTGCGAAAACTCTGAAACAAAAAAGCCCCGCCATCTGGCGGGGCTGCCGACCCTCAATGAAGTAAATCAGGATTCAGGGCAACACCACCCGACTCTCACCACCGCCGAGGGCCTCGACCCGAATTTGCACACCGATCCGCTCCACAAGGGTCTGCACATGGGAGATGACGCCTATCTGGCGACCGGCTGCCTGCAGGGAGTCAAGGCTGGATAGCGCCAGATCCAGGCTGTCTGGATCCAGGGTGCCGAAGCCCTCGTCGATAAACAGCGATTCGACCTGTGTCTGGCGCGACGAGAGACTGGAGAGGGCCAGTGCCAGCGCAAGCGATACCAGGAAGCTCTCGCCGCCGGAGAGGGAGTCCACAGAGCGCACCTCGTCCCCCATGTCCAGATCCACCACCTGCAGCGCCAGATCCGTGCCGGGTACCCGCTCCAACCGGTAGCGCGGCGACAACTCGCCGAGCTGGGCATTGGCCTCCAGCAGCAGACGCTCCAGGGTGAGGCTCTGGGCGAAGGTGCGCAGCTTGGCGCCGCTGGCAGAGCCGATAAGCTCGGACAGCTGCTGCCAGTGATCCGTCACTGCCTGCTGGCGACTCAGCGCCTCTTGCAAGGAGCCTGCCTTGAGGGCAGCCGCCTCGGCCTGGGCCAGCGTACTCTTGCACTGGAACAGCTGCTCCTCCAGTTCGCGGCAATGGGCCTCGCAAGCGCCAAGGCGCTCGGCAAGGGCCTCGGTGGAGAGTGCCGTCAGTTCGCCGTGATGCTCGCGATAACGCTCCCGTTTCACCTCCTCCAGCGCCAGCGCCCGTTGGCGTTCGGCCAGCCGGGTACGCGCCTCGGCCAGGGCATCATCCAGCCCCTGCAGGGCTGTGCGGCGGGCCTTGAGCTCCTCCGGATGGATGGCCAGCAATCGGCGCAGATCATATTCGGCAATCCCGAGCCTGGTGGCATGGGCAGCCCAGCGCCCCAGTACCTCGCGGCGGCGGCGACTGCTCACCTGTTTGTCCTGCTCAAGATGGGTCAACCGTGTCTTGAGCTCTGTCTGTCGCTCCCTTGCGGCCCGCAGTGCGCCCACCGCCTCTTCGAGTTGATTGGCTCCCCGTGAAAGTCGCTGCTGCCACTCGCCCTCGACCTCGGCGATGGCACGCCCCCCAAGACACGCCTCGCGGCTGGCCAGCAGTCCCTGGCGCTGTTGCTCGGCCTCCTTGTAGTCGCGCTCCAACTTGTGCAGCTGTTCATTCTGGCTCTGTACCCTTGCCTCCTGCGCACTGAGCGCCGGGGTCAGGCTGGCAAGTTCGCTGCCCAGCTGCTCCCACTCGCGCTGTCCCTGCAAATAGGCCTCGCAGGTCTGCTGCCATTCGAGCCACTGCCGGCTGCCGAGCCATTGACGCCAGGGTTCGGCCCCCATCTGTTCATCGAGCCGGGTTTCACCCTGAACCAGGCGCTGGCGCAGTGTGACTTCCTGCTCGACCAGCGCTTTGAGCTCGGCCTCCCACTCTATCTTCTGCCGCTCGGCCTCCTGCCACTGCTGCTCAAACTGCTGATGACGGGTTGTGAGCTGAGTCAGCTGATTGCGCAGTCCCATCAGCATCTGCTGGCCTTGCTGGGCCTGTTGCAGCTGTCGCTGTCCGGCCACCAGACCCAGCTCCAGCGCCTCCCCCTGTGCCAAGAGATGCGCCAGAAGATCCGCCCACTCGGCGGGGCTTTGCCGCAAGGGCAGACCGTGGCCCAACAAGGTCTCACCACCCCACTGCAACCAGCGCTGGGTCAGCTGTTCGGCTCTCGCCTCCAGCTCGGGTTGGTGCTGCTGGCGGGCAACCAGCTGACGAGTCAGCTCGACGCGCTCGCTCTCTCCCTGAATATGTTGATGATTGAGTCGATCCCATTCCAGCTCCAGCTGGCGGGCACGCTCGGCCAGCTGGGCCAGGATACCGGCCACCTGCGGCTGACTCTGGCGATAGGGATGCTCCTCTGAGCCACACAGCGGGCAAGGCGTACCATCGCTGAGCACGTGACGATACTGCTCGAAGCTGGCGACGGCACGGGCCTGATCCAGCGCATGACGCGCCTCGTCACGCTGAAGCCCGAGTCGCTCCAGCGCAGGCACCAGCTCCTCGTGCTGGGTGGCCAGTCGGGTGAGGTGCTGCTCAAGCAGCGCCATCTCTTGCAACAAGCGCTCCTGTTGCTCACTGTGATTACGGCCTGCCTCCGCCAGCTCCAGCAATTGGCGCACCCGGGCCAGCTGCTCGGTCTGGGTCTGACGCTGTTCCTGCGCCTTGGCGACCTGACCTTCCCACTCCTGCGCCTGCAACTGGTCGTGCTGCTGTTGCAGCCGGGCGCGCTCCTGCTGCCAGTAGTCCCGCTCCTGCTGTCCCTGCTCCAGCCGGCTGTTGAGATCCCGCAGGGCATGGCTCTTGTGCTCACGGCTTTGCAGCAGATGTTGCAGCTGATCCCGCCCCTCGGCCCAATCCTGCATGGCTGCCAGCAGGGGTTGCCACTGGCGTGCCAGGGGGGCCAGCGCCTTGCGCTCCTCGAGCCAGAGCGCCCATTGCTGACGCCGCACCTCGAGCGCCTGCACCCGGCTCGCCTGCTGTTGCCACTCCTGTTGCAGGGCGACTTGCAGCGCGCGGGCCTGCGCCCCCTGCTGCTGAACTTCCTGCAACTGGCTGCTCTTCTCCCTGATGCGGGTATCGAGCTCCTGCGCCCGCTTGAGTTCGGGTTGCAGCGCCCCCCATTCGCGCTCGGCGGCTATCTTGTCGGCCAGCAGTTGCTGCTCGCGCAGCGCGGCCTGCTGCTGGGTCTGCTCGACCTGTTCGAGATCGGGGCCCAGCTGGCCAATGAGCTGCTCCTGCTGCTGCACTTCCAGGGTGAGGCGAGCAAGTTCATCGTGATCGGCGCGGGCCACCTGGGCCTGCTCGGCGCGGCCAAACTCCTCCCGCTCGGGAGCCGCCTGGGCGTGAGCCGCTTCTGCGGCGGCCAGTGCCGTCTGTCCTTCCTCGCATGCCAGCAACTGGGCGGCGATGCGATCGTTGAGGTCCCGCAAGTCCTGCAACAGCTGGCGCTGCTGCTGCTCGTGCTTGAGGCTGGTGGAGAGCGCCAACTGCTGGGCGACCCACTGCTCGCGGGTCGCCTCGTCCATCAGCGCCACGTCGCCGAGCCGTTGCCCGATGGCGGCCAATTTGTGCTGCTCCTCCCGCGCCCGTTCATGGGTCTGGATGGAGATGGCGGAATAGAGCTCGGTGCCCGTCATCCGTTCGAGCAGGGCGGAGCGCTCGTCGGCGCTCGATTTGAGAAACGCGGCGAACTCCCCCTGGGGCAGGATCACGGCGCGGCGGAACTGCTCCCAGGAGAGCCCCACCAGTTCATCGATGCGATCCTGCAGCTCCCGCTTGCTGCCGGAGAAGACCTGACCCGACGCCACGTCGGTCAGGCTGCGCTCCTGGGCCTGAAAGCGCCCCTCGGAGCGGTTGCGCGCCCGGCGCACCGCCCAGCGGGCCAGCCAAATGCGGCCATCACAGCCGCGAAACCGTACCTCGGCACAGCCGCTGGCGTGGCCGCGACTGAGGATGCCCCGCACGTCGTTGGCTTTGAGCTTCTCCTCGTCATCCGCTCGGCCCACTTCGGCCACGTGCTTGCGATTGGCGATGAAGCGCGGCATCTCGTCGTACAGCGCCAGACTGATGGCATCGAGCAAGGTGCTCTTGCCGGCGCCCGTATTGCCCGTGATGGCAAACAGCCCTGCGGCGCCGAGCGCCCCCTTGGTAAAGCCAATGGTGAAAGAGCCGGTCAGGCTGGCCAGGTTCTCACCGCTGAGGGACAGGATCTTCATGCGCCGGACTCCTTCACCTGTTGCAATATCTCTTCAAACGAGGCGACCAGTTCGGCCTCGGGTTCACCGTCAAACTGGCGCTGATAGCAGAGCCTGAACACCTCAGTGGGGGAAAGCTCATCCAGCCTGCGCTGGTTCTGGCCATCGGCCAGCCCCTGGCCAGAGCCCAGATAGCGGGTACTGATACGGGCCAGGCGTACCGGCTTGCCCGCTAGCGCCGCCAAGATGCGTTCGCGGATGCGGGCCTCGGGTCTGGGCAGCAGCAGTCGTACATCGAGGAAGGGTTGTGCCTCGCTGGGCAGCGTTGGCAGGGACAAGGCCTCTATGGCCTTGATCGCCCCTTCCAGTTCGCTCTCGGGCAGGCGGATCATCTCTACCGCGCGGGGCACAGGGATCCGCTCCATGCCCACCAATTTGCCCCCCTCAAACGTCACTTCCAGCACCTGATGGTTGTAGTTGGCCTCGGCCAGCGAGAGCGGCAGTGGCGAGCCGCTGTAGTGAACACCCTCGGCCGGGCTCTGGGCCAGATGGAGGTGACCGAGCGCCGTGTAGTCGGCGCTGGCAAAAATATTGGCAGGCAGGGCATGCTGGTTGCCGCCGAGTACCCGCCGCTCTGAGAGCTCGGAGAGCTGGCCTGCCGCCAGATAGGCGTGGCCCATGGCGATCAGTGCCTGATCGGGTTCGCAGCGTGCGCGACCTTGCGTCAATACCTCTTCATAGACCCGCCGTACCCCTTCAATCAGCCGATCCTGGCCCTCTTCAAGCTGTTCAACCCTCAGGTCGCTGCTGCGCAGGAAAGGGACGGCGGCGCACCAGGCGGCCACCTTGCCTTCCCTGTCTTGCAGCGGCACCAGCAGGCGGTCGGTCTCAAGCTTGCCCTCACTGTCACGGCTGATGCTGCCCACCAGATGCAGATCAAAGGCCCGCAGCAGTTCGTGAGGGGCATCCAGCTTGGAGGGGGAGTCGTGGTTGCCGCCGATCAGCACCATGTTGAGGTGGGGCATCTCGGCCCGCAGCCTGGCCAGAAAACGGTAGAGCTGCTGCCAGGCGCTGGCGGGGGGATTGGCGGTATCAAACAGATCGCCCGCCACCAGCAGAGCATCGATCTGCCGCTGCTTGATGGTATCGGTCAACCAGTCGAGGAAGCTGTCGTGTTCGAAGCGGCGTTCATGGCCATGGAGTTGATGACCAAGGTGCCAGTCGGCGGTATGCAAGATTTTCATGAGAAATCGACTCGGATCCAGGAGAGGTGCCAGCGGCACCCGATGGAGACAAGATGAGGATGCCAGCCTCTCTTTTCAAGCAAAACAGGCAGGTGACGTCAGATTCAGGCGGGCTCGCAACACATCTTGTACTGGGGATGACCGGTGAGGGGATCCGACTCCTCCCCCTGGATCACGAAACCGTGACGGCGGTAGAAGCGCACCGCCTGCGCATTTTCCACGAACACCCGCGCATGCAATCTGGTCCCCTGCGACTTGGCCTCCTGCAGCAGGACATGGCCCACGCCGCGTCCCTGCCGGTCGGGTCGCACGAACAGGGCAGCCAGGTAATCCTCCACCAGCGCCATGAAGCCGAGCAGCTCGCCGCGCTCCTCGAACACCCAGATGCGGGCGTGGTCGAGATAGCGGGTGCGCAGATCCTCCTGGGCCTGCCACCAGCAGGAGGCATCGACGAAATCGTGGGCCTGCAGGGAGGCCAGCAACCAGATTTCGACGATCTCTTCCATGTCCTCGGACCGACTCGGCCTCAACATATTTGCATCCTTGTTAACAATCTGAACACCCGCAGTCTAGGGGACTTTGATGACAGGGTTGGGGACGAACATGACTCCCTGTGAACTCGATCGTCCTTTTTTTACGAGAATGATTGGCTGATCACAAAGCGCCTCTCTAGTACAATGCCCGCCGGACAATCTATGAGACCGAGGACGCCATGTGGTTTAAAAACCTGCAGATTTATCGCTTTACCCGCCCCTTTGACCTGACAGTGGATCAGCTGGAAACCCAGCTCGAGGCCTGTGCCTTCACCCCTTGCGGCAGTCAGGACATGTCCCGGTTCGGTTGGGTCAAGCCCCTTGGCAAATTCGGTTCGACCCTGACCCACTCCGCTTCAGGCCACATCCTCATCTGTGCCCGCAAGGAAGAGAAGATGCTGCCGGGTACCGTCATCAAGGAGATGCTGGCGGAGAAGGTAGAAGCGATCGAATTCGAGCAGGGTCGTGCCCTCAAGAAGAAAGAGAAGGAAGCGCTGAAGGAGGAGATACTCCACACCCTGCTGCCCCGCGCCTTCAGCCGCACCAGCCAGACCTTCGCCTGGATCAACCCGGCCGACAATCTGATGGTGGTGGATGCAGGCTCCGCCAAAAAGGCGGACGATCTGCTGGCCCTGCTGCGCAAAAGCATAGGCACTCTGCCGGTGGTGCCGGTGGCGCTCAAGAATCCGCCCGAGATCACCATGACTGAGTGGCTGAGCGAGGGTAACCTGCCCGCCACCTTCGCACTGGAAGACGAAGCCGAGCTGCGCAGTGCCATGGAGCACGGCGGCATCATCCGCTGCAAGCAGCAGGATCTGATGACCGACGAGATAAAGAACCACCTGGCCAACGACAAGCTGGTGACCAAGCTGGCTCTGAACTGGGGCGAGACCCTGAGCTTCGTGCTGGGTGACGACCTCTCCATCAAGCGTCTCAAGTTCAGCGAAGAGCTGCGCGAGCAGAACGACGACGTGACCAGCGAAGATCCCGCCGCCCGTCTGGATGCGGACTTCGCCCTGGTGACCGCCGAGCTGGCCCAGTTCATCCCGGCACTGTTTGCCGCCCTGGGTGGCGAAGAGCAGTCCATCTGATCAACGCCTGCTTGCATTGCACAAACCGCCCGAGTGGCGGTTTTTTTGTGTCTGCGGCGCATGACCTTTATTGATAAATGAGTAAGGTATTGATCTGGTTCAACAACTTGAGCAACCAGTGCCAATCGTGACATAGTCGTCCTTCGCGCTCATAAAACAGACAAGGAGAGTGTCATGTTGCTCAAACCCACAGGGCTGGCCGTTGCCTTCGCCCTCCTGGCCGGTTGCGCCAGTGACAAGGGCTTTCACTATGCCCCGCCCCCCCAGACCCTGATCGCCCCGGAAGCCGCCAGCGGCTGGACAGACAAACAGGGCTGGCAGGGCCATGACTTCATGGTGGCGGCGGCCAACCCGCTGGCCGTGGATGCGGGCTACCAGATCATCCGGGCGGGCGGCAGCGCCGTCGATGCCGCCATCGCCGTACAACTGGTACTGACTCTGGTGGAGCCGCAATCCTCCGGCATCGGTGGTGGCTCCCTGCTGCTGGTATGGGATGGCAGCAAGGTTGCGGCTGTGGATGGTCGCGAGACGGCCCCTGCCGCCGCCACGGATCAGCTGTTCATGAAGGATGGCAAGCCCATGGCCTTCTATGACGGCGTGGTGGGTGGTCGCTCTGTGGGTGCGCCTGGCACAGTGCGGGCGCTGGCGCTGGCCCATCAGCGCTACGGCAAGCTGCCCTGGGCTGCGCTGTTCGAGCCAGCCATCACCCTCGCGGAACAGGGGTTTGTCATCAGCCCGCGCCTCGCCACCCTGCTGGCAAAAGACCCCTATCTCGCCAAAGACCCGGATGCCCGCGCCTACTTCTATCTGCCGGATGGCACGCCAAGGCCTGCCGGCAGCACGCTCACCAACCCGGCACTGGCCCGAGTGCTGAAGACCCTGGCCACACAGGGGGCGGATGCCTTCTATCAGGGGCCGCTGGCCGAGGCCATGGTGGCCAAGGTGCGTCAGCACCCCACCAATCCCGGTGTGCTGGCGGCGGCCGATCTGGCCAGCTATCGCGCCAAACTGCGCGACGGTCTCTGCTTTGACTACCGTCAGAGCCGGCTCTGCGGCTTCCCGACCCCCTCCTCCGGCACCATAGCCCTGGGACAGATCTTCGGCATGCTGGAGAGCCGCGACATGGCGGCCCTCAAACCTGTGACGACGCCAGAAGGTCAGCTTGCCGCGTCAAGCGATGCCGTCCACCTCTACAGCGAGGCGGCGCGGCTCGCCTTCGCCGATCGCAACCAGTATGTGGCAGACAGCGATTTTGTCAGCGTGCCGGTGAAGGGGCTGCTGGACAAGGGCTATCTGGCCGAGCGGAGCAAGCTTGTCGGCGAACGCTCCATGGGGATCGCCCAGCCCGGTACGCCGCCGCTGGCACTGGCTCGCGGCAAGGATGCGACCCCCGAGCTCCCCTCCACCAGCCATGTCTCCATCGTCGACAAGGCGGGCATGGCGGTCTCCATGACCAGTTCCATCGAGGATGGCTTCGGTTCGCGGCTGATGGTCAACGGCTACCTGCTCAACAACCAGCTCACCGATTTTTCCTTCACCTCGGTGGATGCCGCCGGTCTGCCGGTGGCGAACCGGGTCGAGCCTGGCAAACGGCCACGCTCCTCCATGTCCCCCCTGCTGGTGTTTGACAAGCCAAGCGGCAAGCTGACCATGACGCTGGGCTCGCCGGGGGGCTCCGCCATCATCAACTACGTGGGCAAGACGCTGCTCGGCACCCAGGATTGGGGGCTGAACTTGCAGCAGGCCATCAACCTGCCCAACTTCGGCAGCCGCAACGGCCCCACCGAGCTGGAGCTTGGGCGCACACCGCAGAGCGTGGTCGAGGGATTGAAAGCGAGAGGCCACGAAGTGGTACTGAGCGAGCAGACATCGGGTCTGCAAGGGGTCGAGCGCAATGCCGGCGGCTGGTTCGGCGCCGCCGATCCGAGGCGAGAAGGCATTGCCAAGGGCGAATGAGTGCCAGCGTATCTTCATCAAGGCGACCTCAGGGTCGCCTTGATGCTTGTTGCATCCTGGCACCCACTCATACAGGAAAAATCATCAACGATGAATTATTCCTGCCAACGAAATGGATAAAGCTGTCTCTTCCCCCCCCTTAATTTCGACACTTATGCAACTTTAATCGCAAACAAGCGTCAAAATGTGGATAAATATTGCTTTCAAGCAATATTTGTATTATTTTTCAACAGAAACGACAACTGTTGTCCCCAATATCCAGTGTTCGCTGCGGCCAACATCTGTCTCTTTCGCCCCCTGCTCATTGACAGCTGCCCTCTTCATCCCCTGCGGTGATCTGGTAGCCCCCTGACTGCCATTAGCGAGGTGACGACATGGACCACTCCCTTCCCCTGATTACCACCCTGGTTGGCGGCTTCGTGCTCGCCTACGTACTCGGCATGCTTGCCCATCGCCTCAAGATCTCGCCCATGGTGGGCTATCTGGCAGCCGGGGTGATTTCGGGCCCCTTCACGCCTGGCTATGTGGCCGACATGGCGCTGGTGCCCGAGCTGGCAGAGCTGGGCGTTATCCTGTTGATGTTCGGGGTGGGCCTGCACTTCTCCTTCAGCGATCTGATGTCGGTGAAGAAGATTGCCATCCCGGGCGCCATCGCCCAGATAGCGGTCGCCACCTTGCTCGGCATGGGGCTCTCCTCCCTGATGGGGTGGGATCTCACCGCCGGCCTGATGTTCGGCCTCGCCCTCTCCACCGCCAGTACAGTGGTACTGCTGCGGGCGCTGGAGAGCCGCCAGAACCTGGAGACCCTGCAGGGGCGCATCGCCATCGGCTGGCTCATCGTCGAGGATCTGGTGATGGTGCTGGCGCTGGTGATGCTGCCCATACTCGCCAATATCCAGCACGGCGATCAGAGCATGAGCTGGCAGAGCATAGCGCTGGATCTGGGCTGGACCCTCGGCAAGGTCGCTCTGTTCGTGGCGCTGATGATGGTGGTGGGTAGCCGCTTCATTCCCTGGTTGCTGGCTCACACCGCCAGCACTGGCTCCCGCGAGCTATTCACGCTGGCGGTACTGACCGGCTCCCTTGGCATCGCCTTTGGGGCGGTCAAGCTGTTCGGCGTCTCCTTCGCCCTCGGTGCCTTCTTCGCAGGCATCGTCATGAACAGCTCCGAGCTGAGCCATCGCGCCGCCAACAACACCTTGCCGCTACAGGATGCCTTTGCCGTGCTCTTCTTCGTCTCTGTGGGCATGCTGTTCAATCCCGCTGTGCTGCTGACGGATCCGCTGGCGGTGCTGGCCACCCTGTTCATCATCATGTTCGGCAAGTCGGTGGCGGCCTACGCCATAGTGCGGCTGTTTCGCTACAGCCAGCGCACAGCGCTCACCATCTCCGCCAGCCTGGCCCAGATCGGCGAGTTCTCCTTCATCCTGATTGGGCTCGCCATCGTGCTCAAGCTGGTGCCGGAAGCGGCCCGGGATCTGATCCTGGTGGGCGCCAGCCTCTCCATCATGCTCAATCCGCTGGTATTCAACGCCGTCGAGCGCTACCTGGAGAAGCACCCGGATGCCGACAACACCCAGGCACTGGCCGAGTGCAAGTGTCCGGCCGTCGAGATGAAGGAGCACACTGTGCTGGTGGGCTTTGGCCGGGTCGGCCGCCTGCTGGTGGAAGGGCTGCAAGCCGCCGGGCGGCCGCTGGTGGTGATAGAGCAGGATCCGCACCGGCTGGAGAGCCTGCACCAGGCCGGGATCCCTCATATCAATGGCAACGTGGCGAACGATGAGGTGCTGTGTCGCGCCGCCATCGCCGACGCCAGCTGGCTGCTGGTGGCCATCCCCAACAGCTTCGAGGCCGGCGAAGCCATCGCCCAGGCCAGACTGATCAATCCGGCCATCCGGGTCATAGCCCGTGCCCACAGCGATGACGAGGTTCACTTCCTCACCCGGCAGGGGGCAGACAAGGTGATCATGGGGGAACGGGAGATAGCGCTCGGCATGCTGGCGGAAACCACTGGCGCCCCTGCATAAGCTCGTCACCACCAGACAAGAGAGGGGCCCATGGCCCCTTTCGTTTATCCCCTAATTCACCCGTGACTGAATCGTGCTGACGATGGTTGATGAGTCATATCGACAATCCCGAACGCACCTCAGCGCCATGGCACAGTTTGGCTCCCTTCGTCAGCCCCCCAGCCGGGGCACATTGGGTACCACCTTGCAACCACACTGCCACCCGCCTCCTTGTCAGCACAAAGCTCCGGCCAGCTCGGGACAAGCCCGGTGGTAAACAGCAGATTGTACAGCGGCCCCCACCGGACGGGGGAGCCCACATACCAGATGGGCAGATCCGGTGAACGCCCCCTTGGCTAGACTGGGGTGGTCGTCTTATGACACCCACCCATGCTAGTCACCTGTGACAATACCCGGAAGGATCCGACATGAAACCCTTTATGACCGCCCTCTTGCTTCCCCTCTTGCCCCTCGCCGTGCAGGCCGCTGAACCCGTCTGGATCACGGTCGGTGCCGATAGCGGCGTCGAACTCAGGCAGGTCAAGGCCAAGCTGGCCCCCCTGTTCAGCGCCAGCGGCGCCCCCATACAGCTGGCCCAGATAGAGGCGAGCGAGCTGGGTACCCTCTCCCACCTGATGCATGAAGGCCACCAACGCTGTGGCGGCTATGTGGTTCACAGCACGCTGGCAGATGCGCTGCAGAGCATGGCCCAACCCCTCAGCCAGAACCTGTTCAGCCCGCCGCCGCTGACTCAGGGTGCCAATGTCAACCGGCTGCTGCCCTATCTGGATCAGGGCAACATAGTGGGCACCATCAGCAAGCTCTCCAGCTGGCGCAACCGCTACTACACCACCACAACCGGGGTGCAATCCGCCGACTGGATCGCCAGCCAGTGGCAGAGCCTCGGTAGTGCCCTGCCCTGGGCCAGCGTCAGCCGGGTCAAACACAGCGGCTATCCGCAGCAATCCGTGGTGCTGACCCTCAAGGGCAGCCGCTATCCTGACGAAGTCGTGGTGCTCGGCGGCCACCTCGACTCCACCGCAGGCTCGGCTCCCAACAGCCGCACCCTGGCCCCGGGCGCCGACGATGATGCCTCCGGCATCGCCACCCTGACCGAAGTACTGAGGGTCATCGCCGAGCAGGGCCGCCAACCGGAGCGCACCCTGCAATTTATAGGTTATGCGGCAGAAGAGGTGGGCTTGCGCGGCTCCAAGGACATAGCGACCCGCTACAAGGCGGCCAACACCAGGGTACTGGCCGCGCTGCAGCTGGACATGACCAACTATCAGGGCTCGGTTGAGGATATCGTCTTCATGACCGACTACACGGACCAGGGACTGACCGGCTATCTCGCCCAGTTGCTTGACGCCTACCTGCCGCAAATAAGCTATGGCTATGACAGTTGCGGCTATGGTTGCTCGGATCACGCCTCCTGGCACAATCAGGGCTATCCCGCCGCCATGCCGTTCGAGTCACGCTTCAACGACTACAACCCCAAGATCCACACGGCGCAGGATACCCTGCAAAACTCCGATGCCTCGGCCGGCCATGCCCTCAAGTTTGCCCAGCTGGCCACCAGCTTCGCCATCGAGATGGGCAAGATCAACTGAATGACACCCGCTTGAACAAGCAGTAATAGGACAAGAAAGGGAGGCTAGGCCTCCTTTTTTTGTATTCATAACTCACTGTATTTAATGGATTTAAAATTTGTATTGTCCACATTCTGTCCTTGTTTAAACAGTTTTCACGCAAATGACCACATTGAGAAACTAAAAAGCCCCGACATTGCCGGGGCTGAGTTCTGGACTAAGACTTGTCTAGTCCTGAAATAGGTTTACACATTTTCGGCTAGCATTTCTCCACTCAGAACCCCCGATGCACTGCATCGGGGGTTCTGTATTTCAACGCATGATGCGGCCGCTCCACGTTGTAGATATCCAC
>NZ_JAACFW010000011.1:0-152502 GCF_029237245.1 Aeromonas sp. 5HA1
GGCCTTTTGGCCCTCTTTTCTATTTCGGCGCTGTGATCGCCCGGTGGATTATTGCAATACCAGCCGACCATGCAGCGGCTGCACGGGCCTGTTGTTGGGGTGGTGCATCACCGCCTTGAAGGCATCGATCTGGGCTTGGCTCACCTGCACCGGCTGCTTCATCACCAGCCAGCGCACCCCTTCCGAGCAGGGTGGAGTGGTCAGCGAACCGCTGAAGCGGTAGTAGTCGCGATTGGCTGGCAGCAGCAGCTCGGCCGAAAGTGGCGCCTTGAGGGCGTGGATCTCGCCCGTTTTCGCTGGCAACTGATCCCAGGCCCGGGTCAGCGCCGGATTGGCCTTGCCCGCTTCGAACATCAGGGCCAGCACGGCGATCTCGCCCTTGGCATTGGTGTGCACCAGGTGCCCCTCCAACGGATAGGATTTGCCCTTGATGAGGTTTTCACTGGGAGCATGGAAGTGGAACTGCTTGAGCTCGAAGCGCATGCCATCGAGCATCAAGGTACTGCCCGGGGCATAGCCGACTTGTACTGTATGGCCATTGTTGACCAGGGTTTTACCGCCCGCCAGATAGTGGAACTGCAGTGGAGCCAGCTTGGCGTCTACCAGACCGTCGAGGTCTATCGGCGACTGGTTGCTGCCTGCACACTGGCCAAATTCCGGCGTCAGTTTGGCCCATTGTGCCGGCCCTGCCTCACCGCTGTACTCCCAGTGCGGGGTGGCAGCGAAGACGGCGGGGCAGAGCAACAGAGAGCAGGCCAACAGAGACTTTCTCATCATACATCCTTATCGTGATTGAAAAGCACAGCCATCCGCTTCCTTAATAAGTGAAGGAACAGTGGATGGCATTATCTAAAATGCGGGATACAGAATGTTAGACAGCATTTTTATTATTAACAGCCGTATGACAGATCATATTTATGATGCATATAAAATGGATCTAATTAACAGGTGGCTGCCACTGCATATTGAATAATCGCTTTATTCAATGACAGCAATCTAATTAATCGGCTGTTGTTGTGGATGAATTTGTTCATAATTCAATCATCGAAATTCAGCTCTTTTTTGCCTCGCAAGTCCCCGCCACCAGTCCGTCTGAAATATAATAATTCATTGTTTTTATTGTGGTTTTGTTGGTCTCGCTTGATCTTGAGCAAATAATACACAAGCGTTCCCGGTCAGGCTGAGGTTGCTGTTATGCACAGCCACAAGGGAGAGAGAAAAATGAATAAATATTATTTGTTGCTGGCGTTGGGCTTGCCGGGGATGGGGTGGGCAGTCGAACCGATCCAACCTGTCGAGGCAGCCAAGGTGGGATCGCCAGAGAAAGTCGAGCTGGGCAAGATGTTGTTCTTCGAGCCGAGGCTCTCCAAATCCGGCGCCATCTCCTGCAACTCCTGCCATAACCTGGCGACCGGCGGCGTGGACAATCAGGTCAGCTCCCTCGGTCACAAGTGGAAAGAGGGACCGATCAACTCCCCCACAGTGCTCAACTCCAGCCTCAACTTCGTGCAGTTCTGGGATGGCCGCGCCAAGGATCTGAAGGCGCAGGCGGCAGGCCCCATCGAAAATCCGCTGGAGATGGCCTTCACCCACAAGCTGGCGGTGGATACCCTGCATACCCTGCCCGAATATCGCAGCCGTTTCAGCGCCGTCTACGGCAAGGCGAACTTTGGCATTGATGAGGTGACAGACGCCATCGCCGCCTTCGAAGAGACCCTGGTCACCCCCAACGCGCCGTTCGATCGCTGGTTGAAGGGAGACGGCAAGGCGCTGACGGCGCAGCAGTTGAAGGGCTATCAGCTGTTCAAGGAGAAGGGCTGCACCGCCTGCCACAACGGGGTGGCCATCGGTGGCAACTCCTATCAGAAGATGGGGCTGGTCAAGCCGTTCAAGACCGACAACCCGGCCCAGGGCCGTGGCGGCGTGACGGGCGAGAAGCAGTTCATCGGCTGGTTCAAGGTGCCGACCCTGCGCAACATAGAGCTGACCTACCCCTATTTCCACGATGGTTCAGTCTGGGATCTGAAGGAGGCGGTGCAGATAATGGCGGACATCCAGCTGGGCCAGGCGTTGAGCGAGCAGGAGGCCGACGACATGACCGCCTACCTCAAGAGCCTGACCGGCGAGCAGCCCCGGATAGTGCTGCCGATCCTGCCGCCCTCCCAACCCGATACACCCAAGCCTCAGGTCAAGAGCTGACCGGGTCGTGAGTCTGAATCCAGGCGGGGCAGAGGCCCCGCCTTTTCATGGCTCTATCCCTCTGATAACACAGCTAAAGTACCGTATTCAGCATAATGACAAGGGGATGACAATCCCCCAGCTGGCGGCGGGGATTTCACCGATTTGCAGCCCTCTTCACAATTTCAACACGCTCACAATCTGTTCGATTGCCTAACTCGTCCGACCTGGTGTCAAATCACTCCGCCCAATACAAGGAGTGGCATAATAATGAATAATATCAATAAATTAGTTCTGGCTATCGGATTCACTCTCACCACCTTCCCTGCCCTGCCCTGGCAGCAGGCTTCCAGTGCAAGGATCACGTCAAACTCGGGGTCCCGAGTCAATCCAGTCAGCTGTTGTGCCGGGACGGTTATGCCGCCGGATACAACTATGACACCAAGGTCGCAGACTGGGTCTCTTACCGTATGACGGCGGCCAGCGCCCAGGGTCAGGTGCCGCGCAAGGATGCCTTCGCCGAAGACAGGGAGGTGCCGGTGCAGTTCCGCGCCACTTTGGCCGACTACAAGGGCTCCGGTTATGACCGTGGCCACCAGGCGCCCGCGGCGGACATGCGCTCCACCGCCACCACCATGAAGCAGAGCTTCCTGCTGACCAACATGACCCCGCAGCTGCCGGCGCTCAACCAGGGGGCCTGGCGCATCCTGGAGGAGAAGACCCGGCAGTGGGCCATCGCCTATCAGGATGTCTATGTGATCACCGGCCCCATCTTCACCAACTCCGATGCCTCCATCGGCAACGGTGTGACCGTGCCCCACGCCTACTACCGGGTGGTGATGGATGTGGCCAACCAGGAGGCGATCGCCTTCATCCTGCCGCAGGAGAACGTGTCGGCCAGCCGGCTGGCGGATTACATAGTGACGGTGGATGAGGTGGAGCAGCAGACCGGGCTCGATTTCTTCGCCGAGCTGCCGGATGAGCAGGAAGAGGCCATGGAGTCCCAGCTGATGGCCATGTGGAGCAACTGAGTTCACCCATGACGCTGATGAAAACAGGGGCCGCGGCCCCTGTTTCTATTTGCTCAGCTCATCACCGACCTTCTTGACGGTGTCCCGGGTGCCGTGACCTATCTCGCGGGTCACGTCCCGGGTGGTGTGGCCAATCTCGCGGGTCACATTGCGGGTGGTGTGCCCCACGGTTCTGCCCGCCTCCTTGATGTCGGCGCAGCCGCCGAGCAGGCTGCCCAGAACCAGGCCGAGGGCCATCAGGGCCATGCAGTCACGCCTCATGCCGTGCTCCTTCTCGTTTCATCATCGTTATGCCGATGGCGGCATTATGGCCTCGTGTGCAACGGGCGGGCAACCAGCAGGGTGTGGCCCGGGCCCGGGATCTCGTGCTCGGCTTCCACGTGGAAGTGGGCCTCGCGCAGGCACTGGTACAGCTCCTTGGAGTGGTAGAAGCGGCTGTTGCCGTTGGCCAGACAGGTGAAGTAGAGGGAGGTGGCGTTGAGACTGAAACTGGCGGCTTCGAAGGATTGGCGGTCCCAGAACAGCTCCAGGATGCAGACTCGGGCGTGCGGTTTCATGGCCAGTCGGATCTGGTTCAGGATGGCGACGATCTGCTCGTGACTGAAGCAGTCGAGGAACTGGCTCATCCACCAGATGTCCGCCTCGCCGGGCAGGGTGCCCGCTTGCAGCAGATCCACCGGGTGACCCTGTACCCGCTCCGTCAGTCCCGCCTCCTCGATGTTGCGGCGAGCCAGTGCCAGCTGCTCGGGCAAGTCCAGAATGGTGACGCGTAGGGCGGGATCCCGCTTGGCACAAGCGATGGCCCACTTGCCGGTGTTGCCGCCGAGATCGTAGAGGTGGCGCGGCTCATAGCTGAATACCTTGTCCTGGGCCTGCTGGAAGGCCCAGTCGGAGTAGAAGTGATCAAACGCAAACCAGCTGCTGCGGGCAGGCTCCGGCAGTTCGCTCAAGTGCGGGTAGAGGGTCTGCCAGGGGCCGAATTCCTGCAAGCCGGCCGGTGTGCCCTGACGGATGGCATCGAGCAGGTGGGCGAGGGGCTGATAGCAGACATGCTGGGTGAAGTCGAGATTGACCCGGCTCATGGCATCGTGCTGCAGATATTTGCCGACCCGGCCCAGCACATAGTGCTCGCCGGCCAGGTAGCAGAGTCCGCCGCCGAGCCCCATGTCCAGCAGAACGCTGACGGCATATTCACTCAGCTCGCACGCCTGGGCTATCTGTGCCAGCGGCGCACCCTGCTGGCCATGGGTCTCGAGAAAGGCGAGCACCCCGGTTTCACGCAGACACCAGCTGGCCTGGAACAACATGGGCCCGAAGGCGATCTTCTGGGCCGCACTGATGGCCTCCAGCGCGTTATAGGGGTCTGCCTGATAGTGGTTCACTGGATGGCTCCTGCCGGATCAGCGGCTGTTTGCGCGGGCGAGTTCGGTCTGGATGGCCTGATTCAGGCCCAGGATCCAGCGGTTATAACTGCGATGAATGTTGCCCTTGCCTTTATCATCCAGATTGACGCTGCTCACATAATTAATGGAATAGTCGTGAGCGCTATATGGAATATCGATCACTGCCTGATGTTGGCGCACATTGACTTGGCCGCGAATAAGTCCCGGCTTCTCTTTTTTCATTACCCAGCTTTTACCGATCCCCGCCGTGATAATGGCACTGGCTACCTGATCTTCAGTCAGAGTAAAGGCAACCGGGTTGGCGGCCATATTGCGAATGGGCTGGCTGGTAGAGCAGGCAGCCAGCAGGGCGCAGGCCAGCAACAGGGATACCTTGTTAATAACTTTCATAATATTCCTTGCGACGATATTCAATATTGAGGGCATGGCAATGAGACAACACAAATCATTTATTTTCAATCACTATGCCAATAGATAATCTGCGCCAGCTATTATTTTTGACGAATAATGGTATTATTCGTGCAGCATTAATGTGATGACTCCAATTGTTAATTTCCATGGAGCAGGCACTGCCCAGCGGGTGAGTGCTTTTTACCGTCTTCGCGCTCACGCCAAATGTTAAGGACAGGTTGCCTGAAATATGCTCTCTTTTTCGCTGCAAGCTAGTCAGGCACTGTCACCGGGTCTGGTCGACGAACGCGACTGGCAGGAGTGGGCGCAGTGGGGTCAATGGCCCGCCGACCCCCCGTTCCCCGCGACCCCTTTGCTGCCCATGATGATGGCGCGTCGCCTGAGCCAGGGTTCCCGCTTGGCGGTGCAGGTCGGCTTGAGCCTGCTGGCCCGCCATCCCGTCGATTACGCCATCTTCGTCAGTCGACACGGCGAGCTGGCTCGTTCCGTGACCCTGTTGCAGGCGCTGGCGGCCAGACAGGCGCTCTCACCCACGGATTTTTCCATGTCAGTCCACAATACGGCCGCCGGCCTCTGTTCCATCCAGGGCAAGGCCGCCATCCCCATGACGTCGCTGGCGGCGGGGGAGGGCGGATTGATGGCGGGGTTCACCGAGGCGGTCGCGGCCTTGCACGCCGGTGCCCAACAGGTGCTGTTGGTGGCGTTCGAGGGGCCTGTGCCGGATTTTCATCACCCCTGGCTGCCCGACGAGGCGCCACCCCATGCACTGGGGCTGATATTGCAGGCCGGTGAGCAGTGGTGCTGCCAAGCTGCGAGTGGCGTGAGTCCGGAGGCCGGGGCAACTTCGACTTTACCTCAGTCGCTGGCCTTCTGGCGGACCCTGCTGCGGGATGAATCGGCACTGACCCTTTACAATGGCCGGCAGGAGTGGACATGGCAGCGGCGCTGAACCTGTGCTGGCGCCTGCTTGGCACGGCCCTTGGCTTCGCCCTGTTCGGGGTGGGCGGTCTGCTGCTCACCCTGTTCTGGTTTCCGTTGCTGGCGCTCTGCCTGCGCGGGGAGCGACGGCGTACCCTGGCCCAGCTGACCATACGTCACAGCTTTCGGCTGTTTCTCGGTGTGCTGCGCGGCTGGGGTGTGCTGGATTATCGGGTGAGCGGCATGCCCGCCGACTTGCGCGGCGCCCTGGTAGTGGCCAATCACCCCAGCCTGCTCGATTACGTCATGCTGGCCGCCGAGATGCCGGTGTGTGACTGTATCGTCAAGCAATCACTCTGGCGCAACCCCTTTGTGGGCGGCGTGGTCAGGGCGGCAGATTATATTCCCAACGTAGAGGCGCAGCGCCTCCTGCCCCTGTGCATGGCGCGGATCCAGGCCGGCGGTCTGTTGCTGATCTTCCCTGAGGGCACCCGCACCACACCGGGGGAGCCCATCAAGTTGCAACGGGGCGCTGCCCAGTTGGCGGTGCGCAGCCAGGTGCCCCTGCAACCGGTGCGGATCCACTGCAACACCCGATTTCTCACCAAGCAGGACAAATGGTTCAAGATCCCGGAAAATAAGCCGACCTTCACCATAGAATTCCTGCCGCAAGTGGCGCCAGACGAGGTGGTCGCCACCGGACAGAGCAGCGCTCTGGCCGCGCGCCAGTTGACCCGTTTTCTCACCCGGACCCTGCAAACAGGGCCCCAATGACAGCGTATGGAACAGTTATGCAAGACCTGCACCTAGAGATCAAACAACTCATCATCGACAGTCTCAACCTCGAGGGACTGACCCCTGAAGATATAGACAGCCAGGCCCCGCTGTTCGGTGATGGCCTGGGACTGGACTCTATCGATGCGCTGGAGCTGGGCCTTGCCATCAAGGGCCGCTACGGCATAGTGCTCTCCGCCGAGGATGAGAATACCCGTCGTCACTTTGCCTCAGTCGCAGCCCTGGTTGCCCTGGTGCAGGCCCAGTCGAAAGGGGAGGCCTGAGCCATGACCCGTGACGACATCTTTGCCCAGATCAAAACCGCCCTCGTCGATCTGTTCGAAGTCGATGAAGAGGCCATCACTCCCGAGGCACGCCTCTATCAGGATCTCGAGCTCGACAGCATAGATGCCATCGATCTGGTGGTGCACCTGCAAAAGCTGACCGGCAAGAAGATAAAGCCGGAAGAGTTCAAGTCGGTGCGCAGCGTCAATGACGTTGTGGATGCGGTCGAGCGTCTGCTCGCCGGCGCCTGATGCGGATGCGTGCCAGATCATGACGCGCTGGCTCTCCTGGCTGGCCGGTGGTGCCCTCCTGCTCTACCCGCTGGCGGTGTACTGGGGGCTGACTCACACCAGCCAGACTCCGCTGCTGGTGGGTCTGCTGGTCATCTTCTCCTTGCGGCTGCTGCCGGGTCTGCTCAAGGGGCGGGTCCGGTTTGGTCCCCTGCCTGAGTGGCTCTGGCTGGGTCGCCTGCTGGCCTGCATCGGTCTGGGGCTGACCCTGCTGTCGGCGCTGTTCTCTGCCCGCCACTGGTTGCTCTATTACCCGCTGGCAGTGAGCCTGGCGCTGCTCTGCCTGTTTGGCTGGAGCCTGACCCGCCCCATGAGTCTGGTGGAGCGGCTGGCCCGCTTGCAGGATCCCCGCCTGCCGGATGTCGCCATCGGCTACACCCGGCGGGTGACCCAGATCTGGTGCGGCTTCTTCGTGGTCAATGGCGCCCTGGCGGCCTTCACCATCTGGTACGGCGATCTGGCGCTCTGGAGCCTCTACAACGGCCTCATCAGCTATGGATTGATGGGCGCTTTGATGGCGGGAGAGTATCTGGTACGCCGGCGACTGATGAAGAGGCTGGCCCCATGACCCTGCTGCAAACGCTCTGGCAGCGGGACGACGACCAGCTGGTAGCGTTCGGTCAAGGCGGCGAGGTGACTCTGGCCGAGCTGCGCCTTGGCAGCCTGCAACTTGCCCGGGCCATGGCCCGCCATGCTCGCCCCGGGCAGCCGCGCGCGCGCTGGGCGCTCTGTTTCGATGACAGCCTGCTGTTTGCGCAAGCGTTGCTCGCCTGCGCCCTCGGCGGTCATCAAGCCATCTTGCCGGGCCATCAACGGGTGGCCGGGCTGCTGGCGCTGCGGGATCAGTTTGACGGCCTGCTCACCGATGGCGAGTTGCCAGTCGATGAGCTTGATGTGCCCCAGTTGCGGTTGCCCCTTGCCGATTGCCATGACGAGCGGGATGCAGAGCGCGCCGACCTGGCTCCCGAACATCTCGACCTGACCCTGTTCAGCTCGGGCTCCACCGGCGAGCCCAAGGCGATCCCCAAAGCCTGGCCCCAGCTGGAGGCCGAGCTGAGAGTGCAGATGGCGCTCTGGGGCCAGGCCCTGGCCGACACCCGGGTGCTGGCCAGCGTCAGTCACCAGCACATCTACGGCCTGCTGTTTCGCATCCTGCTGCCTCTGGCCCTCGGTCGTCCGTTCGATCGCCGCAGCATCGATTATCCGGAGCAGCTGGCGGTGCAAACCGCCCCCTGGGTGCTGATCGCTTCCCCCGCTTTTCTCAGCCGGCTCGATCCGGCCATTCCCGCCGCGGGCTGCCGCCTTATCGTCTCCTCCGGCGGTCCCCTGCAACCCGGGGATGCCCATCAGGCCCGGGCCCTGCTCGGCCAGCTGCCGGTGGAAATTTTCGGCAGTAGCGAGACCGGCGGCATCGGCTGGCGCCAGCGCAATCAGGCGCAGACCCCCTGGACGACGCTGCCCGGGGTTGAGGTGCGGGTCGGCCCGGATCAGGGCTTGCTGCTGCGCTCCCCCTTCCTGGCAGAGGACGGCTGGCTGGCCTGCGCCGATCGCATCCTGATGAAGGGGGCCGGATTCGAGCTGCTGGGGCGTCAGGACAGGGTGATCAAGCTGGAGGAGAAGCGCATCTCCCTCGACGAGGTGGAGGCGCGCCTGCAAGCCCTGCCGGAAGTGGAGTTGGCCGCAGTGCTGCCTCTGCATCAGGGCCAGCGCCAGATCCTCGGCGCCGTGCTGGTGCTGAGCGAATTGGGGGCCGCCCGCTGGGCTGAACTGGGTCAGGGCCGCTTCCTGTTGGCCCTGCGCCAGCAACTGCGCCCCTGGCTCGAACCGGTCGCCCTGCCGCGCAGCCTGCGCCGGGTCGAGAGCATGCCCGTCAATGCCCAGGGAAAACGCCCCTGGCCACAACTCAAGGAGCTGTTCAATGAGCCTCTCTGCTGACACGCTGCCGATGAACTCGCTGCCGACAGTGCTGGGCTGCGAGACGCTGGCCGATGGCGTGCGCCTGCACCTGCGGCTCGATCCTGAGCTGCCCTGGTTTGCGGGCCACTTTCCCGGCGCGCCCCTGCTGCCAGGGGTCACCCAGATCCACTGGGTCATGCACTATGCCGCCAGTCTGCTCAACCTGGAGCTGCCGTTTCACGGGCTGGATCAGCTCAAGTTCCAGCGCCCGCTGCGGCCGGGGGCCGAGTGCTGTCTGAGCTTGCAGTGGCAGCCAAAAAAGGATCAGCTCGTTTTCAGCTATACGCTGGGGGATGAGCTGGCGAGCAGCGGACGGGTGCGCTTCATCCCATGACGCCCTGCATCCTGATCCCCTGTTACAACCATGCCGGCCCGCTGGCCGCCGTACTGGATCGGCTGGCAGAATATAAGCTGCCCTGCCTGCTGATCGACGATGGCAGCGAACCCGTTGCCGCCGCCGCGCTGGATGGGCTGGCCGCCCGCCACCCCTGGGTCACCCTGCTGCGCCATTCGCACAACCAGGGCAAGGGCGGCGCCGTGATGACGGGGCTGCGCCACGCCCATGGCCTCGGTTTCAGCCACGCCCTGCAGGTGGATGCCGATGGCCAGCACGATCTGGCTGATATTCCGGCCCTGCTGGCCGAGGCGCACCGGGATCCCGAGGCGCTTATCTCGGGACGCCCTGTCTATGACGATTCCGTGCCCAAAGGGCGCCTCTATGGCCGCTATATCACCCATGTCTGGGTCTGGATCGAGACGCTGTCGTTTGCCATCAAGGACAGCATGTGCGGCTTTCGGGTCTATCCGCTGGCGGCCAGCTGCGCGCTGCTCGAACGGGTGACGCTCGGCAGGCGAATGGATTTTGACACCGAGGTGATGGTGCGCCTGTACTGGGCCGGGGTGGCGGTGCGCTTCGTGCCGACCCGGGTCATCTACCCCGCCGATGGCAGCTCCCATTTCCAGCTCTGGCGCGACAACCGCGACATCTCCTGGATGCACACCCGACTGGTGTGCCGCCTGTTGTGGGATCTGCTGCTGCGTCTGGCGAGCGGGCCCCGCCGCCTCTGGTCATGGGCGACCCGGCTGTGGCGCGAGCGCCGGACCCACTGGTCGCGCACCCCGGAGCGCGGCTCATTGCTCGGCATGCAGATCATGCTGGCCAGCTATCGCCTGCTTGGGCGGCGGGGCTTCTCCCTGTTGCTCTACCCCGTTATCGGCTACTTCTGGCTGACCGGCCGCGCCCAGCGTCAGGCATCTCAAGCATATCTGGCCCGGCTTGAGGCCTTCTCCCGCACTCAGGGCATACGGCTCCCCCCTGAGCCGAGATCGAGCTTTCGCCACTTCCTGCGCTTTGGCGAGGCGGCGCTCGACAAGCTGGCCGGCTGGCGCGGCGACATAGCCGAGGATCAGGTCGAGCTGGTGGGGAGGGAGCACTACGAGGCTGCCATCAACAGCGGCAAGGGCTTGCTGCTGCTGGGCTCTCACCTCGGTGACCTCGAGCTGTGCCGGGCCCTTGGCAGTCGCAAGGGGGAGGTGCGCATCAATGCGCTGGTCTTCACCCGTCACGCTGCCCGTTTCAACGCCCTGCTCAAGCAGATCAACCCAGATTCACGGCTCAACCTCATTCAGGTGCAGGAGATGGGGGCCGATACCGCCATCCTGCTCAAAGAGAAGCTGGATCAGGGGGAATGGGTGGTGATCGTCGGCGATCGCACCTCTGTGACCCGGGAGAAGCGGGTGGTCTGGGCCGACTTTCTCGGCGCGCCGGCCCCCTTTCCCCTCGGTCCCTTTGCCCTGGCCAGCGTGCTGGGTTGCCCGGTTTACCTGATGTTCGGCATCAAGGAGCAGGGGCGCTTTCGAGTGCATTTCGAGCCCTTTGCCGACAGCCTCAGCCTGCCGCGCCAGGGGCGACAACAGATACTCGCGTCCCGGGTGCAGGCCTATGCCGATCGCCTGCAGCATCACTGCCTGCGCGCCCCGCTGGACTGGTTCAACTTTTTTGATTTCTGGCAGCTGACCGATGAACAAGAGTGAGATGAAGTGCGTCACCTTCGGCGCCGAGCCGTTGACCATTGAAGATGTGGTGGCGCTGGCAGAGCGCCGTGCCCGCCCGGCATTGAACCGGGATCCCGCCTTTATGGCCCGCATCCAGCGGGGGGCTGATTTTCTCGATAGATTGCTGGCCGAGGAGGGGGTCATCTACGGGGTGACCACAGGTTACGGGGATTCGGTGACCCGGCCGGTGCCCGCCGAGCTGGTGCCCGAGCTGCCGCTGCACCTGACCCGCTTCCACGGCTGCGGGCTGGGGGCGGATCTCGAGCTCGATGCCGGTCGCGCCGTGCTGGCGACCCGGCTCTGCTCCCTGGCGCAGGGGGTCTCCGGCGTCAGCCCGGGTTTGCTTGAGCGGCTCTGCTGGCTGCTGGAGCAGGATCTCATACCGCGCATACCGGAAGAGGGCTCCGTCGGTGCCAGCGGCGATCTGACGCCACTATCCTATGTCGCCGCCGTGCTGGTGGGGGAGCGCGAACTCCATCACGATGGCGCGCTGCGTCCCGCCGCCGAGGTTTATCGGGAGCTGGGGATCACCCCCCTGACCCTGAGACCCAAGGAGGGACTGGCGCTGATGAACGGCACTTCCGTGATGACGGCGCTGGCCTGTCTCGCCTACGCCCGTGCCGACTACCTGATGCAACTGGCGACCCGGATCACTGCGCTGGTGAGCGTCGCCATGGGGGGCAACGCCTTCCACTTCGACGAGCGGCTGTTTGCCGCCAAGCCCCACCCCGGCATGCAGGGGATAGCGGCCTGGCTGAGGTCGGATCTGGTGGCCGGCGAGCTGCCGCGGCACAGCGACCGGCTGCAGGACAGATACTCATTGCGCTGCGCCCCCCACGTCATAGGTGTGGTGGCCGACAGCCTGCCCTGGTGGCGCCAGCTCATCGAAAACGAGCTCAACAGCGCCAACGACAACCCGCTGATCGACGGGGAGGGGGAGCACGTGATGCACGGTGGCCACTTCTACGGCGGCCACATCGCCATGGCCATGGACAGCATGAAGACGGCCATCGCCAATCTGGCGGACTTGCTGGATCGCCAGCTGGCCCAACTGGTGGACACCAAGTTCAACGGCGGCCTGCCGAGCAACCTCTCGGGGGCGCCGGCCGGGCGGCAGATGATCAACCACGGTTTCAAGGCGGTGCAGATCGGCGTCTCGGCCTGGACCGCGGAGGCGCTCAAGCAGACCATGCCCGCCAGCGTCTTTTCCCGCTCCACCGAGTGCCACAACCAGGACAAGGTGAGCATGGGCACCATAGCTGCACGGGATGCCCTGCGGGTGCTGACCCTGACCGAGCAGGTCGGAGCCGCCTGCCTGCTGGCGGCGGTGCAGGGGGTCGAGCTGCGCCTGGCCCAGCCCACGCCCTTCACCCGGCCGCTCAGCCCGGCCCTGGCCCATATGGTGCAGCAGGTGCGGGCCGAGTTTGCGCCTCTGCTGGAAGACAGGGCGCTGGAGCAGGAGCTCAGGGCGCTGATTGCCCGCATTCGCCTGCGTCACTACCCCCTTTATGGGCCGAGCCAGGACTGAAACAAGGTCACTATTGATGAGACAACCCATGCAGAATGAACCCTGGCAGATCAGCGCCGAAGTGGAAGTGACCATACCGTTTCACGACGTGGACATGATGGCGGTCGCCTGGCACGGTCACTACTTTCGCTACATAGAGCTGGCCCGCTGCGCCCTGCTCGACCTTATCGATTACAACTACCCGCAGATGGAGGCCTCCGGCTACCTCTGGCCCATCATAGATACCCGGATGAAGTACCTGGCACCGCTGCGCTTCGGACAGCGGGTGCGGGTGCGCGCCACCCTGACCGAGTACCAGAACCGGTTGAAGATCGACTACCTGCTGAGCGATGCCGCGAGCGGCACCCGCACCAGCAAGGGCTACAGCATCCAGGTGGCGGTGAGCAAGGCTAGCGGCGAGATGTGCCTGGCCTCGCCCCAGGTGCTGCTGGACAAGCTGGGAGTGAGCCAGTGAACCCTCTTCTGAACCGGCTGATGGTCGGACTGGCCCTGCTGCTGGCGTTGCCGCTGCAGGCGGCTCCACTGAGCCGTGATCAGGTACAGCAGTTGCTGACCCTGAGTCCGGTCAGACAGGCCCATTTCGAGCAGGAGAAACAGGTGGCGGGGCTGAGCCAGCCACTCAAAGCCTCCGGCGAGCTACTGCTGGTGCGCGACCTGGGTCTCTGGTGGCAGCAGCAGAAGCCCTTTGCCCTGACTCTGACCCTGACGCCACAACGCATGGTGCAGCAGATGGCGGGTCAGCCCGCCACCGTCATCGACAGTCCCCAGTTGCTTGAATTCAGCCAGATGCTGCTGGCGCTGTTCGGCTCGGACGAGGCGACCCTGAGTCGCTACTTCAAGATCGATTTTCAGAGCACGGAGGCGGGCTGGCAGCTGCTGCTGGTGCCGACCCTGACGCCGCTGGACAAGGTGTTCGCCAGCCTCACCCTGAGCGGGCAAGGTCAGCTGGATGAGCTGGTCATTGCCGACAAGCAGGGTGACAGCACCCGCATCCGTTTCAGCGCCTGGCAGGAGCGAGGCCTGCCACTGACCCACGAGGAGCAGGCCCGCTTTGCTGCCCACTAGCCCCGCATCGTGCTCTGCCACTGCCCGTGGTTTGGCCGGGAGAATCGACCTTGCTGCAATCTGAAACCACCTGGCGCCGGCTTGGTACTATCTGGATCGGCCTCTGTCTGCTGCTGGTGGCCGTGCTGGTCTGGCAGCTGCCCCACAGCCGCATCAACACCAGCCTGATGGATCTGTTGCCCCACGAATCCCGCAGCGATCTGGATCCGGCGTTGCAGCAGGGCTTGCTGCAACAGCTCGATCGCCAGCTGGTCTGGATGCTGAGCCTGCCTGCCGGACAGAACGGGCAGGCGGCGGCCGAGCTGTGGGTAAAAGAGCTCGACCAGATAGCGGCCTTCTCCCATATCAAGGGCTATCAGCCCGAACTGGCCCCCGCCTGGCAGGGCTATCTGCACAGGCTCGCCTGGCAGCGGCTGGATGAAGCGGGCCGGGCCCGGCTGGCGGCTGGCGCCGAGGGCTGGAGCCAGTGGGTGCTTGGCCAAATCTACTCGCCCTTTGGCGGCGTTTCCCGCACCGAGTGGCAGAGTGATCCGCTGTTGCTGACCCGGGCCGGAGTGCTGGCAGAGGCCCGCGGCCCCATGCAGCTCAAGGAGGGCTGGCTGGTCAGCCGGGACAAGGCGGGTCGCGACTGGTTCATGGTGCGGGCCGAGCTGGATCTCTCCGCCTTCGATATCCAGCGCAATAAGGGGTTGCTGAGGGTGCTCGACAACGCCGAGCTCCGGCTGGCCGAAGCCTATCCCGGTGCCGAGCTGCTGCGCCGGGGCACCCTTTTCTACAGCCAGCACGCCAGCAACCTGGCCCAGCAGGACATTTCCACCATAGGGCTTGGCTCCATGATCGGAGTCATGTTGCTTATCTGGGGCGTATTTCGCTCGACCCGGGCGCTGCTGCTCTCCCTGCTGCCCATCTGCGTGGGGCTGATGTGGGGGCTGGGCACTGTGCTCATCCTGTTTGGCGAGATCCATCTCTTCACCCAGGTGATCAGCAGCAGCCTCATCGGCATCGCCATCGACTACGCCATCCATTTCCTGTGCGAACGACGGCTGCACGGCGGCGACGAGACGCCGCATCAGACCCGACTACGGCTGCTGCCGAGCCTCTCACTGGCGGTGTTGACCACCCTGATCGGCTATGGCCTGCTCTGGTTTGCCCCCTTCCCCGGGCTGCAGCAGCTGGCGGTGTGCGCACTGGCGGGCCTGTTCAGCGCCTTCATCACTGTGCTCTGCCTGTTCCCGCGCTGGTCGGGCCCCCTGCCGACCCGACCCTTGCGCAGTCAGCCACTGCTGATGGCCTGGCTCAGAGCCTGGCAGCAGCGTCGCCTGGTGCGCATCGGCCTGCCGCTGCTCTGCCTGCTGCTGGCCACCCTTGGCATCAGCCAACTGCAGGTGGATGACGACATACGCCGGCTGCAACCCTTGCCGGTGGAACTGCAGGCGCAGGAGAACCAGATCAAGGCCCTGACCGGTCAGCAGGGGGGCATGCAGGGCTTGCTGGTGACGGGGGCGGACGGCGAGCAGGCACTGCAACGGCTGGAGCGACTGGATGATCAGCTGACCGAGCTTAAAAATAGCGGTGCATTGCGGGACTTTGTCTCCCTCAGCCGCTGGCTGCCCTCGCTGGCGCGCCAGCAGCAGGATGCGGCCGCCATTCGAGCCCTGTTGCCCCGGGTGGTGACCCGACTGCAAGAGGCCGGGGTGCCAATACCAGCAGGGGGGCAAGGGCCCGACCGTCAGCCTGACTGGTTGACCCCGGCAGACTGGCTTGCCAGCCCGGTCAGCGAGGGGAGCCGTCTGCTGTGGCACTCGCTGGAGGATGGCCGCGTCGCCATCTGGGTGCCACTGGTCGGGGTGCAGGACGAGGTCGCCCTGACGGCGCTGGCAGCTGCCGAGCAGGGTATCTACTGGCAAGATCAGCGCAGCGAGTGGAGCCAGTTGTTTGCCCACTACCGGATCAAGCTGGCCGAACTGCTGCTGCTGGCCATCGGCCTGGTGGCCCTGCTGCTCTGGCGGCGGATGGGGGCAGCCAGGGCGTCCCGGGTGCTGCTGGTCAACCTGATTGCGCTCGCCATGGGGCTGGCGCTGCTCGCCGCCTGCGGCCAGCCGCTCACCCTGTTTGGTGTGCTGGCACTCAGCCTCATCTTCGGCATCGGCATCGACTACGGTCTCTTCTTTGCCCACTGTGGCAACCAGCTGGCGCGGCAGAGTTCCACCCTGCTCGCCATCCTGCTGGCGAACCTCACCACCCAGCTGGCGTTCGGCTTGCTGGCGCTGAGTCACACCCCCGCCATAGCGGGCTTTGGTCTGGTGTTGAGCGGCGGTATCTTTACTGCCTTCCTGTTGTCGCCTCTGGTGCTGGACCGCGTGCAACCGGATGGCGCGGTGCGGGAGCCCCAGTTGCCAGGGCAGAATAGTCGGGAGCCAACATGACAATAAGATCACTGTTTGTATTACTCATCTTTTTGCTGGGGGGCTGCAGCAGCCAGCCTTCCCCCACCGCCTATCTCGACAAGGGGACAGCCATGGCGCTGCCGGCCCCCGTGCTTGCCACCCCCTTCTCTCGCCAGCAGTTGCTGACGGCCACTGTGGGTGAGAGTGCCCATCAGCTGATGACTGTGCTGGAGGCAGATGGCCGCCAGTTGACCCTGGTCGGCCTGACCCCGAGCGGGATCCGGCTGTTTCGGGTGCGTTACGATCAGCAGGGCATAGCGACTCAGCAGCTGAGCCCGCTGCTCGCCACCGGCATGCCGCCCGTGACCCAGGTGCTGGCGGACGTCATGCTCTGCTACTGGCCACTGGCCAGCTGGCAGCCGCAGCTGCCGCCGGGCTGGACGCTGCGGGACCAAGGGCTGACGCGCCTGCTGCGCTCTCCCGATGGCGCTCTGGTCACCGAGATCGGGTACCAGGACAAGGGCGGCGTACGGGAGCCGGTCAGCCTGCAACAGCATGTATTTCACTACCGTTTGCAGCTGGAGACCCTGTCCCAATGAGTTGTTATATCGCGGCCTACGGGCTCATTTCGGCATTGGGGGAGGGCAGGGATGCCAGCGCCGAGGCCCTGCTGGCCTGGCAGGCAGAGGGGAGCACGCCGCTCACCCGCCACAACCAGACCTTGCTGGATGGTCGCCTGACCCCGGTGGGGCGGGTCGAGGGTGCTCTGCCGGAAATACCGGCGGCGTTGGCCCCTTATGCCTCGCGTAACAACCGCCTGCTGCTGGCGGCGCTGGCGCAGATCCGCCCGCCCCTGGACAAGGCGTTGGCGGAGTTTGGCCCTGCGCGGGTAGGCCTGGTGCTCGGCACCAGCACAGCCGGGATCGGCGAGGCCGAGCTGGCGATCGCCGCCGCCCGGCGGGGGGAGGCAATTCCCCCGGCCTTTGACTATCGCCAGCAGGAGCTGGGCTCCCCGTCCGAATTTCTGGCCCGTTATCTCGACATCTTTGGGCCTGCCTACACCCTCTCCACCGCCTGCTCTTCCAGCGCCCGAGCCTTCATCAGCGGTCAGCGGATGCTGGCGTCCGGACTGGTGGATGCGGTGATCGTCGGTGGCGCCGACAGCCTGTGTGGGTTGACTATCAACGGTTTTGACAGCCTGGAGTCCCTCAGTTGCACCCTCTGCCAGCCATTCGACAACGGCCGGCAGGGCATCAACATAGGCGAGGGGGCTGCGCTATTTTTGCTGAGCAGACAGCCTGCGTCGCTGGCTTTGCTGGGGGCGGGCGAGTCGTCCGATGCCTGGCATATCTCGGCCCCTCATCCGGACGGCGTGGGGGCCGAGGCGGCCATGCAGATGGCGCTGGCGCAGGCCGGTATAGCGCCTGACCAGGTGGGTTATATCAACCTGCATGGCACGGCCACCCGCCTCAATGACGCCATGGAGAGCCAGGCCGTGCATCGCCTGTTCGGGGACAAGGTACCCTGCAGCTCCACCAAGCCGCTCACCGGCCATACCCTTGGCGCTGCCGGTGCCATCGAGGCTGCGCTCGCCTGCCTGCTGCTGGAGCGGGCCCTGCCGCTACCTACCCAGTGGGTGACGACGGCGGATCCGGCGCTGGCCCCCATCCGGCTGGTGAGTGGCGCCACTCGGCTTGCGGCACCCCTGGTCCTCTCCAACTCCTTTGCCTTCGGTGGCAACAATGTCAGCCTGTTGTTCGGGAGATCACCCTCATGAATGAGCGCATACCGCTGCCCGCCATCGAGGCCCTGTTGCCCCATCAGGCCCCCATGCTGCTGCTTGACCACATCTGCACCGTGGATGCGAGCCAGGTGCGCTGCGAGACACGGGTCGGCCCCCGACACGCCTTGTTGCTCGATGGCGAGGGCAATTTGCCCGCCTGGGTCGGCATAGAGCTGATGGCCCAGACCATAGCCGCCTGGGCCGGCATGCAGGGGCGGTTGCGCGGCGAGCCGGTGCGCATCGGCATGCTGCTCGGCACTCGCAAGTACCGCTGCCCGCCCGCCCGCTTTGCGGCGGGAGCCCTGCTCACCATAGAGGCCAGCTGCCTGTTGCAAGACGGCGGCATGGCCAGTTTCGATTGCCGGATCCTGCAAGATGGGCTGGAGTGTGCCACTGCGCGCCTCTCGACCTATCAGCCCGCACCCGGTGAATTGTCCGATTTGTCAGCGTAAGGAAGCTTCATGATCTCTACCGTATTGGTCACGGGCGCCAGCAAGGGGATAGGCCGCGCCATCGCCCTCAAGCTGGCTGCCGACGGTTTTTTCGTCGTCGTGCACTACCACGGCGACCGCGCAGGTGCCGAGGCCACCCTGGCGAGCCTGCAAGCCGCAGGGGGACAGGGGCGCCTGATCCAGTTCGACATCGCCGATCGTCAGGGCTGCCGCGAGCGGCTGGAAGCCGACATGGCCGAGCATGGCGCTTATTACGGCGTGGTCTGCAACGCCGGCATCATACGTGACGCCGCCTTCCCCGCCCTCACGGACGAGGATTGGGACGGAGTGTTGCACACCAATCTGGATGGCCTCTACAACCTGCTCAAGCCCTGCATCATGCCGATGATTGGCCTGCGCCGGGGCGGCCGCATAGTGACCATCTCCTCGGTTTCCGGCCTGATGGGCAACCGTGGCCAGGTCAACTACAGTGCCGCCAAAGCCGGCATCATGGGGGCAACCAAGGCGCTGGCGCTGGAGCTGGCCAAGCGCAAGATCACGGTGAACTGCGTGGCACCCGGGCTCATCGATACCGGCATGGTCGATGCCGAGGTGAAAGAGGAGGCGATGAAGCTGATCCCGCTCAAGCGGATGGGGCAGGCCGACGAGGTGGCGGGGCTGGTCTCCTACCTGATGTCGGATATCGCTGCCTATGTGACCCGGCAGGTCATCTCCATCAACGGGGGCATGGTATGACGCTGATGCAATGGCTCTCCTGCCTGATGTCGATTCCAACTGGTGCTGTCTCTGTGGCTCGCCAGATCATTTCTGTTAATGGCGGTATGGTATGAAGCGGGTAGTAGTAACCGGCATGGCCGGGGTGACGGCGTTTGGCCAGGACTGGCCAAGTGTGCGGGCAAAGTTGCAGGCGGGACGCAACGCTGTGGTGACCATGCCGGAATGGGCCATCTACGAGGGGCTCAACACCCGGCTGGCGGCGCCCATTACCGACTTTGTGCTGCCTGCCCACTATCCACGCAAGAAGACCCGGGCCATGGGGCGAGTCTCCCAGCTGGCGACCGTGGCTACCGAGCTGGCGCTGGCGCGGGCTGGGCTTATCGACCACCCTGTGCTGACCGGCGGTCGCACCGGCATCGCCTATGGCTCCTCCACTGGCAGCACGGATCCCATCCGCGCCTTCGGGGTCATGCTCAACGACAAGAGCACCGCCAGCATCACGGCCACCACCTATGTGCAGATGATGCCGCACACGGCGGCGGTCAATACCGGCCTCTTCTTCGGCCTGCGCGGACGGGTGATCCCCACCTCCAGCGCCTGTACCTCCGGCAGCCAGGGGATTGGCTATGCCTACGAGTCCATCAAGCACGGCTACCAGACCCTGATGGTGGCAGGCGGGGCGGAGGAGCTCTGCCCGTCTGAGGCCGTGGTGTTCGACACCCTGTTTGCCACCAGCCAGATGAACGACAACCCCGAGCTTGCGCCACGGCCGTTCGACCGGCAGCGGGACGGACTGGTCATTGGCGAAGGGGCGGGCACCCTGGTGCTGGAGGAGCTGGAACATGCGCAGGCGCGTGGAGCCGCCATCATCGCCGAGCTGGTGGGGTTTGCCACCAACTGCGACGCTGCCCATGTGACCCAGCCCCAGCAGGAGACCATGCAGCTCTGCATGGAGATGGCGCTGGCCCAGGCAGGGCTGCTACCGGCCGACATCGGCTACATCAGCGCCCACGGCACGGCCACCGAGCGGGGCGACATTGCCGAGAGCCACGCCACCGCCGCCATCTTTGGCGACAAGACGCCTATCTCGTCGCTCAAGAGCTTCTTCGGTCATACCCTGGGGGCCTGCGGTGCCGTTGAGGCCTGGCTGTCGCTGGAGATGATGCAGGAGGGCTGGTTTGCCCCCACCATCAATCTGACCGAGCCGGATCCGGCCTGTGCCCCGCTGGATCATGTGGTGGGCAATGGTCGCGCGCTGGCGGTGGACTATCTGATGTCCAACAACTTCGCCTTCGGCGGCATCAACACCTCCCTTATCTTCAAACGCTGGTCCTGAAGCCATGCGCCTTGCCTGCGGGCAGGGCGCCGGTACAGCCTGGGTTTGGTCTTGATGAATTAAGATGCCTCCCATTTTTAGGGAGGCATAATGTCTGTTCCATCTGCTGTTTTCTCTGTTCAACTCCACCTGCGCCGCGGCTTCAATGCGCTCTTGCTGTCTACCCTTTTATTGGCGCTGCCTGCGCCGGCCATGGCCGATGATGAATTTCGGCTGGGCAAGACTCTTTTGCTGGGAGTGGGCGACCATGCCGCCATTATTCCCATCATTGTCTGCCGACCTGCCAAGTCCATCATGGTCAAGGCAGGACGGGAATTGACCCTTAACCGGGTCAAGGTGTTTTATGGCAACGACAGCAGCAAGACCCTCACTTTTGACAAGGATCTGAAAGCGGATCAGGAATCGGACTGGAAATCCCTCGGCAGCCGCCTTTGCATCAAGCGGATCGAGGTCTATGGCAATTCGGAGGGGAGCAAGGCCGGGGTCAAGGTATACGGCCGCAAATAAGAGATGGACGGGGTTCACATCCCCCGTCCATTTACCTATTTCTTGGGGCGAAACGGCTTGATGACGGCTTCGTCGCACTCGAGATAGGGTCCATCCATCAGGTCGATGCAGTAGGGGATGGCGGGGAAGACCGCATCCAGGCACTCACGGATGGACTTGGGCTTGCCCGGCAGGTTGACGATGAGCGAGCTGCCGCGCAGGCCGGCGGTCTGGCGCGACAAAATGGCGGTTGGCACGAACTTGAGGGACTCGGCCCGCATCAGCTCGCCAAAGCCCGGCATCATGCGATCGCACACCGCCTCCGTGGCCTCCGGGGTCACATCCCGTTTGGCTGGGCCGGTACCGCCCGTGGTGACGATGAGGCAGCACTGCTCCTGGTCTGCCAGCCGGCTCAGGGTTGCTTCAATCTGATCCTGTTCATCCGGGATCACCTGATAGACGGGTTCCCATTCAGAGGTCAGATACGCGCCCAGCGTCTCTATGATGGCCTTGCCGGAGAGGTCTTCGTAGATGCCTGCACTGGCGCGATCGCTGACGGTGACGATGCCGATTTTTGCCTTGATCATGGTCTGCTCTTGGTTGCGCTGAATAAGTGGCAAATAAAATAACATAATCAGTGAGATATGTTAAACGAGGCCAGACATTGGCGAGTGTGGTGCTCAACATCGAGTGCCGAATGAAAAGCAATATTGCAGGTTCCCTTTCAATAAGACATAAGGCCAGGGTGTCGTCGCCATAAAAATGTATAAACAGGTCCAGTGAAAATATTCAGGAATAATCGGTTGATCCATAACGAATAAGCCGGTGGCAGCTTGCCGCTGCCGTCATTTTTTGGCGCAATCGGGTTCGAAAGAGGGCTGTATGGATTGAACCAGGCGGGTAATCGTCTTATATAACTTCTTATACGGTTGGTTGAATTATGAGCTGATCGTTGTTGTTTGAGTATCACCATGCAGCGGCTGGCCGCGGGAGGGCATATGGAGTTGCCTGATTTTGATACCTTGAGACGGTTGGCTGTGGCGGAGCCCGAGCGGCTCGACGAGTTGCTGCGCCAGCAGATAGAGGGCTTGATCGACCGGGTCAGCCCAGAGCAGCAACAGCGGCTGCGCGGCCTGCAGTTTCGCATCGACTGCCAGCGGAAATTGGCCAAGAACAACATGGACAGCTGTATTCGTATTGCGGCCATGATGCACGACTCCTTTTATTCCATGCGCAGCGAGATGATCCAGCTCAATGCCAATCTCTATGCCGATCAGGCGCCCGTCTATAGGGAAAATAATGTGGTTTCTTTCTTTGATTATTACCACAAGAAGAAATAACGCCCTTCATTAATAATTCAGTTAAATATTATTTTAGATAATATATTCGTTACCAGGTGAGGCTCGCCTGGTGACGTTAATTTATCTGGAGTTATTTGTAATCTATTTGATGTATTTTAGTGGCATCGGCTGTTTTATTAAAAATTGATTATTGCCGTGATCGGTGTGGATGAATGGCGCCGACAGTTAGGCTAATATGGCGATACTTTAAATTTGCTACGACTCGAAGGGATTATGAGAAGTATCACACCAAGGCGGGTGCTGTCGCGGGATCAACAGACAGAGATCACCCGCATCATCGTCAAGGCGGGCCAGATGCTGGCCCAGTTCGGGGCGGAGAGCCGCATCATAGAGCAGACCACGGTTCGGCTCGGCATGGCGCTAGGGCTGGAGAGCGTCGAGATGGCTATCTCCTCCAGTGCCATAGTGCTCACCAGCCTCTATCAGGGCAGTTGTGTCACCACTACCCGCCGGGTGCGGGAACACGGTATCAACATGCAGGTGGTGTGCGAGATCCAGCGTATCTGCATCATGGCGGAAAAGGAGCTGATAGGGGCGCGCGAGGTGCGTCTGCGGCTCGACGGCATAGTGCCGTTTCATTACCACCCCTGGCTGGTGGTCCCCATGGTGGGGCTCTCCTGCGGCGCCTTCAGCCTGTTGTTTGGCGGTGACTGGCCCATCTTCATGGTGACCTGTCTCTCCGCAGCCGTAGCGATGCGGGTGCGCCAGCTGATCGCCCGCCATCACCACAGTCCGCTCATCAACTTTGCCGCGACCGCTTTTATCGCCACCTTGCTCTCTTCCAGCGCCACCTTCTTCAACTGGGGCGCCCAGCCCTATCTCGCCATGGCAGCCAGCGTGCTCTTGCTGGTGCCGGGTTTCCCGCTCATCAATGCTGTCTCCGACATGGTGAAGGGTTACTTCAACATGGGGCTTGCACGCTGGGGCACGGCAACTCTGCTTACCATCAGCGCAGCCATTGGCATCATTCTGGCCATGTCGATGACCGGTATCTGGGGGTGGAAGGTATGATGGATCTGCTCTGGCTACTGGCCAAGGATGCCTTCTGGTCTTCCATTCCGGCCGTGGGGTTTGCCATGTTGTTCAACGTGCCGCCGCGCATGTTGAAGTACTGTGCCATGGGCGGTGCCCTGGCCCACAGCTTGCGTACCCTGCTCATCCATTACGGCATGCCCATCGAGTGGGCGACCCTGGCGGCGGCGACCACGGTCGGCTTTGTCTGTGTCTACTGGTCCCGTCGCCTGCTGGCGCCACGGCCCGTGTTCAGTGTCGCCTCCATCATTCCCATGATCCCCGGCAGCTATGCGTTCAAGACCATGATCGCCGTGGTGGAGCTCAATATCTCGGGGGTGACCATGGAGCTTATCCAGAGCGCGGTGGAGAACGGCCTCAAGGCACTGTTTATCGTGGGGGCTCTCAGTTTCGGTTTGGCGATCCCCTCCCTGGTCGTGTACCGTAACCGGCCCATTATTTGACAGACGCAGTGAGAGGCTGACCCCATGAAGATTTCCATGATTGCCGCCATGGCGCACGATCGCGTGATAGGCCTGGATAACCAGATGCCCTGGCACCTGCCGGCGGATCTGGCCCACTTCAAGCGGGTGACCCTGGGCAAGCCTGTGTTGATGGGGCGCAAGACCTTTGAATCCATTGGTCGGCCGCTGCCAGGGCGGCGCAATCTGGTGATCAGCCGCAATCCCGATTACCAGGCCGACGGTGTGGAGGTAGTCGATTCTGTCGAGGCCGCGTTGGCGCTGCTGGCAAGCGCCGGGAATGTGGACGAGCTGATGGTGATCGGCGGTGGTCATCTCTATGGCCAGCTGCTGCCACGGGCCGACAGCCTCTATCTGACCAGAATCGATTTGGCGGTGGCAGGGGATACCCGCTTCCCCGCCTTCGAGGAGGACGAGTGGCATTGCGTTGAGCGCGAACCCCATGAGCCCGACGAGAAGAATCCTCATCCCTACTGCTTCGAAACCTGGCAGCGGCGCTGATAGCTCTGGATCACCGTTGAAAATGAAAGGCCCCCTGTGCTGCACAAGGGGCCTTTTTCCTTGCTGCAACTGGGCAGCCCGAGAGACATCCCATCTATCAGGGCTGCACTTGGCTCTTCCTCCTCTTTCTGTCTCTTTTCTCCCCAATCAAATCATTAGGGTTGTAATGATTTTGCAGGTTTTTCCTGCGAGGGGATCACTGCATCCGAGAATCGCACCATAACAGCCCGACTCCATTGGATTTTGCCCTAACAAGGGCGATTAATATATTAGTTATCTAATCAAAAAAGTATGCTGGCATGGGTCATGCTTGTCGATTTGTGGGTTTTTATTGTCAAAAATAAATGATTAAAATCAACATCTTATGTTTTCATTGTTTTATGTGGACTCTTATGGTTCTTTCGTTTTTGGTGTAAATTGCTTAGTGTAGTAAGTAATTGGTTAGCGTTCGGCGGGTTAATTATCAAGATGCCGACAATAAAAATAGGACAGTATGACAGTCAAACTCGAAGTCAAATCACTCTATAAAATCTTCGGAGAACAGCCGGAGAAAGTCTTCAAATTGCTGGAGAAAGGGCACGACCGCGCCAGCATTTTGAAAAAGACGGGTCAAACCCTGGGTGTGCATGGGGTGGATCTCGCCATCCACGAGGGAGAAATCTTTGTGGTAATGGGCTTGTCCGGTTCGGGCAAATCTACCCTGGTGCGTCTCTTCAACCGTCTTATCGAGCCGACCCGTGGTCAGGTGTTGATCGACGGTGAGGACATCGCCGCCATCTCGGACAGCGAGCTGCGTCAGGTAAGGCGCAAGAAGATCAGCATGGTGTTCCAATCTTTTGCCCTCATGCCTCATCTGAGCGTGCTGGAAAATGCCGCCTTTGGTCTGGAGCTGGCCGGTGTGCCGCTTCTCGAACGCCAGGAAAGTGCCCGCCAGGCACTCAATCAGGTGGGTCTGGGCCAGTGGGTGGACTCCTTCCCCGATGCCCTCTCCGGTGGCATGAAGCAAAGGGTTGGTCTGGCCCGCGCACTGGCCAATGACCCCGACATACTGTTGATGGATGAGGCTTTCTCCGCGCTGGATCCGCTGATCCGCACCGAGATGCAGGATGAACTGCTCAAGCTGCAGGCCAGCCATCAGCGCACCATCGTCTTTATCTCCCACGATCTGGATGAAGCGATGCGTATCGGTGATCGCATCGCCATCATGCAGGACGGTCAGGTGATCCAGATCGGGACACCCGACGAGATCCTGAGCCAACCGGCCAACGATTATGTGCGTGCCTTCTTTCGCGGCGTGGATCTGGCCAATGTGTTCAGTGCCCGCGATATCGTCAGCCGCAAGCAGATGCCGCTTATCAAGAAGCACACCACGGATGGTCCGGCTAATGCCCTGCGTCAACTCAAGGAGCAGGATCGTGAATTTGGTTATGTGGTGGATCGCAGTCGTCACTTTGTTGGCGTGGTATCCCTCGCGTCTCTTGCGCGCACAGTGGCCAGCAAGGGGAGTCTTGAACAGGCCTTACTGGATGAAGTGACGCCGTTATTGGCGGATACCCCGCTGCATGAGTTGATCAGTCTGGTGGCGGCTGCACCTTGTCAGGTGCCTGTCATTGAGGAAGATGGAACCTATCTGGGTCTTATCTCAAAGGCGAATCTACTCAACACCCTGGACAGGAGTACACCGGCATGAAGCAACTAATTTCCCTCTGTCTGGCGGCCCTGCTGCTGGCAAGCAATCCGGCCTGGGCTGAAGAGGTAACTGCCAATGCTCAGGATAGTGTGGTCAGCAGCGAGGTAACGGATGCAGCAGCAGATCCTTGGGGCAGTACAACCGAGACTGCGGTAGCCAGCAATGACTGGCAGACCGAGATCGTCTCGAAGGCGGAAGAGCCCGCCTTTGACCCTTTGGATCCTTTCCAGCATGCCTGGGTACCACTCGACCGTTGGGTTGAACAGGGTATTGGCGCGTTGGTGAGCAACTTCCGACCCCTGTTCCAGATCATCCGGGCTCCGGTCGAAGTGACGCTAAATGCGCTGACCAGCGCGCTGCAGAGTATTCCTTCTTCCATCATGGTTGGTCTCTTGACTCTGGTGGCCTGGCAACTGGTCAGTGGACGAATGGCGTTGGGAACACTGGTCTCGCTGATTGGTATAGGTCTCATTGGTGCCTGGTCTGATGCCATGGTGACCCTGTCGCTGGTACTGACCTCGCTCTTCTTCTGCATTTTGATCGGGCTGCCGGTGGGTATCTTGCTGGCTCGTAGTGAGAAGGCAACAGCCTGGACCCGGCCGCTGCTGGATGCCATGCAAACTACCCCGGCTTTCGTCTACCTCATTCCCATCGTTATGTTGTTCGGCATTGGTAATGTACCCGGGGTCGTCGTCACCATTATTTTCGCGCTGCCGCCGATGATCAGGTTGACCATTTTGGGTATTCGTCAGGTACCTGAGGACCTTGTTGAAGCAGGTCACTCATTTGGTGCCAGTCCCTCCCAACTGTTGTTCAAGGTGCAACTGCCGCTTGCCATGCCCACCATCATGGCCGGGGTCAATCAGTCGCTGATGCTCTCCCTCTCCATGGTGGTCATTGCGTCCATGATAGCCGTGGGTGGTCTGGGCCAGATGGTACTGCGCGGCATTGGTCGTCTCGACATGGGGATGGCTTCGGTGGGGGGGCTTGGCATAGTCCTGCTTGCCATAGTACTGGATCGTATGACTCAGGCGATGGGTCAGTCCAATTCCGGGCATGTCGGCCGCTGGTATCAGCATGGCCCGATTGCCTTGCTGCTCGCACCGTTCGGGCAGCGCAACAAGACTCACACTAAAGGAGAAAATGTATGAAAACCATCACCAAGGGATTGACGCTGGGTACTCTGTTGCTGAGTACGGCCGCCATGGCCGGTGTGACAGTTCAACCCATCCAGAGCACAGTGCCGGAGGAGGCGTTTCAGACCCTGCTGGTGAGCAAGCTGCTGGGTGAGCTGGGCTATGACGTCAAATCTGCCAAAGAGGCGGATTACAATGTGGGTTATGCCTCGGTCGCCAGCGGCGATGCGACCTTTCTCACGTTCAATTGGAATCCGCTCCACAAAGACAAGTATGAAAAGGCCGGGGATGATGCCAAGTTCTACCGCAAGGGAACTTATGTAACCGGCGCGGCCCAGGGCTATCTCATCGACAAGGTCACTGCCGACAAATACGGCATCACCAACATAGCCCAGTTGAAGGATCCCAAGCTGGCTGCACTGTTTGACAGCGATGGTGATGGCAAGGCTGACCTGGCTGGTTGCAACCCGGGCTGGGGCTGCGAGATGGTGATCAATCATCAGCTCAAGACTTACGGTCTGGATCAGACTGTGACTCATCAACAGGGGAATTACTCGGCCATCATTGCCGACACCATCACTCGTTACAAGGAACACAAACCGGTGTTTTACTACACCTGGACGCCTTACTGGGTAAGCGGCGAGCTGGTGCCGGGCAAGGATGTGGTATGGCTGGAAGTGCCTTATACCGCTTTGCCAGAGGGGCGTAAGGGTGACACCAAGTTAGCGAATGGCAAAAACTATGGTTTTGAGATGAATACCATGCACATAGTTGCCAACAAGGCGTTCGCCGAGGAAAACCCTGCTGCCGCCAAGCTGTTTGCCGAAATGAAGCTGCCCATCAATGACATCAACGTGCAAAACGGTTTGATGAAGCAGGGGCAGAACAAGCCGGCAGATATTGAGCGTCATGCAAATGCCTGGATCAAGGGACACGAAGCCCTGGTCAACGATTGGTTGACTCAGGCTCGCGCCGCCAAGTAAGCGGATTATCAGGGCGCGCCTTCACGCGCTGAATATCACCCATAAAAGCGCCCGGCAGTTGCCGGGCGCTTTTTTATTGTCAGAATCCTGAAGAGGGATCAGATACCTGAGCCGTCGTGCTCGCCGCTCTCTTCGTGCAGGCCGCACTCGCGCTTGAGGCCGAAGAAGCGGGTCTGCTCCTCGCTCATGCCCGGCTCCCACTTGGTGGTGGTGTGCACGTCGCCGACCGAGAGGTAGCCTTGCTCCCACAGTGGGTGGTAGGGCAGGTCGAACTCCTTGAAGTAGTAGAAGACGTCCTTGTTGCTCCAGTCGATGACAGGCAGAAACTTGAAGCGGCCGCGCTGGATTGCCAGCACTGGCAGCTTGCCACGGCTGCCGGCCTGCTCGCGGCGCAGGCCGGAAAACCAGGTCTGGGCCCCCAGCTCGCTCAGGGCGCGGTCCATGGGTTCCACTTTATTGAGCTGGTTGTAGCGGGTGATCCCCTCCACTCCCTGCTCCCACAGCAGGCCGAAGCGCGCCTCCTGCCAGGCCGGTGACAGTTCTGCCCTGTATATCTTCAGATTGAGCGCCAGCCGTTCGGTCAGCTCATCGATAAAGCGGTAGGTCTCAGGGAAGAGATAGCCGGTATCGGTGAGTACCACGGGTACGTCGGCCCGCTCGCGGCTCACCAGGTGCAGCATCAGCGCGGCCTGGATGCCGAAGCTGGATGACAGCACATGTTCCCCCGGCAGGTTCGCCAGCGCCCAGCGCACCCGCTCGGGGGCGCTCATGGTGTCCAGCTCCCGGTTGAGGGGGGCCAGTGCCTCTGTCTGCTCTTCACGGCCGAGGGTCAGCAGGGCCTGCAGGTCAAGACGGCCATTTTCAGTGACATTAAGCGGCAGATTAAGCAGCATAGAAGTCCCTCGCGGAATCGATAACGGGGGCCACCACACCAGTGCGGATCACGAAGTCACCGAAGCACTCTGCCGCAGTGCGTTCGGCAGCCCAGCGGCCGATCAGTCGATCTAGCTCGGCCAGGATCTGCGGCTCAGTGATGTTCTCCTGATAGAGGCGCGGGATACGGGTCCCTTCCAGATTGCCACCCAGGTGCAGGTTGTAGCGGCCCGGTGCCTTGCCCACCAGACCCACCTCCGCCAGCATGGCGCGGCCGCAGCCATTGGGGCAGCCGGTGACCCGGAAGATGATGGCGTCATCCGCCAGTCCGTGCTTGGTGAGCAAGCCTTCGATGTCGGTGACAAACGCCGGCAGCATACGCTCTGCCTCGGCCATCGCCAGCGGGCAGGTGGGCAGGGCCACGCAGGCCATGGACTGCTTGCGCTGCTCGCTCACGCCGTCATCCAGCAGGCCGTATTGACGCGCCAAGGCTTCGATGCGCGCCTTCTCGCCAGCGGGGACGCCGGCGATGATGAGGTTCTGGTTGGCGGTCAGGCGGAAATCCCCCTGGTGGATCTTGGCGATTTCCAGCATGCCGGTCTTGAGCGGCTTGCCCGGGAAGTCCAGCAAACGGCCATTCTCGATAAAGAGGGTCAGGTGGTGCTTGCCATCGATCCCTTCGACCCAGCCGAAGCGATCGCCACGACTGGTGAACTCATAGGGACGACTCTCGGCGAAGGGGATGCCTGTGCGGTTCTCCACCTCGGCCTTGAACGCCTCGACGCCAACACGTTCGAGTGTGTACTTGGTCTTGGCGTTCTTGCGGTTGACCCGGTTGCCCCAGTCACGCTGGGTGCTGACCACGGCGGCCGCGACCTCCAATACGTGGGAGAGGGGAATAAAGCCAAAATCACTCGCTTTGCGCGGGTAGGTGCTGGTGTCGCCGTGAGTCATGGCGAGCCCGCCGCCCACCAGCACGTTGAAGCCCACCAGCTTGCCGCCTTCGGCAATGGCTACGAAGTTGAGATCGTTGGCGTGAATATCCACGTCGTTGTGGGGCGGGATCACCACTGTGGTCTTGAATTTGCGCGGCAGGTAGTTGGAGCCCAGGATTGGCTCCTCGTCCCCACCCAGCTTCTCGCCATCCAGCCAGATCTCGACATAGGCGCGGGTCTTGGGCAGCAGGTGCTCGGAGATTTTTGTGGCCCACTCGTAGGCTTCCTGATGCAGTTCAGACTCCACCGGATTGCTGGTGCAGAGCACGTTGCGGTTCACGTCGCCGGCGGTGGCGATGGAATCTATGCCGGTGCTGTTGAGGGTCTGGTGCATCAGCTTGATGTCGCGCTTCAATACTCCGTGGAACTGGAAGGTCTGGCGGGTAGTGAGGCGGATGCTGCCATACAGGCTGTGCTCCTTGGCGAACTTGTCGATCACCTGCCATTGGGCCGGGGTGATGATGCCGCCCGGCAGACGAGCGCGCAGCATGACGTTGTGCAGGGGCTCCAGCTTCTGGGCAGTACGCTCCGGGCGTATGTCTCTGTCATCCTGCTGATACATGCCGTGGAAGCGGATCAGCTGGAAGTTGTCGCCGTTGAAGCCGCCGGTAAGCGGGTCTTGCAGATCCTGCTCTATGGTGCCGCGCAGAAAGTTGCTCTCGCGCTTGAGGCGCTCGTTGTCGGCCAGCGGTCCTTCGACCGGTCCCGGAATCACTTGCTTGCTCATCAATAGACATCCCTTTGATAACGTTTGGCACGACGCAATTCGCTCAAATACTCTTCTGCTTCCTCACGGCTCTTGTGACCGTGTTCTGCAATCACATCCAGCAGGGCTTCCTGCACATCTTTCGCCATCTGGTTGGCATCGCCGCACACATAGAAGTGAGCACCTGCTTCCAGCCACTGGTAGAGCTCCAGACCCGCTTCACGCAGTCTGTCCTGCACATAAATCTTGTTGGCCTGATCCCGGCTGAAGGCCAGCGAGATCTTCGACAGCAGGCCCGATTTCACATAGCGCTGCCACTCGACCTGATAGAGAAAGTCCTGGGTGAAGTGGGGGTTGCCGAAGAAGAGCCAGTTCTTGCCTTCGGCCCCTTGAGTCTCGCGCTCCTGCATAAAGGCGCGGAACGGTGCTATGCCGGTGCCCGGTCCCACCATGATGACGGGGGTATCGGGATTGGCCGGCAGGCGGAAGTTGTCATTGTGCTCCACAAACACCCGTACCTCGGCATCTTCGGCCAGCCTGTCCGCCAGATAGGAGGAGGCGGCGCCACTGCGCACTGTGCCATCTTCTTGCGGGTAGCGCACCACGCCAACGGTGAGATGCACCTCCTCTTCCACTTCGCTCTGGGCGGAGGCGATGGAGTAAAGGCGAGGGGTGAGGGGGCGCAGCAGGCCAGTCAACTGCTCCGCGCTGAGTTCGGTCGGGAAGCGCTTGAGCACATCCACCACCTGGGCAGAGGCCACCAGGGCATTGACCTGGGCCTTGTCACCGGCCAGGTCTTTGAGCGCTGCGTTACCCGAGATCTCTGCCAACCCCGTGATAAAACCGCCGTGCAACCGGGTCAGTTCCAGATTGCGGGTGAGCACCTCGCGCAGGCTGCCATGGGCGGTGGCTTCGTCACCACTGCGTCCGGACAGGGCCAGCACTTCCCCCACCAGGTCGGCGTCGTTGTCGAACCAGACCCCGAGGGCATCCCCAGGCTGATATGTCAGCCCTGACTCTTCGAGGCTGATCTCGATATGGCGGATATCCTTGGTGGAATCGCGGCCGGTGATCTTCTGATTCACCGACAGGCGGGCCGGGAAGGGATTGGCCTTGTCGTACTGACTGTGACCGACAGCCGCTTGTACCGCCCCCGCCACGCTGCTGGTGGCAACCCCGGCAGAAAGCGTGGCGGCAATGGCATTGACCGCCTGCTCACCCCAGGCCTTGGCTGCTTCCTGATAGTCCACATCCAGGCTGGCAAGCTCATGAATGCGATCGGCGCCCGCCTTGGTCAGCAGGCTGTCAAAGTCCTGACCTGTCTGGCAGAAAAATTCGTAGGAGCTGTCACCCAGCCCCAGCACGGCGAACTTGAGCCCCTCGAGTTTGCCAACCTTGCCCTTCTTGAGCTGCTCGAACAGATCGACGGCACTCTCCGGTGGTTCACCCTCCCCGTAAGTGCTCACTACCACCAGCAGGTGGGTCTCTTTCTTGAGCTGTTTGGGTTTGTAGTCCGCCATGGAGGTGAGGGTCACCGGCAGGCCGCGGGCTTGGGCCTGCGCCTGGATGGCACTGGCCACCCCTTTGGCATTGCCGGTCTGGGAGCCGTAGAGAATGGTCAGGCTGCCGCCGGGTGCTGTCACGGCACCCGTAGCCGCCACTGGCTGGCTGCCGGATTGGGAGAGACCGTAGAGATAGCCGCTCACCCAGACCAGTTGCTGGGTATTGAGGGTTGATAATGCCTGGTTCAGCTGACGTTGTTGTTCATCAGAGAGGGGGGCCAGATTGGTCAGGGAGTCCTTCAATTGCATCACACGCGTCTTCCATGGTCTGATTTTTGGTCAGGTTAAGGGGTGTGATGGATAACAACAAAGAATAAAAATGTCTTTTTTATTCTATTAATGCATTAAAACCCCAAGGGATCCTGTCTTGAGCCTGCTCGGGCTGCGCCCTGTTTCATGGTATAAACGGCGAAGAATGAGCCCCGTTGTGACGTCACAGGAAAAACGAATGCCGACCATCAGACTGTTTCATGTCAATGCCTTCAGCCAGCAGCCCTTTGGCGGCAACCCGGCCGTGGTGGTGCTGGGACCGGCCCAGCCTGATGCGCAGTTACAGGCCATGGCGGCCGAGTTCAACCTGTCGGAGACTGCCTTTCTCACACCGGCAGGGGCGGCGTGCTATCAGCTACGCTGGTTTACCCCTCAGGTCGAGGTGGATCTCTGTGGTCACGGCACGCTCGCCGCCGGCCACGTGCTGTGGCAGACCGGGGAGGTGGCCCCTCAGGAGGTCATCCGTTTCGAGACCCGCAGCGGCGTCTTGCTGGCCCGGCGCGAGGGAGAATGGATCCAGCTCGACTTCCCGCGGATCCCGCTCACGCCACTGGTGCTGGACCCGGCTTATGGGGCTGCGCTCGGCTGTACGCCGCGGCAGACCCTGGCGGCCGGTGCCAAGTTCCTGCTGGAGCTTGAAAGCGAAGAGGAGGTGAGGGGGCTAGTACCGGATTTTCATGCCCTGCGTGCCCTGCCTGGGCGGGGGCTGATGGTGACGGCCCCGTCCAGCCGTGCAGGTGATGACTTCGTCTCCCGCTATTTCGCTCCCTGGGTCGGGGTGGATGAGGATCCCGTCACCGGTTCCAACCACTGCGCTCTGGTGCCCTTCTGGGCCGAGCGACTGGGCAAGAGAGAGCTGCGGGCTCGCCAGATCTCGGCGCGCTGTGGGGAGCTGAAGCTTGTCCTGCAGGGGGATCGCGTGTTGATGTCGGGTCAGGCGTTGACCCTCTGGCAGGGAGAGTGGCTGCTGCCATCCACCCTGTAAGGTACAAGTGTGTGCCCCTCTATGGTTGCCATAATGTTCGCCATAAAAAACGCCCCGCAGTTGCGGGGCGTTTCGTTGCCATCGAGTCACAGGCCTGGCCTGCACTCTGAGCTTATTTCTGTTGCGGGCGCAGGGCCGGGAACAGGATGACGTCACGGATAGTGTGGCTGTTGGTGAACAGCATCACCAGACGGTCGATACCAATGCCCTGACCGGCAGTGGGCGGCAGGCCGTGTTCCAGCGCGGTCACGAAGTCGGCGTCGTAGAACATGGCTTCGTCGTCACCGGCTTCTTTCTGGTCCACCTGATCCTGGAAGCGCTTGGCCTGGTCTTCCGCATCGTTCAGCTCGGAGAAGCCGTTGGCCAGCTCGCGGCCACCGATGAAGAATTCGAAGCGGTCTGTCACGTCCGGGTTCACGTCGTTGCGGCGCGCCAGCGGAGAAACGGCGGCCGGGTACTCGGTGATAAAGGTGGGTTGCAGCAGCATGTGCTCTACCGTCTCTTCGAAGATGGCGGTGATCACGTGGCCCAGCTCCCAGCCCTTCATCAGCTCGATGTGCAGACGCTTGGCAACCGCCTTGGCGCTCTCTAGGGTAGCCAGATCCGCCGGGGTCACATCCGGGTTGAACTTCAGGATGGAGTCCACCATGGTGAGGCGCTGGAACGGCTGACCGAAATCGATGGTCAGACCCTCTTCGCCCTCTTTGGCGTAACGGATCTTGGTGTCACCCAGAATGTCCTGGGCCAGGGTGCGCAGCAGCTCCTCGGTCAGGTCCATCAGATCGATGTAGTCGGCATAGGCCATGTAGAACTCGATCATGGTGAACTCGGGGTTGTGACGCACCGAGATACCTTCGTTACGGAAGTTGCGGTTGATCTCGTACACGCGCTCGAAACCACCGACCACCAGACGCTTCAGGTAAAGCTCGGGGGCGATACGCAGGTACATGTCGATGTCCAGCGCATTGTGGTGAGTGACGAACGGACGCGCGGAGGCACCACCCGGGATGACCTGCATCATGGGGGTTTCCACTTCCATAAAGCGCTTGTCGTTGAAGAACTTGCGGATGCCGGCAACCACTTTGGTGCGGATCATGAAGGTCTTGCGGGACTCTTCGTTGGCGATCAGGTCCAGGTAACGCTGGCGGCAGCGTGCTTCCTGGTCGGTCAGGCCCTTGTGCTTCTCGGGCAGCGGACGCAGTGCCTTGGTCAGCAGGCGGATGGTGGAGACGTGTACCGAGAGTTCACCTGTGTTGGTACGGAACAGGGTCCCTTCCACGCCGACTATGTCACCCAGATCCCACTTCTTGAACTGCTCGTTGTAGAAGCCTTCCGGCAGATCGTCACGGGTCACGTAGATCTGGATTTTGCCAGCCATGTCCTGCAGGGTGGCGAAAGACGCCTTGCCCATGATCCGGCGGGTCATGATGCGACCGGCAATCTTCACCTGTTTACCCAAGGCCACCAGCTCTTCGGCGCTCTTGTCGCCAAATTCGGCATGCAGATCGCCAGAAAGGCTGTCACGACGGAAGTCGTTGGGGAAGGGGTTGCCCTGGGCGCGCAAGGCGGCCAGCTTGGAACGACGCTCCGTCATCTCGTTGTTCAGTTCGAGAGTGTGGTCGACTTCCGGAGTTGTGGTTTGTTCAGACATGGTGATTCCTGCTGTTCTGTTTTTACAGGCCTGATTTCAGGCTAGCTTCGATAAACTTGTCCAGGTCGCCGTCGAGTACCGCTTGGGTATTGCGGGTTTCGACGCCGGTGCGCAGATCCTTGATGCGTGCATCATCCAGCACATAGGAACGGATCTGGCTGCCCCAGCCGATATCGGACTTGGTCTCTTCGAGGGCTTGCTTCTCAGCGTTCTGCTTCTGAATTTCCAGCTCGTAGAGCTTGGCTTTCAGCTGCTTCATACACTGATCTTTGTTTTTGTGCTGGGAACGATCGTTCTGGCACTGTACCACGACACCGGTCGGGATGTGGGTGATACGTACCGCGGATTCGGTCCGGTTGACGTGCTGACCACCGGCGCCGGAAGCGCGGTAGACGTCGATCCGCAGGTCGGCCGGGTTGATCTCGATGTCGATGTCATCATCGATCTCGGGATAGACGAATACGGAACAGAATGAGGTGTGGCGACGGCCACCCGAGTCGAACGGTGACTTGCGAACCAGACGGTGGACGCCGGTTTCGGTACGCAACCAGCCGAAGGCATACTCGCCGGTGAACTTGACGGTGGCGGACTTGATGCCGGCCACGTCGCCGTCAGAGAGCTCGATAAGCTCCGGCTTGTAACCGTGGGCATCGCCCCAGCGCAGGTACATGCGCAGCACCATGTTGGCCCAATCCTGGGCTTCGGTACCACCTGAGCCGGACTGGATGTCGATGTAGCAATCGGAGCCGTCGTGCTGACCGGAGAACATGCGACGGAATTCGAGGTCCACCAGCTTGGTTTCAAGTACATCGGCTTCGGCCACGGCTTCGTTGAAGGTATCTTCGTCTTCCCCTTCCACCGCCAGGCTCACCAGCATCTCGACGTCTTCGGCACCCTGGGTCAGGGTGTCAATGGTGCCGACCACGTTCTCCAGGGAGACGCGCTCCTTGCCCAGCGCTTGTGCGCGCTCGGGCTCATTCCATACGTCCGGCTGTTCCAGCTCGGCGTTGACCTCTTCTAGACGCTCTTTCTTGGCGTCATAGTCAAAGGTACCCCCTAAGAAGCTCTGTCCTCTCAGACAGCTCCTTAAGTTTGTTTAATACAGGATTGACTTCAAACATCGTGAAAACTCTCGGGGTCGATGTGATTTAAAAACGGGATATTCTAGCCAATTGTGGAAGGAATAAACAGGGTCGCCTCTTCTTGTGCGCATCCGGTAGTCAATTTCTGGTGCAGTTTTCCCCAACTCGGTGGAAAATATCGTCCGCAGACTCATTTGCAGGTTCAGTTTTCGCCTGCCGGGTCGCTAATAACTACGCAGTGCTGTGCACTCTTTTGGGAAATCCGGTTCCTGACCTCATAAGAAGAAATCATGATGAAAAACCTATCACTCAAGCAGAAGATACTCTTGTCGGTGGTGATCGCCTTGTCATTGGTGATCCTGCTGCTCTCCTGGCAGAGCTATACCAGCCAGAAGTCCCTGTTGCTGCAAGGCAGTCAGGAACAGGTGCAACGACTGGGCAGCCAGCAGGCAGCCAGCGTCAGTGACTGGCTCTCTGCCCGTCGCGACGTGATCCAGGCCCTTGGCAACAAGGCCAGTGCCGACCCCCTCAATGCCCTGCAACAGGCGCAAGTGTCGGGTCGCTTCCAGCTCACCTACTTCGGTGAGGGCAATGGCAAGATGAACGACTCGGATCCTTCCATTAACCGTAGCGGTTATGATCCGCGCTCCCGTGGCTGGTACCAGGAAGCCATGAGCAAGGGCGGCCTCATTGTGACCAAGCCCTATCTGGACGTTGCCTACAACATCATGGTGGTGACGCTGGCCCAACCGGCTCAGGGCGGCGTGGTCGGTGGTGACCTCTCCATCGCATCCCTGGTAGAGGACGTCACCAAGATGAAGCTGCCCGCCGACGGTTTTGCCATCATGATGCACAAGGATGGTACCGTCATCGCGTACAAGGACGCGGCCAAGGCGATGAAGCCGGCCACCGAGATCGACAACGATCTGACCAATGCCCTCATCGAGCAGAGCAAGGCTGGCAACACCCTGATCCCTGCCTACTTTGACAGCGAAGGCCGTGACAAGCTGCTGATGGCAGTAGACATCCCGGATACCGACTGGGAACTGGTACTGGTGCTGGACAAGGCTACCCTGGAGGCACCGCTCTCCTCCTTGCTGATGACCCAGCTCGGTCTGGCCCTGCTGGTGCTGGTGGGCAGCATTCTCGCCATCTCCTGGCTGGTCAGCCTGTTGCTCGGCCCGCTCACCAAGGTCTCCCAGGCCCTGGCCCGCATCGCCGACGGTAACGGTGATTTGACCCAGCGCATCAAGATCGACGCCAACGACGAAGTGGGCCAGCTGGCCAACAGCTTCAACCGTTTCGTCGGCAGTCAGCATCAGCTGATCGCCAATATCCGCAAGCTGGCCAACGAGCTGAACGCCGATGCCGAGCGCAGTCTGGTGACCAACCAGGCCTCGGTGGACGAGCTGCAGCGCCAGCAACAGGAAGTGACCATGGTTGCCACTGCCGTCACCGAGATGGCGAGCGCCACCATGGAGATCGCCGGCAACGCCGAGAACACGGCCGCTGCTGCCCAGCAATCCGCCCAGAGCAGTGAACAGGGCAAGATGCTGGTGAACCAGACCCGCCAGTCCATCAACGGTCTGGCCGAAGAGGTGGGGCAGGCGACCGCAGTGATCGGCGAGTTGAGCCGTCACGCCCAGGCCATTTCCGGCATCCTCTCCACCATTCAGGGCATTGCCGAGCAGACCAACCTGCTGGCGTTGAACGCGGCCATCGAAGCGGCTCGTGCCGGTGAACAGGGTCGTGGTTTCGCCGTGGTGGCGGACGAAGTAAGGGTGCTGTCCCGTCGTACCCAGGATTCCACCCAGGAGATCCAGTCCACTATCGAGACGCTGCAACAGACCACTGCCCGTGCGGTCAGCCTGATGCAGACCAGCCAGGGCCTGGCCGACAACAGCGTGAAAGACGCCGATGCCGCCGCTGCCGCGCTGGAAGAGATCACCCAGGCCGTCTCGCTTATCTCCGACATGGCGGGTCAGATCGCCACCGCCGCCGAGGAGCAGACCCAGGTGACTGGCGAGATCACCCAGAACACCACCGCCATCAAGGATGTGAGTGACGAGATCACTGCCGCCGCCATGCGCGATCTGGATCAGGCCCATCGCCTCAAGGGTCGTGCTACCGACCTGAACCAGCAGGTGTCGACCTTTATCCTGTAAGACTCAGGGTTGCAGCCTGTCCGGACTGAAATGAAAAAGCCCCGCACTCGGCCGAGTGCGGGGCTTTTATTTTGTGGTTGTGGCGTGCTTACAGGAAAGGCATGGCCATAAACAACTTGATCACCATGGCGTTGATGATGTCGATGAAGAAGGCACCCACCATGGGCACCACCAGAAACGCCAGGTGGGACGGGCCGAAGCGCTGGGTAATGGCCTGCATGTTGGCAATGGCGGTCGGGGTAGCCCCCAGGCCGAAGCCGCAGTGGCCTGCCGCCAGCACGGCCGCGTCATAGTTGCTGCCCATGACCCTGAAGGTGACGAAGATGGCGTAGAGCGCCATCGCCAGCGTCTGGGCGACCAGCAAAATGAAGATGGGCAGGGCCAGACTTGCCAGATCCCACAGCTTCAGGCTCATCAGCGCCATGGCCAGGAACAGCGACAGGCTGACGTTGCCGAGCAAAGAGACTTCCCGATCGCTCACTTCGTGCCAGTTCAGCAGGGTCAGCAGGTTGCGCAGCAGCACACCGACAAACAGCACGCAGACGAAGACCGGCAGCTCGAAGGCGCCGCCCTTGAGGTAGGCGGAGAGCATTTCGCCCCCTTTCAGGCTGATGGCGATCAGTGCCAGGGTCTCGATCAGGCTGAAGGTGGTGAGCGGACGTTCCATGTCGGGCATCTCGAAGCCCCGTGGTGCGTCGTCCTTGTTGTGCTCCTCGCCGGGCACCTGCACTTTTTTCACCAGATAGCGTGCCACCGGGCCACCGATGAGGCCCCCCAGTACCAGGCCGAAAGTGGCGCAGGCGATGGCAAGCTCGGCGGCGGATTGCACCCCGTACTTCTCGGAGAAGGTGGCGCTCCAGGCCGCACCGGTACCATGGCCGCCGGAGAGGGTAATGGAACCGGCCAGCAGTCCCATGTGCGGGTCCAGACCGAGCAGGGTCGCCAGACCCACCCCCAGGCTGTTTTGCACCAGCAGCAGGCCGGTCACCACCATCAGGAAGGTGATCACCGCCTTGCCGCCGCGCTTGAGGCTGGCAAGATCGGCGGAGAGACCGATGGAGGCGAAGAAGGCCAGCATCAGCGGAGTTTGCAGGCTGGTATCAAATTGCAGTTCCACCTGCAGGGTGGAGCGCAGCAACAGCAACACCAGGGCGACCACCAGGCCGCCGGCAACCGGTTTGGGGATGTTGAAGGTGCGCAGCAACCCGACGCGGGTCACCAGCACACGGCCGAACAGCAACACCAGAGTGGCCGCGACCAGGGTGGCGTAGGAATCAAGTTGTAACATTCAGTACTCCCATGTTGATTGGCTGTGTCTTTCGCTGATGAAGACTCAGAGATTCAGCCGGGATAAAAATCAGGGTGGCTCAGGTGCCAACAAAGAAGGGGCTGCAAGCCCCGGTCCCATGCAGAAATGGGATCGATGCGGGCCTGAATTGATCAGGCATCCAGATGAGATTTACGAAAAATCCGCCGGATAGTAGCAAAAAACACCACTTAAATCCATATTTGTCATATAAGTAGCCTTGGTGTGTGTTTGTTGCAACATTTAACACTGTTGGGATGGGCGTCATATTATGGGCGGCATCTGCTATTTCGCGGCTGTCATTTGGGGCGCCAGTCTCTATAATTCGCCGGTTTCCAGCCCACAAGAGGAAACCGGTCAGGTGTGACGTCGTCGGTTTATTCCTTTATTAATTTGCCAGTTTCCGGTCCATCAAGAGGAGAGGGTGTGAAGAAGTCCATCTACATTGCCTACACAGGCGGTACCATAGGGATGCAGCGTTCCGACCACGGTTATGTGCCGATGGCGGGCTTTATGGAAGACTGTCTGGCGCGGATGCCCGAGTTTCATCGACCCGAGATGCCGGATTACCATATCCACGAATATGACCCCCTTATCGATTCCTCCGACATGACGCCTGCGGACTGGCAGCGGATCGCCGAGGACATTAAAGGCAACTACGAGAAATACGACGGTTTCGTGATCCTGCACGGCACAGACACTATGTCGTTCACCGCATCGGCGCTCTCCTTCATGCTCGAAGATCTGCACAAGCCGGTCATCATCACCGGCTCCCAGATCCCGCTCGCCGAGCTGCGCTCCGATGGTCAGCAGAACCTGCTCAATGCCCTCTATATCGCTGCCAACTACCCGATCCACGAGGTGACGCTGTTTTTCAACAACCAGCTCTATCGTGGCAACCGCAGCAAGAAGGTGCACGCCGATGGCTTCCACGCCTTCGATTCGCCGAACTATCCGCCGCTGCTCAATGCCGGCATCGCCATCTCGCTGGAAGCGGGTGAGCTGGGGGAGCCGTCCGATCGTCCGCTGGTGCTGCACGACATTACCCCCCAACCCATCGGCGTGGTGACCCTCTATCCGGGGATCTCCAGCGAGGTGATCGCCAACATATTGCAGCAACCGGTGAAGGCGCTGATCCTGCTCTCGTTTGGCGTGGGCAATGCGCCGCAGAATCCGGCCATGCTGGCGCTGCTCTCCGAGGCATCTGCCCGCGGCGTTATCATAGTCAACTTGAGCCAGTGCCTGCACGGCAAGGTCAACATGGGGGGCTATGCCACCGGCAATGCGCTCTCCCGTGCCGGGGTTATCTCGGGGTTTGACATGACTGCCGAGGCGGCGCTCACCAAGCTGCACTTCCTGCTGAGCCTGGACTTGCCTGCACCCCGCATCCGCGAGCTGATGCAACAGTCCCTGCGCGGCGAGCTGACGCCCTGAGAAACTGTCCACGATTTTGCTGCGAAGCCGTGATCAAGGCTCATGTGCTGCTCGCTTGTTTGTGAACAAGAGGGCTCATGTATGCCTATACACTCCGGTTCCTGCGCTGCTCTTCACCTTGCTGACGCCTTCTCGCGACAGGTCGTGAACAGCTTCTGGCCTCCTCACCATGAGGAGGAGAGGAAAATAAAGAGGGGAGCCATTATGGCTCCCCTCTTTGCTATGGCGTGCGAGCCAGGGCTCGCGACAAGGCTCAGTGACTGAGGTCGATCCGCACTATCTCTTCCTCGTCACGGTACTGACGCTTGAGCTCGCTCTTGCTCTTCATCACTATCTCGCCGTCCCGGCCTATGTTCATGTGCTCGGGATTGTCGAGGTGCATCGCCTGCCAGGCCATCACGGCCTGCAGGGAGGTGGCCTTCTGTTCGTCGCTCAGGGGTTTGCCATCGGGCCATTTGCCCAGCTCGACCGCTGTCTTGAGCCGCTCGTACACTTCTTTGGGCATCTGTCTGATGGCCTGTTGAAACTCACCCTGTTGAAACGACATCCGGCTTCTCCTTGAAAATTGAGCCATGAACCCAGGTTCTTAGACGGGCAGATCCTGGCGGGCTATGCAGGTAGACCCTATCGGTCTATGCAGGCAGATCCTGGCGGACTACGCCAGCCATCTGCTCCATCACCCGTACTACCTGACAACTGTATCCGAACTCGTTGTCATACCATACGTAGAGGACGCAGTGATCTTCCTCGGCGATGGTGGCCTGGGAATCCACTATGCCTGCGAAGCGGGAACCCACCATGTCGGAGGAGACCAGCTCTGTACTGGCGCTAAAATCGATCTGGCGATGCAGGGCCGAGCTTAGCGCCATCTGCTGCAGATAGGCATTGAGACTCTCCCTGTCGGTGCTCTGCTCCAGTGAGAGGTTGATGATGGCCAGCGACACGTTGGGGGTGGGCACCCGAATGGCGTTGCCGGTCAGCTTGCCCTTGAGCTCCGGCAGTGCCTTGGCCACCGCCTTGGCGGCCCCCGTGCTGGTCATCACCATGTTGAGGGCTGCGCTGCGACCGCGACGCTCGCCCTTGTGATAGTTGTCTATCAGGTTCTGATCGTTGGTGTAGGAGTGGACAGTCTCCACGTGGCCGTGGCGGATGCCGTACTTGTCCTGCATCACCTTGAGCACAGGTGTGATGGCGTTGGTGGTGCAAGAGGCGGCAGAGATGATCTTGTCATCCGGCCCGATCACTTCATGATTGACCCCAAACACCACGTTCTTCATGTCGCCCTTGCCCGGTGCCGTCAGCAGCACACGGGCGGCGCCGCGCGCCTTCAAGTGTTCGCTCAAACCGGCGTCGTCGCGCCAGACACCCGTGTTGTCGACGATGAGTGCATTGTGAATGTCATATGCCGTGTAGTCGATGTCGCTCGGACTGCTGGCGTAGATCACCTGAATGAAGGTGCCGTTGGCGATGATGGCACTGCGATCACTGTCCACCTCGATGGAACCGTTGAAGGGGCCATGTACCGAGTCACGGCGCAGCAGACTGGCGCGTTTCTCCAGATCTCCCTCACGGCCACCACGCACCACTATGGCTCGCAGACGCAGTGAGTTGGCGGCGCCGGTACGCTCTATGAGCAGGCGGGCCAGCAGGCGGCCGATACGACCAAAACCGTAGAGCACCACGTCCGTCGGTTGCGGGATGTCACACCGCCCCAGTGCTGGCGCCAACTTGGCACGCAGGTAATCGTCAATGCCTGCTTCGTCCTGGTGATCCTGCCAGTAGCCGACGGCCAGCTTGCCAAGATCGATCTCGGCGGCGGTGGGGTTCAAGGCCAGGATGGCCTGGAGCAGGGGGAAGCTTTGCTGGATCGGAAGCGGGGTGCCCTGATGACGGCGGACGACCCTGTGGGCTTTGAGGATATCGATGGTGGAGGCGTTTTGCAGCGGGCGTCCGTAGAGGGTGATCTCGATGCCTTGTTGTCGGTAGAGGCGACCTATCAAGGGTTGCATGGCTTCGGCGAGCTCCTGGCTCTCCTGCCACGCCTGCAAGTAGTGCTCGTGGGTCATTAACCAGATCCTTTATTTCACGTTGTTGGGGCAAATAGAAATTCGTCGAATGCAGATCAGTGTAGGGGTGTATATTTCGTTATATCATTCTGCAATCGCGGCCTTATACGGCGCGCGCATTGTAATGGATATGTAGCCGGTTTGCTAGCCAGAGGTGGCTGCGCAAGGCTCCCATTGTTACCAACCAGATGTGAACTATGACCCCTTTTCCACTGCGTTCCGTACTGCTCGGCCTCTCCTGCGGCCTGACTCTGATGGCCTGCAACGATGACAGGATCCACAACATCTGTGCCAATCATCCCGAGCTGTGTCAGGACCTGGTGGACGATGGCTGGTGCCGCTACGAGCGGACCGACATCATCCGCAGCCGCTTCTATCTGCAAGAAGAGGGGACGGACAGGCGCAAGTACGAGCTGATGCGCAATCTGGAGCGTTATCTCAAGTGTGCGGAGCGGTCGACCAACATAGAGTACAAGACGGCGAGGGAGCAGAAGAGCCCCAGAGTGGAAGGCATGCTGGCGGCCGGTGATCAGCTGGCCGAGCTCGATGCGGCGACCCGCAACTCGCAGGATCCCTACCTGCTGCTCTGGCACTGGACCAACAACATTAACGAGCAGGCCCGTGAGCAATTCATGGCGCTGGAGGGGCAGCCAGTACTCACAGAGCCCGAGCTGCAGCTGGCACTGGGGGGTATGTATGCCAAGAGTGCCCCACAGAAAGCCATCACTCTCATGCACCATGCCCTCTCCCTCTATGGAGAAGGGGACAAGGTCAACAGCCGGATCCTCACCTCTCTGAGCACCCTCTACATGGGCCAGAAGGAGTACGGTCTGGCGTATCTGTGGGGCAAGGTGAGCGAGTCATTTCAGGATACGCCCGACGTTTCGGCCAAGCGTTTGGGCCTTTATCATGCGTTGAGCAAGGCAGATCAGGAGGCCTGGGACAGTCAGGCCGCCACCATAGTCGAGCAGCTAAAAAGCGGGACTTATCGTCCCTGATCCCTGATGAACCAGATAAAACAACTGGCCAGTGACTGGCCTCATCCCTTCGACATCCAGCTGAAGCACGGCCAAGTGGCCATTGATGGCCGCCGGCTGGAGCGCGTGACAGTCAGGGCCATAGTCCTGCGTGGCGACCGGCTGCTGCTGGTGCACTCCCGGGTCAACGGCGATCTCATGTTTCCTGGTGGCGGCATTGAAGAAGGGGAGTGCCACGGCACTGCCCTTGCTCGCGAGCTGCGGGAAGAGTGTGGTGCCGAGCTGGTGGAGGTCGGCGCCCTGCTCGGCCAGACGCGGGAGTACCGTGCCGCCCGGGAGGCCGACTATGACGCCTATTGCATCCGCTCTTTCTATTACCTGTGTCGGGTCGGTGAGGGGTGGAGTGAACCTCGTCCCCAGCCCTACGAGGTACGGCTAGGTTTCACCCCTGGCTGGTTCGAGCTGGATGATGCGCTGCAAACCAACAAGACCCAGCTGGCGGGTCCTTGTCCCCAGTGGACGGTGCGGGAGACCCGGGTACTGGCCGAGTTGCATCATTGGCACGAGTCCGGCCTGCTGGTGTGAATCAGGTCCCTTGAGCCAGATGCAAAAAAACGCCCGAAGGCGTTTTTTTATTGCGAGTGCCCGATTACTGCACACAGACAGGGCAGAAGGCATAGGTGCCTTGGGGGTCGTTGAAGCGGGTCAGCGGATCCAGGCCGCGGTTCACCTCCACCAACGCCTTGCCAAATCCGGCCGGCAACCAGCTTTGCAGGTGCGGGGCCAGCGCCTGGGCGCTGCTGTCGAACAGCTGGCGCAGGAACTTGTCTTTGGCTGACTCCTCTTTTTCTATGGGAGTGACCTGCCACTCCTTGAGGTTGGCAAGGGTGGCCGCCGCCTTGATGGCGGCTTCCTGATTACCGAACTCATCCACCAGACCCAGCGCCTTGGCATCCTGACCGGTCCAGACCCGGCCTTCGGCGGCTTTTTCCGCCTCTTGCGGGCTCAGGCCACGGCCCTTGCTCACCAGACCGACGAAGCGCTGATAGGTATCTTCCACGCTCAGCTGAATGGCTTGCCCGACGTGATCAGGCAGGGCGCGGGTCAGGCCGACACCGACATAATCCGTGGTGCCCACCCCATCCGTGTGCACCCCGTATTGGGAGAGCGCCTTGTCTATGGTGGCGAACATGCCGAACACCCCGATGGAGCCGGTGAGGGTGGTTGGGGAGGCGAAGATCTTGTCCGCATCGGCTGAGATCCAGTAGCCACCCGAGGCGGCGTAACTGCCCATGGAGATCACCACTGGTTTGCCTGCCTGTTTCAGCGCCAGCAGTTCGGCGCGGATCTGCTCGGCGGCGAAGGCGCTGCCACCCGGGCTGTCGACCCGCAGCACCACGGCTTTCACCTTGTCGTCACGGCGGGCATCGGCCAGCAGCTCCGACAGGCTGTCGCCACCTATGGTACCGGCCGACTGCACGCCATCCATGATGGCGCCGCTGGCAACAATGAGGCCCACCTCATCCTTGCCACTCTGGGGATATTGCTCGGGGGCCGCCGCCAGGTACTCTTTCAGGCCAACCCCTTTCCAGCCGTGATCCTTGCTTTCACCCACTTCTTTAATGACTGCCTGGGTCATCTCGTCACGGGTGGCGAGCTGATCCACCAGACCATTGTCGAGGGCGTAGCTGGCGGCGTTGCCGCCGGCCTTGCGCAGCAGCTCGAGGAAACGATCTTTGCTTGGGGCGACGGCCTCGGGTTCTATCTCCCGCTGCTCGGCCACGTCCGCTACATAGGATTGCCACAGCTGATCCAGCCAGCGCTGGTTCGCCTCCTTGCTCTCCGGGGACATCTCGTCCCGGGTGTAGGGTTCGACGAAGGATTTGTAGGTACCGACCTTGAACACATGGGGGGTAATGTTGAGCTTCTCCAGCGCCGACTTGAAGTAGGTCTGGTAGACACCGAGTCCCTCAATCAGCACGGCGCCGCTCTGATTGAGCAGCACATGATCGGCGTGAGCAGCCAGCAGATACTGACCCTGGTTGTAGTAGTCGGCCATGGCGATGACAGGTTTGCCACTTTCCTTGAACTCGTCGATGGCGCCAGCCACCTCCTGCAGTTTGGATAAGCTGGTGCCTTGCAATCCCTGTGGTTTGATCACCAGCGCCTTGATGCGGTCGTCATCTTTTGCGCTGCGAATGGCCCATAGCAGATCAGAAAGCAGGATCTCGCTCGGCTGCTCGTCGCTGCTGTCCACCTGGCGCAGCAACTGCACAGTGGGATCTGTCTGGGTGCGCTGTTCCACCAGCACGCCGTTGAGATTGAGGGTCAACGCCCCTTCAATGGGAGCACTGGGTGCTTCTTTCTGGCTGATGCTAAAGACGATGACCAGCACCAGAATGAGAAACAGCAGATTGACCAGCATCAGCCGGGTGAAATTGAGCAGGCGCCACAGACTGCGAAACAGCCAACCCAGACCTTTGAAAATAGACATAGCCGCGTTATCGCCCTGTTAATGGGTAGAGAAAGACCATTATTAACCAGTTGGCCGGTGAATTGCCATTTCCGCTTCGGTGCGATCGATAGCCCTGTCACCCCTTCTTGCTTCGGAATACGCCTGTTCGCTGAAAAAATGTCCAAACATTTGTTTGAAAAAGCATTTTTGATTCTTTACTCTAGCTGCAATTTGATAACAAAAAATTAACTGGAGGCATTGTGAGCCTTTATCCTACGTTGCTGACGCCCCTTGACCTCGGGTTTACCCAGTTGAAGAACCGGGTACTGATGGGTTCCATGCATACCGGCCTCGAAGAGGAGAAGGGTGGCTTTGACAAGCTGGCAGCCTTCTATGCCGAGCGCGCCCGTGGCGGTGTCGGCCTCATCGTCACCGGTGGCATAGCCCCCAATCTGCGTGGGCGGCTGGTGCCCCACGGCTCACAGCTGAGCTTCCCCTGGCAAGTCGCCAAGCACAAGAAGGTGACTCAGGCGGTGCATCAGGAGGGGGGCAAGATAGCGCTGCAGATCCTCCATGCCGGCCGCTATGCCTACCATCCCTTCAGTCTGGCGCCGAGCGCCCTCAAGGCGCCCATATCCCCGTTCAAGCCGCGCGCCATGAGCGAGCGGCAGATCCGCGGTACCATCCGTGACTTTGCCTCCACCGCGCAGCTGGCCAGGGCGGCCGGTTACGACGGCGTCGAAGTGATGGGGTCGGAAGGCTATCTCATCAACCAGTTCATCTGCGAGCGTACCAACAAGCGCACCGATGGCTGGGGCGGCAGCAATGAGAACCGGATGCGTTTTCCGGTGGAGATAGTGCGGGCCATCCGCGAGCGGGTCGGCACGGATTTCATCATCATCTTCCGTCTCTCCATGCTGGATCTGGTGGAGCAGGGTTCGACGCTGGAGGAGGTGGTAGCCCTTGGCAAGGCGCTGGAGCAGGTCGGCGTGACCCTGATCAACACCGGCATCGGCTGGCACGAGGCGCGTATTCCCACCATAGCCACCAGCGTGCCGCGCGGTGCCTTCAGCTGGGTGACCGCCGAGCTGAAAAAGCACCTCACAGTGCCGCTTATCACCACCAACCGGATCAATACCCCGGAAGTGGCCGAGCGCATATTAGCCCAGGGAGAAGCGGATATGGTCTCCATGGCGCGCCCCTTCCTGGCGGATCCTGAATTTGTCATCAAGGCCGCCGAGAACCGGGCGGACGAGATCAACACCTGCATCGCCTGCAATCAGGCCTGCCTGGATCACGTGTTCAAGCAAAAACGCGCCTCCTGCCTGGTCAATCCCCGCGCCTGTTTCGAGACCGAGCTGACGTTTGGCCGCGTGCCCCAGCCCAAGAAGCTGGCGGTGGTGGGGGCGGGTCCGGCCGGGCTGGCGTTCGCCTGTTACGCCGCCGAGCGCGGCCATCAGGTGAGCCTGTTCGATCAGGCGAGCGAGATTGGTGGTCAGTTCAACTTTGCCAAGCAGATCCCGGGCAAGGAGGAGTTTCACGAGACTCTTCGTTATTTTGCCAGACGGCTGGAGAAGTGCGGCGTCGAGCTCTACCTCGGCCAGCGCCAGAGCGCCGAGAGTCTGCTCGGTGGCGGCTTTGACGAGGTGATCCTCGCCACCGGCATACGCCCGCGTACCCCGAACATTCCTGGCATTGAGCATCCCAAGGTGCTCAATTACATCGACGTGCTGCGGGATCACAAACCGGTCGGCCAGAAGGTGGCGGTGATCGGCGCCGGTGGTATCGGCTTTGATGTGGCCGAATACCTTGTGGAGAAGAAGGCTGATAGCGGTACAGACGGACATCGCGATCACTGGCTCAAGGAGTGGGGCATCGACAAGCAGCTTGGCGAGCGCGGTGGCTTGATCACGCCGGAGATCGATGCTCCCGAACGCCAGATCTGGCTGCTTCAGCGCAAGGAGAGCAAGGTGGGTGACGGTCTGGGCAAGACCACTGGCTGGATCCACAGAACCGTGCTCAAGAACCGCAAGGTGCAGATGCTTTCCGGCGTCCAGTACCTTGGCATCGACGATGAAGGCTTGCATATCCAGATAGGTGAAGCCAAACAGTGCCTGCCGGTGGATCAGGTGATCATCTGTGCCGGCCAGGAGCCTCTCAAGGAGCTGCAGGCCGGTTTGCAGGCGGCAGGCAAGCCGGTACACATCATAGGTGGCGCCGACGTGGCCGCCGAGCTGGATGCCAAGCGGGCGATCCGCCAAGGGGCCGAGCTGGCCGCCGTTATCTAGTTGCTCCGCCCTGGCCCGCTATTGGTCTGATATTGCGATAAACCCCTGAGCCTCAGGGGTTTTCTTCATTGTGCGCTGTGCTAAGGTAGCGCCATCACAGCCCCTGACAAGGATTTGCCCATGGATGCCCTCACTCTGTTGCTCAACCGCCACTCCTGTGGCCGCCTGACCACACCCGCCCCCAGCGGTGAGGTGCTCGACAATATCCTCAAGGCGGGCTTGCGCGCGCCGGATCATGGCACCCTGACTCCCTGGCAGTTCATCCTGTTTGAAGGGGAGGGGCGTGAGCGGCTGGGGGATCTGCTGGCCGAGGCTGCTCGTGCCCGTGGCGAAGATGAAGAGAGCATCAAGAAGTGCCAGGAGGCGCCGCTGCGCGCTCCCTTGCTGGTGGCCGTAGCCACCCGTTATCAGGCCCACCCCAAGGTGCCGAAACTGGAGCAGGAGCTCTCCGCCGGTTGCGCCCTGATGGCGATGCAGATGGCGGCACAAGCCCAGGGCTTCAACGGCATCTGGCGATCCGGCTGGTTCATCTTCGATGAGTTGATCAACAAGGGGCTGGCACTGGCACCGGAGGATCAACTGGTGGGCTTTCTCTACCTCGGCACCCCCATGCTGGAGGCGCGCAAGTTGCGCGAACTGCCGCCAGGCGAGTTTGTTCGCCGCTTCTAAGCTGCTTGAATTTCAGCCAAAGCCCTGACTTGTCAGGGCTTTTTTATCTCGTGCGTTCACGAACCTGAGGCTGTACTGAGAAATAAATACTTGCCAAGAGGGGGATGGGGCTTGGCAGGGAATTTTTTAAATAGTGAGAGGCTGTTCTCAATCCTGGTTGATTACGCTATGTAAAACGTTTGCGCCTCGTTAATATCCCTGTGCCAGTTTAGAAGGTGACCCCTTCTAATTTTCTGCGATGAGAGTCGCAATTCCGTAGCACCTTTTTACAGCCCAACGTCTTCATGACATTGGGCTTTATTTTTATGGGATCCTTTTGACTGCAGCACGCCTGCCGTTGCTGCACTGCTGGTAGGTGAAGTGGGCCCCGCTCGACGGTCCCTGCGGCGGGAATGGGTCAGCGCCCCACTTTGACAGGCAGGATCCGCGCCGGGTTGCCCACTACCCGGGCGCCGGCAGGCACGTCTTTGGTGACAACTGCCCCCGCGCCGACGATGGCCTCCCGCCCGACGGTGACGCCGGGCAGCAGTATGGCGCCGCCGCCAATCCAGACGTTGTCTTCTATGGTCACCGGCAGCGCCGTCTCCACCCCCTGGATGCGCTCATCGGCGGCCTGCGCGTGGGCAGCTGTGTAGATCTGCACGTTCGGCCCTATCATGACGTTGGCGCCGATGCGGATCGGTGCGTTGTCCAGAAACGTGGCCCCCATGTTGACGTAGGAGCCCGCCCCCAGGCTGATATGACGGCCATAGGTGCAGTAAAACGGTGGGCAGATAAAGGCGTTCTCCGCCAGCTCACCGACTATCTCCTGCAACAGCGCCAGCTGTTCATCCTCCTCTTCCGCCCGATTGAAGCCGCGATAGCGGCGCGCCGTCTCACGGCGCAGGACATCCAGCTCCGGCGCCATGCAGTTGTAGGGTTGGCTGCTGATCATCTTCTGATATTCGGTCATGGGGATTCCTGCTCTCTGGTTGGCATGAGGCGATTTGGGTGGCAAGCGCAGCACCTCCAGTGCAGACCTGTCCACCTGCAGCAAGCGCACTGATAGAGGCATATATTACTGCTTTGTCAGCAGGATAAGAGTGAGCCTCAACCCAGAGCCGGCATCACCAGATGTTGTGGCCTGCCCTCGGCAAAGGCCAGCACATTTTCAAATGCCTTGCGAAAGTAGAGCTCATAGCTGTTTTGCTCCACATAGCCCAGATGCGGTGTGGCCAGCACGTTGGGTAAAGCCAGGAGAGGCTCGTTATCCAGGTTGGCGGGCTCGCTATCGAACACATCCAGTGCCGCTCGCCGGGTGGGATTCGCACTGAGCACAGCATGGAGTGCGCCAGATTCAATGAGCTCGGCCCGGCTGGTATTGACCAGCAAAGAGTCTGCCTTCATTTGAGCCAGGTCGGCACGGGTGACGCAGGCTCGAGTGAGCTCGTTGAGCCGCAGATGCAGGGACAAGACATCGGCACGTTGGAAAAACGCTGTCTTGTTGGGGGCTGCGTCGAATCCATCCTGTGTCGCCCGCTGACAAGAAGATTCGCTACCCCATACCAGCACAGACATACCGAATGCATTGCCGTAACGGGCGATGCGCTGACCTATCTTGCCGTAGCCCCAGATACCGAGCGTCAGACCGTACAGGGTGCGTCCCAGGCCGAGTGAGCCCGATTGCTGCCACTGGCCCTTGGTCAACTCGCGAGTGTAAGCCGGAATATGGCGGGAGGCTGCCATTATAAGTGCCCAGCAGAGTTCGGCGGGAGCAACAGGGCTGCCTACGCCTTCTGCCACGGCAACGCCGTACCGCTGGCACAGTGCCGGGTCGATATGCTGGCTGATTTTGCCGGTCTGGCTAATGAGTTTTAGGGTGGGAAGCCGCATCAGCAGCTGTTCGTCGATACGAGTACGCTCGCGGATCAGCACCAGTGCTTCTACTCCCTCCAACATGGCGGCGAGGCGCGCTGTATCGGGTTCGCTCTGGTTGAGGATTGTAACGTCATGACCCGCCAGCAAGGCAAAGCAGGGCAGGTGACGAACCTGATCCTGATAGTCATCCAGAATGGCAATCTTCATCCGTTCCTCTTGTGTATCAAGCAATTGTCCTGAGGGGGAGAGGCGCGCCCCTTGGCTTCTTGGCGGGGGCAGGCGAGACGATGCCCAGTTTTCATTGCAGATTCAAGTGGTTCAGTTTGGAATTGGTGATGGGGCGGACCGGGCTGGCCGCCCCGTTGTCATGCTGGACGGCAAGGGGAAAGCGGGGCGTCGTGTTCGATCAGGCTGGCCAGCTCGCCGCTCTCATCCTTGAGGGCAACCCCGGTCAAGCGGCGGTTGAAGGCCTGCTCCAGCAACCAGGCCAGCTTGTGAGCCGCTTGGGGGAAATCGAGCCCGGCGGGACGTACGTTGGAGATGCAGTTGCGCTGTGAATCCATGCATCCGACTCTGGGTTGCCAGGTCAGGTAGAGCCCCAGACTGTCGGGGGAGGAGAGGCCGGGGCGCTCGCCAATCATCACCAGTACGGCCCGGGCCCTTAGCAGTTCCCCTACCTCATCTCCCAGTGCCACTCTGGCCTGGCTGGCGATCACCAGAGGGGCACAGGCCAACCCAAGGCGCCTGAGATGGGGTTGCAGTGCCTCGATAAAGGGCAGGGCATTCTGATGCAGGGCGGTGGAGGAGAGTCCATCACCCAGCATGATGACAAGATCGGCTTCAGCCTGCCGGGTCTGATACTCCAGGGGGGCGAGCTCGGCCTCTGTTTGCGGGAGCTGGCTCAGCAGGAGGCGGCTGGCATCGTTCAGCCGTCGGCCCAGGTCCGGGCGACGCAAATACTCTTCCCGGCTGGTGGCGGCGCTCTGCACCGTCAGGACTTTGTGTCCTGTGGCGTGCAGCGCTTTGGTCAGGGCGGCCACTTCCAGGGGCTGGTGCACAGCATCTCTAGCCTGTGCATGGGCCAGACCAAACGCCAGCAGTGCCTCTGTGGGCAGGCTGACCCCGGTGCGCCCTAGCGCTATGCGGGCCGAGGTGTAGCGTTTGAGTTCCAGCCAGGGATTGAGGTGAACTATGTCACTCATGTCATGGGGATCCTTGCTCATCAGGCCACCTTACCACTTTGGCCAAAAGCCGTTAACAGAGGGTGACGCAGGCTGGCATCGAGCAGTTGGCCGCCAGGGTTGGTGAGTTGCATCCGCACCAGCCAGTCTGCAAATTCCGGTGCGTGCTTGAGGCCGAGCAGCTCGCGAATATAGAGGGCGTCATGAAACGAGGTGCTCTGGTAGTTGAGCATGATGTCGTCCGCCCCGGGAACGCCGATGAGGAAGGTGAGGCCAGCGTTGCCCAGCAGGGTGAGCAGGGTGTCCATGTCATCCTGATCCGCTTCTGCGTGGTTGGTGTAGCAGACGTCACAGCCGAGCGGCACCCCCAGCAGTTTGCCGCAGAAGTGATCTTCCAGTCCGGCGCGGATGATCTGCTTGCCGTCGTAGAGGTATTCCGGTCCGATGAAACCGACCACGGTATTGCACAGCAACGGCTTGAAGTGGCGAGCTACCCCGTAGGCTCTGGCCTCGCAGGTCTGCTGATCCAGTCCGTGGTGGGCATTGGCCGAGAGGCAACTGCCTTGGCCAGTCTCGAAATACATGACGTTGTTGCCAAGGGTGCCGCGCCCCAGGCTGAGGGCGGCGTCATATGCCTCTTGCAATAGGGCCAGATCGATACCAAATCCTCGGTTGGCAGCCTCTGTACCTGCGATGGACTGGAACACCAAGTCTACCGGCACATTGCGCTCTATGAGCTGCAAGGTGTTGGTGACGTGGGTCAGGATGCAGGACTGGGTCGGAATGGCGAAACGCTGGATCACTTCGTCGAGCATCTGGTTCAGGCTGGCCAGTACGGGCAAGTTGTCACTGGCGGGATTGATGCCGACCACCGCATCCCCCGCGCCGTACAGCAGACCGTCCAGCATGGCTGCCGCTATCCCTTGAGGATCATCGGTGGGATGGTTGGGTTGCAGCCGCACGCTGAGGTGGCCGGGCAACCCTATGGTGTTGCGAAAGGCAGTGACGACCCGGCACTTCTTGGCGGCCAGGATCAGATCCTGATTGCGCATCAGCTTGCTGACTGCGGCTGCCATCTCGGGTGTGATGCCGGGGGCTATGCGTGCCAGGGTCTGGCTGTTGGCCGTCTCAGACAGCAGCCAGTTGCGAAAATCCCCTACCGTCAGGTGGCTGATGGGGGCGAAGGCAGCGTGATCGTGGTTGTCCATGATGAGGCGGGTTACCTCATCCTGCTCGTAAGGGATCAACGCCTCATTGAGGAAGGTTTTGAGCGGAAGGTCTGCCAGCGCCATCCTGGCCGCCATGCGTTCCTCGGCGCTGTGGGCGGCCACGCCGGCCAGATAGTCACCGGAGCGGGCAGGGGTCGCCTTGGCCATCAGGGTGCGAAGGTCTGGAAACTGATAGCCGTGGTGTGACAGTTGGGTGCGATACATGGGGCTCTCTCGTCGATGCAGGGTGGGGAAACAAGGCCAGCGCGTGGCCTTGCTCCTGATGGGCACAGAGGACCTGGTTCAGCTTGCCTTGACCAGCTCACCGTCACTGGCGGCAATCCCTTCATCATGGGTCAGACGGAAGTAGGCATAGCCCGCCAGCATAAGGGCGCCAAAGATCAGCGCCAGCAAGCCGTTGTAATAGACCATAGCTACCAGACAGAGTACTGCCAGTCCCAAGGCGAGAGCCGGAGCAAAAGGATAGAGAGGGGCTCTGAATGGACGCTCCAGTGCCGGTTCGCTGCGGCGCAGCTTGAACAGGGCCGCCATCGAGATGATGTACATCACAATGGCGCCAAACACCGCCATTGTGACTATGTTGGCGGTGAGGGATAGCCCGCCTATGACGATCAGCGAGTCGGAGAAGATCGCCAGGATCCCCACAACGCCACCGGCCAGAATGGCCCAGTGGGGGGTCTGGAAGCGGCGGTTGACCGAGGCCAGGGCACCGGGCAGATAACCGGCCCTGGCCAGGGCAAAGATCTGGCGTGAGTAGCCCATTATGATGCCGTGGAAGGAGGCGATCAGGCCGAACAGCCCCAGCCAGACCAGCATGTGCAGCCAGCCGCTGCTCTCGCCCACTATCATCTTCATCGCCTGGGGCAGGGGATCATTGATGTTGGCAAGCTGGCGCCAGTCTCCGACGCCGCCTGCGAACACCATGACCCCCATGGCCAGCATGACCAGGGTCAGGATGCCACCGATGAAGGCTTTCGGAATTGTTTTCTTCGGCTCCTTGGCCTCTTCGGCCGCCATGGCGGCGCCTTCAATGGCGAGGAAGAACCAGATGGCGAATGGGATGGCGGCAAAGATACCGGGGAGAGCGCCGAGGCTGAATGCCTGCTGGCCTGCCCAGCCGTTGAGCATGAAGTTGCTGGCGCTGAAACCCGGGCTTACTACTCCCATGAAGACCAGCAGCTCGAAAATGGCGAGCAGGGTGACCAGCAACTCGAAGGTTGCGGCGATACCGACTCCGACCAGATTGAGGGTCATGAAGATGAGATAGGCGCTCACCGCTACCCACTTGGGGTCTATGGCCGGAAACTGGACGTTGAGGTAGGCCCCGATCGCCATGGCGATGGCGGGCGGCGCGAACACAAACTCCACCAGAGTGGCAAAGCCTGCGATATATCCTCCGACCGGACCAAAGGCACGGTAGGCATAGGCAAAGGGGCCTCCGGCATGGGGAATTGAGGTGGTCAGCTCGGTAAAACTGAAGATAAAGGCGGTGTACATGGCGGCCACCAGCAGGGAGGTGACCAGAAAGCCCATGGTTCCTGCTTGCGCCCAGCCGTAGCTCCAGCCAAAGTATTCCCCCGAAATGACCAGTCCCACGGCGATCCCCCACAGGTGAAAAGCCCCCAGGGTTCGTTTCAGTTCCGGTTTCGCACAATCCTGTTGCTGCATACGCTTCTCCAATATGACGTTCATGGTGAAAGTCTCTGAAGAGGCAAATTGCAAAGGATATGCCATCCAGTTATATGGTTATTTAGTCATTTTTATTCATATGGTTACAGCTGTTTTATAGTCTGGAGCCAAGGTGTGGCCGCTGCGTTGTTGTGGTGCAGCAGCACCAGATTGTTCGGCCGAAGTCCGGGCCTTTGCTTGTATGTGGGGCAGTGAGCAGGGGAGACACGAGAGGATGGCGGAAACAACAAGGGCACCCATCGGTGCCCTTGTTGTATGAGGTGGTTGCCATCAGCCGTGCTTGCGGCCGGAGAGGCGGCACCACTCCTCTTTTACCGCAGTCGGGTCCATGTCGAACCACTGGCCGTAAATGGTTTCCAGCTCCGGAGCCTGGCTCTCCAGCACGCCGGAGAGCGCCATCAGGCTGCCTGGCTTGCCATGGCCGGCGATGAGCGGTGCCAGCTCGCGCAGCGGGCCGGCCAGTATGTTGGCCACCACCACGTCCGCTTCGACATCTTGCGGCTGATCCGCCGGCAGATAGAGTTCGATCTGGCCCGCCACGCCGTTGCGCTCGGCGTTGTCACGGCTGGCCTGAATGGCCTGCGGGTCTATGTCGATGCCGATGACGCGGGCGGCCCCCAGTTTCAGGGCGGCAATGCCGAGGATGCCGGAGCCACAACCAAAATCGACCACGGTTTTGCCGGCGAGATCCAGCCCGTCCAGCCACTGCAGGCAGAGCGCCGTGGTGGGGTGGGTACCAGTACCAAATGCCAGACCCGGATCCAGCATGACGTTGACCGCATCGGGGTTTGGCACATCGCGCCAGCTCGGGCAGATCCAGAGCCGCTCGCCAAACTGCATGGGGTGGAAGTGATCCATCCACTCGCGCACCCAGTCCTTGTCTTCCAGCTGCTCGACCTTGTAGCCCACGTCTTCCCCGAAGATCTGCTGGAAGAAGGCGATGGTGGGGGCCGGATCGGTTTCGGCATCGAACAAGCCCATCACTTCGGTCTCACCCCAGAGCGGGGTTTCACCGGGCAGCGGCTCGTAGACGGGGACATCCTGGGCATCCATAAAGGTCACGGCCTGGGCTCCACGCCCCAGCAGCATGTTGCTCACCTTGTCTGCTGTCTTGGCAGTGGCGTTGATTCGAATTTGTATCCAGGGCATGGCGTCGACTCTTCATAAATGTGAAACCGCGAGATTCTATCATCATGGGCCTGTGCTGTCGTGGTTTGCCCATGTCTGCATGGCGCAGGAAGAGAACTCTGCCAAGTTGGCACGGTTAATGTATTCCTCATTGGGTGACGGGAAGCAACCTGTTCCCGCTGAATGCTTTGCTCTAGGAAAGTTCCGTCATCTTTTTTCAGCCACCTTTGGGTGGCTTTTTTTTCGGCATTTTGCTGGCCGGGGAAAACGAGTAGGGATGACAGGCGTGAGGGGATGGAACAGGGGGAAGTGGGGGCGTTGGCACACAAGATGCAAAGATGGGTATGTCCTGCATAAGGATATGTGTGTGATTGTTACCCCAACGTTCAGGTATTTAGGGCCATCCCGGCGGGATGGCCCCTTTTTTATGTCGTTTTTATGGTGATGCTGCGTGGTGACTGTCTGGTGCCTGATATGAACTGTGCACTGTTGGGGCCTGTCACTGGTGAAATCACCCCATGATGGTGCAGTTTTTACCTATAAGGGATTAGTTTGCAAATCTGCTCATGTCGATCACCAGCTTGCCCACCATGCGGCCGGCTTCCACCTCGGCATGGGCCTGGGCCAGGGTGACCGGGGTCAGCTCGGACAGGGTGCGGGTGAGTGTGCTCTTGAGCACCCCTTGGTCGATGAGGGAGGCAACCTGACCAAGCAGCTTGTGTTGCTCGATCATGTCCGGGGTCTGGAACAGGGATCGGGTAAACATGAATTCCTGACTGAAGGTGGCGCTTTTGCTCTTGAGCAGGGAGAGATCCCAGGGCTCGCTGGATTCGGCGATGGTACAGATGTGGCCGAACGGGCGAATGAGGCTGGCCATGGCATCCCAGTGCTGCTCGGTAGCATTGGTGCAGAAGATGGCATCGAGCTGAGTGATGCCAAGAGCGGTGAGCTCTTCCTGCAGCTTGTGATGGCTTACCACCTGATGGGCGCCCATTGCCAGACACCATTCACGGCTTTCTGGTCGGGAGGCTGTGGCAATCACGTCCATATTGGTGAGCTGGCGAGCCAGCTGAATGGCGATGGAGCCTACTCCACCTGCCCCGCCAATGATCAGCAGCTTGCCTGTGCTCTCGCGGTGAAGGCCGATGCGCTCGAACAGTGTCTCCCAGGCGGTGATGGCGGTGAGCGGCAGGGCGGCGGCTTCCAGGTCGGTCAGACTGGTGGGGGCGAGAGCGGCGATGCGCTCATCCACCAGTTGCAGGGCGCTGTTGCTGCCCGGGCGGCTGATGTCGCCGGCATACCAGACTCTGTCGCCCGCCTTGAACAGGCTCACTTCGCTACCGACGGCAACGACCTCACCGACTGCATCCCAGCCCAGTACACGGGGGCTGGCTTCAATTTTGGCCTTGGGGGCGCGCACCTTGGTATCCACAGGATTGATGGAGGTGGCTGTCACTTTCACCAGCAGATCCCGCGGGCCCGGGATCGGATCGGGCAGGGTGGCAGTGATAAAGCAGTCGGGGTGATCGCTTGGCAGGTAGTGAGTCAGGGCAATGGCTTTCATGGCAGTTCCTTTCAAATCGGATGGATTGGGATTGCCAGCTACTCTAGTCTGGTTAATTATTCTTATTAAGATGGGTAATTGGTAAAGACTGTTTGAATATATGAACAATGTCGATCTGGAGTTGATGGGGCTGTTCGCTACCGTGGTGGAGCAGGGCAGTTTTACCGGTGCCGCCGAGGCGCTTGGCATGCCCAAGTCCTCGGTGAGCCAGAAGATCTCGCGGCTCGAAACCCAGCTCGGGGTGCGACTGCTGCAGCGTACCACTCGCAGGCTCAGCCTGACCCCGCAGGGTGAGATCTACGTGGAGCAATGCCAGGCGCTGCTGGCGCTAGCCCGCAGTGCCAATCTGGCGATGGCGCGGCTGCGCGCCGCCCCCGCCGGTCGGGTAAGGATCACGGCGCCAGAGGCGACCGGTACCCTGCTGCTTGGCAGGATCCTGGCGGAATTTCGTGCCCTCTATCCTGAGGTGGTGCTGGAGCTGACCCTTTGCGACGATCAACTGGATCTGGTAGGAGAGGGTTATGATCTGGCGCTGCGGGCGGCGCCGCTGAAAGATTCCAGTCTCATTTGCAAGCGCATTGGTCAGGTGTCGCGTCATCTGGTGGCGGCTCCCGGTTATCTGGCGGCTCATGGCGCGCCGCAGCAGTTGTCCGAGTTGGGGCTTCACCCCTGTCTGGTGCACTCGGCATTGCCTGTGTGGCCACTGCAGGAGGGGGGCTGGCGGCCGCAAGGGGCCTGCATCAGCAACAGCTTGCTGGCGCTGCGGGAGCTGGCATTGCATGAAGGCGGGATTGCCCTGTTGCCACACCATGTCTGTCAGGAGGATCTGGCGACGGGACGGTTGCAGAAATTGCTGCCGGATCACCCCATACCGCCCAATCCCTTCTATCTCATCTACCCGAGCCGGGAACATCTGGCGCCTGCCTTGCGCTCGCTGATGGACTTCGTCGCAGAGCGCTTGCCGTTCGCCTGAGCCTACCAGTTGCCTGGGCTGGCAGACTCCTGATTGGGTTTAAGGCCGAGGGGTACCGACTGACGCTCCGCCAGCATGCGGATCTGCCCCTCAATCAGGCTGGCGTTGGGGCCCAGCACCAGTACCAGTTGATGGCCGTTGAGCTGGATCCAGGAGAGGCAACCCAGCCCCGGCAGGCGGGACTGATCCACCAGCGCTATGTCGCACACCCGCAGACTGAGGCGGGTCAGGCAGACGCTCATGGCTTGCAGATTGTCCATGCCCCCCAGCGCCTTGAGGTACTGGATCGCCAGCATCTGGGGATCCGAGGGGGCGACACTGGCCAAGCGTGGGTGCTCATTGGCGATGGGCTTGCTCGGCAGGCTCAGAGGCGCTCGTTCCAGCAGTTGATAGAAGAGCAGTGTGTAGGCGACGAAGAAGAGGATGCCGACCGGAATGAGCCAGAAGCTGTGCTCGCCGGACTGATAGCTCAACACCAGATCCAGCAGACCGGCGGAGAAGTAGCTGCCCACCTGGATGCCAAGCCCGCTGCAGATGGCCAGCGACAACCCGGTCAGCAGGGCATGGGCCAGAAACAACCAGGGAGCGGTGAAGGCGAACAGGAACTCGATGGGCTCAGTGATCCCCAATAGTGCAGAGGTGAGCGCCAGGGTGAGCAGTAGTCCACCCTGCGGCAGTCGCTGCATGCGCTGGCGGTGCAGCCAGATGGCAAAGCAGGCGCCCGGCAGGCCGAACATGATGATGGGATAGAGGCCGGCTACATAGCCTTCATGCAGCGGCTGGGCGGTGGCCAGCGCCTGCAGGTTGCTCTCGCCAAGGCCGATGAGACTGCCCAGCACCTGATGCAGGCCAAGGGGGATCAGCAGCCGGTTGAGGGTGCCGTAACAGAAGGCGCCCAGTGGGGTGGTGAGCAGTTCCGAGGCCAGCAGCGTGATGCCCTGCTCCAGCAGCGGCCAGAACAGGGAGAGGGGAAACGCCAGCAACAGGCAGGCGATCGCCGAGATGCACAGGCAGGCGAAATCCCCCTGCGCTATCTGCAGCCAGCCAGGTATGGTGCGCCGTTTCACCCAGGGGTAGATGATGGCGGTGGTGAGCCCCGCCAGCAGGCCGCAGATCATGTCTGCATGCAGGCCGGGGGCCAGGGTGCCCAGCGCGGAGCTCAGCAGCAGGAAGTTGACCGCCCCGGCCAGCGCCTGAGTGCCCTCTCCTTGTCGGCTCAGGCCGAAGGCGATGGCAACCGCGTAGATGAGCGGCATCTGGCTGAACAGGGCGCGCCCCGTGAGGGAGAGCACAGCCTGATCCAGTACATCCGGTTGACCGAGCCGGTAGAGCAGCGCAGCCAGTGGCAGTATGGAGACCGGCAACAACAGGGCGTAACCGAGTCGTTGCAGGGCCTGGATCAGGGTCTGTCTGGCGTTCTGTACTGGCATAAAGGTGCTGAGTTTTGTGACTTGGCGCACAGTTTACCCGTAAAACACCTATTTGGGGATAGTTTTGGAACCCTTTATTAATCTCTTTGTTACTGCTGTTCGAATAATCGCCGAACCCCCTGACTGGGAGGCGGAGTCAGCAGGCTGACCAGCACAAAGGCAACCAGTCCCAGCCCCAGGCTCGGTACTATGGCATGCAGTCCGGCCAGTTTTATCCCCCACTGGCTCAGTACGCCATAGCAGACGATGCCGGATACCATGCTGGCCAGGGCGCCCGGCCCGTTGGCCCTTGACCAGTAAAGGCCGAGTACCAGCGGCCACAGGAACACGGCCTGCAGGCCACCGAAGGCGAGCAGGTTGAGCCAGATGATCATCTCGGGGGGCTGCAGCGCCGCCAGCAATACGAGCGTGCCCAGGATCAGGGTGCAGAGCAGGGAGAGACGAGGAATGCGCACCTCCAGTTTCTCCTGCTTGGGATTGAGGTAGTTGAGGTAGAGATCCTTCACCAGAGTGGCGGAGGCCTGGATCAGCTGGGAGTCGATGGTGGACATGATGGCCGCCATCGGTGCCGCCAGAAACACCCCGGCCAGCCAGGGCGGCAGCACTTCCATCATCAGGGAGGGCATGATCTTGTCCGGGCTGTCCATGCCGGGCAGAATGGCGCGGCCCAGGGCACCGGCCAGGTGCATGCCGAACATCAGCAGGGCACTGACCACTGTGCCGATGAGAATGCCGCGATGGAGCGCCTTGCTGTCCCGATAGCCGAAGCAGCGCAGGGCCGAGTGGGGCAGCCCCACCACTCCGACGCAGACCAGGATCCAGAAGCTCAGCATAAAGGGTTGGGTCAGCATGTCGCCGGCCCCCGTCGGGCTCACCAGTTTGGGGTCGATCTCCCTGAGCTGGTGGATGAGGCTGGGCAATCCATCCCCGGCAATCAGGATCCCAGCCAGCAAAGCGCCGGTGCCGATCAGCATGATGATCCCCTGCAGGGCGTCGGTCATCACCACGGCACGAAAGCCGCCGATGATGGTGTAGAGCAGCACGCAACTGGCAAACAGCATCAGCCCCTGCTGGTAGGAGAGGCCGGTGGCCGTCTCCAGCAGGCGAGCCCCGCCGATGAACTGCACCACCATGGTGGCGATAAAGGCGAGGATGATAGTAACGGATCCGAGAATGACAACTGCCTTGCTCTGGTAGCGGGCCCACAGCATGTCATTGATGGTCACCGCATTGACCCGGCGGGCAATGATGGCGAACTTCTTGCCGAGCACCCCCAAGGTAAGCCAGACGGTGGGCAGCTGGATCATTGCCAGCAGTACCCAGCCAAGGCCAATCTTGTAGGCGGCACCCGGCCCGCCGATGAAGGACGATGCCGAGGTATAGGTAGCCACCAGCGTCATGGCGAGCACCAGACCGCCCATGCTGCGGTTGCCGATGAAGTACTCCTGCACGAAGTCGCCGCCGGTGCGATGGCGACTGGCCCAGAAACCGATCCCCAGCACCAGCACCAGATAGATGACCAGGGGCAGCATCAACTCAAGATTCATGGGGAGGCTCCTTGGCACTGCGGGGAGGCGTATCGAGGGGAATATCCACAAACAGGCGATCCACCATCAGGCCGCACAACACAATGAACAGCAGCGGCATCACCATGCAGCTGAGCAGGAACCAGAGTGGCATGTCCCAGTATTCGATCTCTTCCGGGATGAAATACGCAGTGCCATACCAGGCAAAGAAATAGAGCAGGGTCAGCAGCAGGCAGAGGGCTGCTTCCCGACGAGCGAGCGCGAAACGATTCACCTTGGCCTCCGACAATTTTGAGGGGCGCAAGAATAACAAAAAAGGGCCATGTCGCCATGGCCCTTTTTCAACAGAGGCTCCTTTCGGAGCTGACTTCTATCGGAAGTCATTGTTCTGCCTTGGATCCTTACAGACCCAACTTCTTGTGCAGGTAGTGGGCATTGGAACTGCCACCGCGCAATGTCATCGGGTCTCTATCAGCGATCCTTACAGACCCAGCTTCTTGTGCAGGTAGTGGATATTGGTACCACCGTGCTGGAAGTTTTCGTCTTTCATGATCTCTTTTTGCAGGGAGACGTTGGTCTTGATCCCTTCTACCACCAGCTCGTCCAGCGCCTGACGCATGCGCGCGATGGCGACGTCACGGTTCTCGCCGTAACAGATCAGCTTGCCGATCATGGAGTCGTAGTAAGGCGGTACCTTGTAACCGGCGTAGATGTGGGAATCCCAACGTACGCCCAGACCACCCGGCGCATGGAAGCGCTGGATCAGGCCGGGAGACGGCATGAAAGTAGCCGGGTCTTCGGCGTTGATCCGGCATTCGATGGCATGGCCACGGATGCGGATGTCCTGCTGGGTGATCGACAGGGGCTGGCCGGCGGCGATGCGCAGCTGCTCCTTGATCAGATCCACGCTGGTGACCATCTCGGTGACCGGATGCTCAACCTGGATACGGGTGTTCATCTCGATGAAATAGAACTCGCCGTTTTCGTACAGGAACTCGAAGGTTCCCGCACCGCGGTAGCCGATCTCGATGCAGGCGCGTACGCAGCGCTCTCCGATGAACTTGCGCATCTCTTCGGTGATGCCGGGTGCCGGTGCCTCTTCGACCACTTTCTGGTGGCGACGTTGCATGGAGCAGTCACGCTCGCCCAGATAGAGGGCGTTGCCCTGGCCGTCTGCCAATATCTGAATTTCGATATGGCGCGGGTTCTCCAGGTACTTCTCCATGTAGACCATGTCGTTCTTGAAGAACTGGCCTGCTTCGGATTTGGTCAGGGCGATGGCGGCAGCCAGCTCGGCTTCATTGCGCACCACGCGCATGCCGCGACCACCACCGCCACCGGCGGCCTTGATGATCACCGGATAACCGATGCGCTTGGCGATGGCGGCGTTGTGCTTGGCATCGCTGTCGACCGGGCCGTCAGAGCCAGGCACGCAAGGTACGCCCGCTTTTTTCATCGCCTCGATGGCGGAGACCTTGTCACCCATCAGGCGAATGGTCTCGGCGCGAGGGCCGATGAAGATGAAGCCGGATTTTTCGACCACTTCGGCGAAATCGGCGTTCTCCGAGAGGAAGCCGTAACCCGGGTGGATGGCAACGGCACCTGTTACCTCGGCGGCGGCTATGATCGCCGGCACATTGAGGTAGGATTCACCGCTGGCAGGCTTGCCGATGCAGATGGTTTCGTCGGCCAGAAGCACATGTTTGAGCTCCCGATCGGCGGTGGAGTGAACGGCCACTGTCTTGATCCCGAGCTCTTTGCAAGCGCGCAGGATCCGCAGGGCAATTTCACCGCGGTTGGCGATGACTACTTTGTCCAACATGGGTGGCAACTTCCCTTATTCGATGATGAACAGCGGCTCGTCAAATTCGACGGCCTGACCATTTTCAACCAGGATCGCTTTGATCACGCCGGTCTTGTCAGACTCGATTTGGTTCATCATTTTCATGGCTTCGACGATGCACAGGGTATCGCCGACATTGACGTGCTGACCGACTTCCGCGAACGGCTTGGCTTCCGGGCTGGAGGAGCGATAGAAGGAGCCAACCATGGGGGAGCGCATCAGGTGACCACTCGGGGTGGCTGCATCTGCGGTCGGTGCGACGGCGGCGGCTGCCGGTGCGGCGGCAGGGGCCATGGCCGGCTGCATCATCATCTGCGGCATGGCGGTGGTCACCTGACCGGAGAAGTTGCGGCTGATGCGAACGGACTCTTCACCTTCGGAGATCTCCAGTTCGGCAATGCCGGACTCTTCAACCAGTTCAATCAGCTTCTTGATTTTGCGGATATCCATTAGCATTCTCTTTCTTCTTTATCTGATCAGTGATTATCAAGCCGCGCGCAACTGATGCACGGCCGCGGTTAAAGCGAATTGGTAGCCATCTGCACCCAGCCCGCAGATTACTCCTTTAGCGACATCAGACAGATAGGAGTGATGACGGAAAGGCTCCCTGGCATGGACGTTTGACAGGTGCACCTCGATAAAGGGGATGGCGACACCCAGCAGCGCATCGCGGATGGCGACACTGGTGTGGGTGAAGGCGGCTGGATTGATGATGATATAATCCACCTGGCCCATGGCCTGGTGGATACGGCTGACCAACTCATGTTCGGCGTTGGATTGCAGGTGTTCCAGTGTGACGCCGAGTTCGCTGGCGTTGTGCTTCAGATCGGCGACGATCTCATCGAGCGTCTTGCTGCCGTAGATGCCCGGTTCCCGTTTGCCCAGCAGGTTCAGGTTTGGCCCGTTGAGCAGGAGAATACGGTGATTTTGCGACATATTGAGTACATCCTCGATGATAATGCTGCTATCTACCAGCTATCTTGTGGACTACCAGAAATCTAGCCATTTTCTGCGCAATTCGGTGTGCACTGGCACACAGATTTCGCAATTATATTGATTTCGTGAAAATTAGCAGCATTTTACTGGTCTAATCTCTACATCTGTCTGTTTTTTGCACTATCTGGTGCGGTGTTAAATTGCTCAGTAGCAGAGACAACAAAGCCGGCACAGGGCCGGCTCTGGAGGCAGATAACGGGCTACATCAGGCAGCTTCCGACTTCTCGCGGATGAGTTTATCCACGACCCCGGGATCCGCCAGAGTGGAGATATCCCCCAAGCTGTCGGTCTCGCCGGTGGCTATTTTGCGCAGGATACGGCGCATGATCTTGCCGGAACGGGTCTTCGGCAGCCCTTCCGCCCAGTGGATCACATCCGGGGTGGCGATGGCACCGATCTCCTTGCGTACCCACTCCTTCACTTCTTTGTGCAGCTCGCGGCTAGGCTCTTCTCCGGCGATCAGGGTGACATAGGCGTAGATGCCCTGACCCTTGATCTCGTGGGGCACTCCCACCACCGCCGCCTCGGCGATCTTGGGATGGGCGACCAGCGCCGATTCAATTTCGGCGGTCCCCATGCGATGGCCGGAGACGTTCAGTACATCATCCACCCGCCCCGTGATCCAGTAGTAGCCATCTTCGTCGCGACGAGCACCGTCGCCGGTGAAGTAACGACCCGGGAAGGTGGAGAAGTAGGTCTGTTCGAAGCGCTCATGATCGCCAAACACGGTGCGCATCTGACCCGGCCAGGAGTCGGTGATCACCAAGTTGCCCTCGGTTGCACCCTCCAGCGGTTCGCCCATGTTGTCCACCAGCGCCGGCTGCACGCCGAAGAAGGGACGGGTAGCCGATCCCGGTTTCAGGTCGGTGACGCCGGGCAGCGGGCTGATGAGGATGCCTCCGGTCTCGGTCTGCCACCAGGTATCGACGATGGGGCAGCGTTCCTCGCCTATGGTGCGGTAGTACCACTCCCAGGCTTCCGGGTTGATGGGCTCGCCCACTGAACCCATGATGCGCAGGCTCTGGCGGGAGGTGCCCTCTACCGCATCACGGCCCTTGGCCATGAGGGCGCGTATCGCCGTCGGGGCCGTGTAGAGGATGGTGACCTGGTGCTTGTCCACCACCTGGCTCATGCGGTTGGTGGCCGGGTAGTTGGGCACCCCTTCGAACATGATGGTGGTGGCGCCGTTGGCGAGCGGCCCGTAGACCAGATAGGAGTGGCCCGTGACCCAGCCCACGTCGGCGGTACACCAGTAGATGTCCTCCTCGTGGTAGTCGAACACGTACTTGAAGGTGAGGGTGGCGTAGACCAGATAGCCGCCGGTGGTGTGCAACACCCCCTTGGGCTTGCCGGTGGAGCCGGAGGTGTAGAGGACGAACAGGGGATCTTCGGCGTTCATTGCCTCGGGTGGGCAGTCGCTGCTGGCGGCGGCAGTTGCCTCATGCCACCAGATGTCCCTGTGGTTGTGCCAGGCAACGTTGCCGCCGGTGCGCTTGAGCACTATCACCTTGCTGACCCGGGTATCCGGGTTGGTGAGCGCTTCATCCACGTTTTTCTTGAGCGGGACAGGGCGGCCACCACGCAGCCCCTCGTCGGCCGTGATGACGATGGAGGAGCCTGAGTCAATGATGCGGCCGGCCAGGGCCTCCGGCGAGAAGCCGCCGAAGACGATGCTGTGCACGGCACCTATGCGGGTACAGGCCAGCATGGCGATGGCCGCTTCCGGCACCATGGGCATGTAGAGGCAGACCACATCACCCCGATGCACACCCTGTGCTTTCAATCCGTTGGAAAACTTGCACACTTCTGTGTGCAGCTCGCGGTAGGTCAGCTTGCGATCCTCTGCCGGGTTGTCCCCTTCCCAGATGATGGCCACCTTGTCACCGCGCTGTGCCAGATGGCGATCCAGGCAGTTGGCCGAGACGTTGAGCAGGCCATCCTCATACCACTTGATGGAGACATGCCCAGGGTCGTACGAGGTGTTCTTGACCTTGGTATAGGGCTTCATCCAGTCGATGATTTTTCCCTGTTCACCCCAGAAGGCATCCGGATCCTGCACGGAGGCTAGGTACATGGCCTCGTAACCTGCCTTGTCCAGCAGGGCGCCGTTGCTGATGTGGGCTTTGACCGGGTAGACCTTGCTCTCGCTCATCTGTCACTCCTTTGAATACATTCTCGTAATGATTAAGTAACAACTTATACCTTTGGCGTACGAGGGCAATTAGACTTTTGGATAGATGGAAACATCTGCTTACAGTGCCATTCGTGACAATTCATCGGCGATTGAGTAAAAACATCGATTTTATCGATGGAGATAGCCATGTTGTCCCTGCTCCTTTGCACCGCCCTCTGGCAGTCCGATGCCTCTACGCTTGCCGATGAAGCCGCACTGGCTGCTCCCCAACCCAAAGAGTTCCCCGTGACGCGCGAACAGAGCGGCTCGCCAGCAGTGCGAGAGCGTATTGCCGATCAGATGGGCAATGCATTTCTGGCGCGCAAACCCCCTGTGACAGTTACCCTCGGGCAGCCAAAACCGCGCTACCCGAAGGATGCACTGATGGCTGACTCGCTCCAGGGCCAGAGCGAGGGGTGGGATGCCAGGTTGACGTTCAGTGAGTGAGCCGTATTTTCGATCATTGAGCGGCTCTTGCAGCACTTGCCGGCTTCAGCACCAGACTCCCTTGCGGGGAGTCAGCTGGGCAGCCAGATGGGGTTCGGTCAAGGGGTGGCTGAACAGGTAGCCCTGTCCCTCCTGACAGTGCAGGGATTGCAGAAACTGGCGCTGTGCCTGGGTCTCGATCCCCTCGGCGGTGACCGCCATGCCCAGGCTGTCGGCCAGGTTGATGATGGTACGGCACAGCTCCCGACTGTGCTTGTCATCGGGCAGAGCCTGCACGAAGGTTTGATCTATCTTGATGCGATCGATGGGCAGGCTTTTGAGCAAGCTCAGGGATGAGAAGCCGGTGCCGAAGTCATCGATGGCAATCTGCACCCCCAGCGCCTTGAGGCGGGTGAACAGCTGCAAGCTATGGTCGACTCGCTGTATGATGCTTTCCGTCACCTCTATCTCCAGCCGCTCCGCCGGGAAGCCGGTCTCCGCCAGGATGGCCGCGACCCGCTCCACATAGCCAATGGCGCGCATCTCCCTTACCGACACATTGACCGAGAGCCGTGGCACGGCCAGCCCGGCCGTCAGCCATGCCTGTCCCTGCTGGCAGGCGGTGCGCATCACCCACTCCCCAATCTGCTCTATCAAACCACACTCCTCTGCCACCGGTATGAAGCGGGCTGGCGCTATCATGCCTTCGCTGGGATGCTGCCAGCGCAACAGGGCTTCCAGCCCACTCAGGCGGTTATTGGCCAGATCCGTCATGGGTTGATACAGGATGCAGAGCTGATGCTGATCAATGGCCTTGAGCAGTCCCTGCTCCATGCTCATCCGTTCCCGTGTCTGTTCGGCCATGTCGGGACTGTAAAACAGATAGCCGTTGCGGCCCTGGCTTTTGGCTTCGTACATGGCGTTGTCGGCGGCACTGACCAGGGCGTCCGGGCTCCGGGCGTGCTCAGGGTAGAGGGCTATGCCTATGCTGGCGGAGATGGCGACCTGCTCGTGTTCCAGTTCGACCGGCTCGCGCAGACGTGCCAGCAGCTGTTCGGCGAGCTGTGCCAGCTCATCCTGTTGTTCGAAATAGGGGATCAGCACCAGGAATTCATCTCCACCTAGCCGAATGGCAACATCGTTGTGACGCAGGCTTTGGCGGATGCGCCCGGCCAGCAGCTTGAGCAGTTGGTCCCCCGCCCTGTGGCCCAGGTTGTCATTGATCAGTTTGAAACCGTCGAGGTCGATGAACAGCAGGGCGAGTTGCTGCCGATTGAGCTGGGCCGTCTTGATTTCCAGTTCGAGCCGCTCCTGCAACAGGTTGCGGTTGCCAAGTTCGGTCAGAGGATCGTGATAGGCGAGGTGATTGAGCTGCGCCTCTGCCTTGCGAATGGCGCTGATGTCGGAGAAGGTGATCACATAGTGGGCCGTGTTGTGGCGGCTGTCATAGACGGCGCTGACATGCTGCCAGGAGGTGAAGTAGTCGCCATCCTTGCGCAGACACATCATCTCCCCGTGCCAGGCGTGGCTGCCGGGCAGCAGGGTGTGCCAGGGGTAGTCAATGTCGGTATGGCGACGGGGATGCATGATGGCTTCCGGTGACTTGCCCACTATCTCGTCCGGTTCGTACTGGGTCATGTTGCAGAAAGCCGGGTTGACCGAAATGATCTGGCGCTGCCCATCCATGATGATGATGCCTTCGGCCGTGGTGTCGAAGACCACATTGGCCTGGCGCAGCTTGTCTTCCTGATTGCAGCGATCGGTTGCATCGTGGATCACTCCCATGATGCGGCGTCCCTGAGTGTCGGTGGCGGCCACATGATCTGCATGGAGATCGACCCAGCCCCGCATCTGGTTGGGCCCCAGGTAGCTCAAAGTCAGGTGAAGAGGCGCCGTGCCGTTGAGGGCGGTTCTGAGCTGCTCCCCCGACACGGGATCGAAGCGCTTGATGAAGTTATCCATTCCCCCCTGAAACTGGTTGGCGGCCGTGCCGAGCAGGCGTTCGACCTGGCCATCAAATTGCAACCTGTCTTCGGCCACATGCCACTCCCAGACGCCAATCTGGCCTGCACTCATGGCCAGTTGCAGCCGTTGCTGCACTTCATACTGCTCGGTGACATCCCGCACTATGGTCAGTATGCCGTCAGGGGTGCCCTGTTCATCCAGCATGGGGCTGTAGATTGCCTGCCAGCGTCGTTGCTGGCCCTGATGGGCCTCCGTCTGGCCGCTCAGGCTCAATTCCACCTGGGGAATACCGCTGCTGATGATCTGTTGAAACAGGGGTTCCAGCACAGGGGCCAGCGTCGGCACTATGTCACGCAGGTATTTGCCGTAGTGATCTTCCCGGGAGAGGCCGTTGATATCGGCCAGCGTCTGGTTGACGCTGCGGCAGCGAAAGTAGCGGTCGAACACGCCTATGCCGAACGGCGCCAGTTCAAACAGCTGTTGCAGCTCGTTTGGATTCAGTTGACCCGGCGTTGGCGGATCTGGCATGGATTCGGATGTCTCTTCCTGCATGACGGCTCCTGAATTGACTTTATTGTCACTTAAGGTGTTGTCAGTATGGCATGAAGCGCTTTGGAGGGAAGAGAGAGGGCTGCATTTGCCCCCTATCTGGTCGTGTTGCCGGTTGAAGTGGTGGCTACCAGCTGAAGCGATAGCTCAGGGTCAGGTTCACCACGGGTTGCCAATCGCGATCCTTGATAAGCCACTGTTTGGCACCCACCTCTGTACCCAGTCGCCATTGCTGCCAGCCCCAGCTGCGCTCCAGCGTGACGCCCCAATCCCGCCACCCCTCGTTGGCACCATAGGCCGCCATGTGAGCCTGGCTGCCTCGCGTCAGCCAGAGATTGAGGGAGAGGGCTGCCGGCAGCGGCAGGCTGTGTTCCATATACCAGAGTTGGCCATAGCGACCGGTCACATCATAGAGCTGACCCAGGCTCAGCTGATGATCCTCGTCCAGTTGCCAGCCGAGGCGCCAGAGCGCGCTGAAACGGGTGCGATCCACCACCTGCATGGGACTGACCCCCAGCGCGAGGAAGCTCTGCTTGTAGAGCGGCAAGGCCAGCCCGGCGCTTTGCCCATCGGCAAAGATCAGGCCGACCATGGTTTCTCGCTCATAGGCGAGCCAGAAGTGGGCGCTGGCGTCAGCCTTGACCCCGGCCTGATTGCTGTCGAGTTGCCACTGGCCGCCCACCTGCCACAGGTTATCCTGCTCCTTGGCCGACAAGGGCAGCGCGAGTGGCAGGGTCGTCAGCAGCAGCCAGCGACTACTTGCCATAGAGCCGCACCCAGTCTCTGTCCTGATGCATGCCCATCAGGTGGCAGATGATGCCGGAGCGCTGGAAGGCATAGATGAGTAGCACGCTGGTGGCACTGAGCAGCATGATAAGGCCGAAGCTGTTGGGCAGAATGGTGCCCTGGCGGGCAGTCCACCACAGCAGCAAGGGGCCCCACAGGTGCACGAAGATACTCTTGTGGAAGATGAAGACGGTCAGCGAATACATGCCGATCCAGTTGAGCGGTCGCCAGCACAGGTTGATGTTGCGCTGATGCAGCCAGAGTACGGCCCCGATCACCAGAAACTCCATGCCCCAGATCCCGGCGCGTCCCGTCATGTCCAGCGCCAGCTCGTGCTCGTTGGCGTAGATGTCACTGAGTTCGACCGAACTGCTCTCGCCAAACGCAAGATAGATAACGAGGGCGATGAGGGAGAGGGTGAGTACCAGGCCATTGAGGCGATCCCGCCACTGAGGGCGCTGATGCCAGCACCAGCCGTACAGGAAACCGAAGCAGCCGCTGGCCATGAAGAGATCGAGGCGGGCATCCAGCTCATAGTCGGGGTGCACGTGCAGCTTCATCCAGCTGTCGATATTGCCAAGCAGGGTCTGCACGCCGAATTGATCCAGCAGCAGGCTGAGCACTGTCAGTATCAGCATGCCGCGGATGCCGAACCAGGCGTAAACCAGAGAGAAGAGTGCCAGCAGGCACATCCACAGCATGACAGGATAGAAGGAGATGGCCTCGCCGAAGTTGGGGGCTATGACCAGCCCTTCGACATAGAGGATCAGTATGATGCTGGCAAACAGCACCAGCTTGCCGCCCAGTTGTGGTCTGAAACGCTCCTGGCTGCGACGGCTCAGGTTGAAGGCCGCCAGGGCCAGGTAGATCTGGCTCACCCAGGGGATAAGCCAGGCCGAGACCTGTGCCGTGGTGTTATCCATGGGCAGCAGGTGGCCGGCCATCGCCTTGTGTGACAGATAGAAGCTGTCCCAGAGGGCATGTTCACGGTTGAAAAAGTCGATGTACCAGTAGTTGAGGTAGCCGGTGTAGTGCTCGAAGACGGCCATGAAGATGACAAGCCCTCGCAACAGATCGAGACCCGTGATGCGCGCATCCTGTGGAGGCATGCTGTTGCTCCTGTGTCGGTTGGTAAAAAGGAGCCGCACTATAACGGTTGCAACAAAACTGAATGGGAGCTGAATGTAAGCAGATGTTACCGGCTCCCACCACGCCGACCTTGCTGGGACGGGGAATGCGGGGATCCGGCTGTCATGATTTGTAATACTTTCGGCGGTTTTTCAGCCTTTCTGGCGGCCGAATGCCTGAATACCGCGCGTCAGCACCAGCAGGCCGAGCACATGAAAGGGCAGGGAGAGGGCAAGTAGCAAGAGCCAGTGGGCTTCGCTGCCGCTGGCATTGATAAAGCCTATCCAGGCGACCAGCAGGGTCAGCATGCCGGCTATCTGAAAACGGCGGCGAAGCACCACCTCCACCCCCAGGTTGGCGAGATAGAGGGTCAGGAGTATGCCGCCGAAACCGGTGAGCTGGGCCGTGCCATACAGATCTCTGTCCGGATTGAACAGCAAGCTGAAGAGCGGCGTCAGACCCTGATCCTGCGGGATCAGGGTCAGCAGCCAGCAGGCGATCAGTAGCAGGGCGGTTTTCATCGGCTCAGTCGGCGGAGGATGCCGGTTTGACCAGGCTGAGGTAGTTGGCATCCATGGTGAGGAATACACCCAGCAAGCGAGCACTGGCGCCGTAGAAACCGAAGGGATCGGCGGCGCGGCAAGCGGCTTCGAAATGGGGGAACCAGGCCAGCAGATGGCCATGCAGCAAGGCTTCCTGCTCGCCTAGCCACTGTTCACGCTGATCGGCACTGGGGGCTTCGGCGGCACGTATGATGAGGTTGCCCATCAGATCCAGTTCGACCCCAAGGTGATCGACCGGCTGCGGGTATTTGGCACTGACATCGATGGCAAGGCGCACCAGTCGTTGCTGCATGCGGCCGAGGGATGAGGCATCCAGATGGGCGGATTCATAAGGTTGAACGGCCGTATCGGCCAGAAACAGTCCCTTGAAGTCAGCTGCCAGGGCAGTGGCGCGCTCGTCACGCACCAGCAGGCGGGCGATGGTCTCATTGAGCTCGGCGACGGCCGGGCGCATGGGATCCAGCGTGGAGAGGCTCTTCAGGAAGCTTCGCACATCGTAGCTGTCGTATTCGGCGATCTGTTCATCGCTGAGCTCGGCGCTAAACAGGGTGGCGAACCACCAGTAAAGTTCGGCCCGACGTTCGCTAGTGGCCAGAAATTCCTGCATTTTTCCTCCGTGGATGGCAAGCGGGAAACAGAGTGAGCCCGATTCTAACGGCTTTGGCAGAAAAGTTAACCCATAGGTGATAATTCGGCGAACAAGCCAGAAAAAACGCCGCCGATGGCGACGTTTTCAGGACGTATTGATGGCAACTCAGAGGGGGCGGGTCTCGAACTGCGGCAGCCTATCGGCTATTTCGTGCCAGGGCGCTTTGGAGCCACGAAGATGTGGAAGCCGGGTCGCTGGCTCTGAGCCTGGTCGAGGATCCCTAGGCGTAATCGGCCCTGGCGAGCTGGCGGATCTCACGGTGATGAATCAGATATCAGATCTCTTCGCGGTAGATCGCCTTCTTGCAACGGGTGCAGATATGCTGGCGGCGAAAATCGGTCTGGTGCAGCAGGCCGACATCCAGTTGCTGATGATGGCCGCAGTGAATGCAGAAGATGATATCGCCATCAATGGCCTCCGGATGCGCCGCCAGATACTGCTCTTTGGTGGGCAATGTCTCCCACTGGGTGGTGAAAGGGCTTTTGCGACTGCCGGTATAGTAGACCCAATAGAAAACAGCGAATACCGATATGATCAGAAAAAGCATCAGGTTATCCATCATGGTGTACCTCCGTGTTGAGGTGATGCAAGGAAGGATGAGAGAGGCTTGACCCGTCCTGGAACAGGTATGTCGAGTGGAAATTCTTGCTGCCAGCGTTCGGTCGGCAGGCTGGCTGGCGAAAGCTCAGTGCCAGGGGAAGGTGCAAATTGAGATCCATCGGGAGCGTGGCGAGGGTCTTGCCCGGCATGTTTTGCCTCCATCTATTGGCGGTGCAACCGCTGTGCCGTGTAAAGATGTTATCTGTTAGTAACGGCTATATCCATGATCTGGCTCTGGTTTTGGCTGTTTGTTGTCCCGGTTTCTGTTTACTGGCAGGGCTATGGTGTGATGGGTATCGGGGACGGATGGACAGAGGGAGGATTATTCGCCAGCACTATTGTCAGCACGAATGCCAGCGCTATGGCTAAGGGGAGAGCCTGCACTGACTTCGAAATTCGCGACACATTTTACATTTTATAAACATTTTTTTGGGTGGTTGGACTGTCTCTTTGATCCAGCTCACGTTACAATGCGCGGGCCCACTTCACCTAACGCGCAAACGATTTTCAGGAGAGAAACGGATGTTGAAACGTGACATGACCATCGCCAATTATGATCCGCAATTGTGGCAGGCCATCACAGACGAGACCCGTCGTCAGGAAGAGCACATCGAGCTGATCGCGTCTGAGAACTACACCAGCCCCCGCGTCATGGAAGCCCAGGGCTCCCAGCTGACCAACAAGTACGCTGAAGGCTATCCGGCCAAGCGCTACTACGGTGGTTGCGAGTACGTCGACGTGGTCGAAACCCTGGCCATCGAGCGCGCCAAGGAACTGTTTGGTGCCACTTACGCCAACGTGCAGCCGCACTCCGGCTCCCAGGCCAACAGCGCCGTTTACATGGCTCTGCTGCAGCCGGGTGACACAGTGCTGGGCATGAACCTGGCCCATGGTGGTCACCTGACCCACGGCTCCCCCGTCAACTTCTCCGGCAAGCTGTACAACATCATTCCTTACGGTATCGATGAGTCCGGCAAGATTGACTATGACGAAATGGAACGTCTGGCCGTCGAGCACAAGCCGAAGATGATGATAGGTGGCTTCTCCGCCTACTCAGGTATCGTCGACTGGGCCCGCATGCGTGAAATCGCCGACAAGATTGGTGCCTGGCTGTTCGTCGACATGGCTCACGTAGCCGGTCTGATTGCCGCTGGCGTCTATCCGAACCCGGTGCCCCACGCCCACGTGGTTACCTCCACTACCCACAAGACCCTGGCCGGTCCCCGTGGTGGTCTGATCCTCTCCGCCGCTGACGACGAAGATCTGTACAAGAAGCTGAACTCAGCCGTCTTCCCGGGCGGCCAGGGTGGCCCGCTGATGCATGTCATCGCCGGTAAAGCCGTGGCATTCAAAGAGGCGCTGGAGCCCGAGTTCAAGACCTATCAGGCTCAAGTCGTCAAGAACGCCAAAGCCATGGCGGCGACCTTCATCGAGCGTGGTTACAAGATCGTCTCTGGCGGTACCGACAACCATCTCATGCTGGTTGATCTGATCGGCCGTGAGCTGACCGGTAAAGAAGCCGATGCTGCTCTTGGCAAAGCCAACATCACAGTCAACAAGAACTCTGTGCCGAACGACCCGCGTTCCCCGTTCGTCACCTCAGGTGTGCGGATCGGTACCCCGGCCATCACCCGCCGCGGTTTCAAGGAAGCCGAGTCCATTGAGCTGACCAACTGGATCTGTGACGTGCTGGACAACCATGACAACGACGAAGTGCTGGCCAACACCCGCGAAAAGGTGCTGGATATCTGCCGTCGTTTCCCGGTTTATGCCTGATACACCAGCCATGCTGGTTTGAGACCAATGCCACCTGCGGGTGGCATTGTTTTTTCTGTCTCGGCCCCGCCATGGGCGCCGAGCTTGTGCAGACATAGGAGGCATAATGCCAGCCCAGCCCGGTATCACAGATGACGATCTGATCGTGTCCATCCGTGCCCAGTACCATTTTCGCGATAGTCCGGAGGGGCTGCTGGCATGGGATGTACGGCGTCTGGTGCGGTTGAGCCAAGGCTTGCCGGTGCAAGCTGTGCCATTGGTACAGATTGCCGAGCTGGATACCGATCACTGGTACGGACACGGCGTGGCCAGACCCACGGTGCGCAGCATAGCCGAGCATTGTCAGTTGATTGCCAGTGCTTCCCTTGCCTATCCCATCATTCTGGATAGTGCAGGTCGGGTCATGGATGGCATGCACAGGGTGTGCAAGGCATTGATAGAGGGGCACACTCACATTGATGCGGTGCAGTTTGCGCAAGATCCGGCACCCGACCATGCAGGTTGTGACCCCGCCGACTTGCCCTATGACGACTGAGTTTCTGGTTGAGTGAATGGTTAAATATCGCCTTGCTGGCGGTATTTTTTAGCTGGAGAAAGTGCGATGAAGAGAGTGCTGGAAATCCGCAGTTATCGGCTCAAGGCGGGGAGCCGCGCCGAGTTTCATGCGCTGGTGACCGAGCAGAGCATGCCACTGCACCGTAAATGGGGGATGGACGTGGTGAGCCACGGCCCCTCCCTGCATGATCCGGATGCCTATTTTCTGATGCGGGCATACGATGATCTTGCGCATCTGAACGCTTCCCAGGCGGCATTCTATGCAACGGATGCCTGGCGAGAAGGCCCGAGAGACGCCATTGTTGCGCTGATCGAAGCGGATGCAAATACCGTCATCTGCTTGCCTGCAACGGCCATAGACGGACTTCGCACCCTCTGAAGTGTTTAAGGAATATAGACGGTGACATATTGTTTTTCTGGGCTTTTACCGGTTTTGGATGGCCGTGCTACACTGGCCCGCCAAGATCCTGCCCCTGTGGTCAGGTGCCCTGTTTGTTAACGCCGGAGGTCCGATGCATTGCCCTTTCTGTAGTGCGGTTGATACCAAGGTGATCGATTCCCGTCTGGTGGCAGAAGGCCATCAGGTACGCCGCCGTCGTGAGTGCCTGCTCTGTCACGAGCGCTTCACCACCTTCGAGATGGCCGAGCTGGTGATGCCCCGTGTCATCAAGTCCAACGGTTCCCGCGAGCCCTTCAATGAAGAGAAGCTGCGTGGTGGCATCCTGCGGGCGCTGGAGAAGCGACCCGTGAGCATGGAGGCCATCGAGAAGGGGGTCAACCATATCAAGTCCTGCCTGCGAGCCACCGGTGAGCGCGAAGTTGCCTCCCAGCTGGTGGGCAATCTGGTGATGGATGAGCTCAAGATCTTGGACAAGGTCGCCTATATCCGTTTTGCCTCCGTCTATCGCAGCTTCGAGGACATCCGCGAGTTCGGTGAAGAGATCGCCAAGCTGGAGAAATAAGCTTCCCAATGTCCGGTTACGCTGCGCCAATCGAACCTACAACGCCCATTTTCTCGCTTTGAACGGGAGCCCAGATGTTTAGTCAAGATGATTACCAATGGATGAATCGGGCCCTTGAACTGGCCCGCCGTGGCCGCTATACCACGGCCCCCAATCCCTGTGTCGGCGCCGTGCTGGTGAAAGCCGGTGTTGTGGTCGGAGAGGGATGGCACAAACGAGCCGGAGAACCCCATGCAGAGATCTATGCCCTGCATGAAGCCGGTGACGAAGCCCGTGGTGCGACCGCTTATGTGACCCTGGAGCCCTGCTCCCATCATGGCCGTACCCCCCCTTGCGCCGAGGCACTGATCAAGGCCGGGGTGACCCGGGTGGTAGCCGCCATGGTCGACCCCAACCCCGAGGTGGGCGGGCGTGGTCTGCGGATGTTGTCGGAAGCGGGCATCAAGACCGATTTTGGCTTGCTGTCGAGTGAAGCCGAGGCGCTCAATCCGGGCTTCTTCAAGCGGATGCGTACCGCTTTCCCGCTGGTGACCGTCAAACTCGGTGCCAGCCTCGATGGCCGCACCGCCATGGCAAGCGGCGAGAGTCAGTGGATAACGGGCCCCCTGGCCCGTGCCGATGTGCAGCGGCTGCGCGCCGGTCACGACGCCGTGCTCTCCAGCGCCGAAACCGTACTGGCCGATGGCGCCTCCCTGACGGTGCGTTGGGATGAGCTGCCCCCTTCTCTGAAGGCCACTTATGCCAAAGAGACGTTGCGCCAGCCTCTGCGGGTCATCGTCGATTCCCGGAACCGGCTGACCCCGGACTTGCCCCTGTTCCAGAGCACCGGCCCTGTCTTGCTGGCCCGTCACAAGGCGGCTGGCGACTGGCCTGAATGGGTGCAGCAACTGGAGCTGCCCCTGCTGGATGGCAAGCTGGATCTGGTCAGCCTCTTTATGCTGCTGGCCAAGCGGAGCATCAATTCCGTGCTGGTGGAAGCCGGACCCAGGCTTTGCGGTGCCTTGCTGGACAAGGGGCTGGTGGATGAGCTGGTGCTTTATCAGGCGCCGAAACTGATGGGGGATGAGGGGCGTGGCCTGTTCCATCTGCCAGCGCTCACCCGTCTTTTCCAGGCGCCCAAGCTCTGCATCAAGGATGTGCGGCTGGTGGGACAGGATATCCGCATCACCGCCAGGATAGCCTGATTTTCCAATCGTTATCGGGGGCCGAACTGGCCCCGTCATCATCAAGGTGATCTGCATGTTTACCGGAATTATCGAAGCGGTGGGAACCCTTGCCGCGCTGCGCCGCCAGGGCGAGGACATGGCGCTCACAGTCCACGCGCCGACGCTGGATTTTGGCGACGTCAAGCTGGGCGACTCCGTTGCCACCAACGGCGTCTGTCTGACCGTGATTGGTCTTGGCGACAAGAGTTACACCGCCGATGTGTCGCTGGAAACCCTGTCTCGTACCGGTTTCGCCGCGGCCAAAGTCGGCGATCCCGTCAATCTGGAGAAGGCCCTGATGCCGACCTCCCGGCTTGGCGGCCATCTGGTCTCCGGTCATGTGGACGGGGTGGGTGAGGTGAAGAGCAAGTCCAGCAGCGGCCGCGCCATCGAATACTGGATCAAGGCACCGGGCGAGCTCTCTCGCTACATCGCCGAGAAGGGGTCGATCGCGGTAGACGGCATCAGCCTGACGGTCAATGCCGTGCAGGGGGACTTGTTTCGCCTCACCATAGTGCCGCACACCGCCCAGGAGACCACCATAGCCCGCTGGAAACCGGGTCATCACGTGAATCTCGAGGTGGATCAGATAGCCCGTTATCTGGAGCGGCTGATGCAAGGCAAGGCGCAGGACGCTGCTACCTCCAGCCTGACCCTGGAGAAACTGGCCCAGTCCGGTTTCCTGTAAGTGGCGAAACAGCTGACCAAAACGATTTTCTGTGATCCCGCTCTGATTGAAATGGGGCCCAGAGCCCCCATCTAGAGCAACATAATTCTGTATCAAAGTGAGCCTCCGGGCTCAATCCCCGAAGCAAGTTGATGGAGTAGCCCATGGCGCTGAGCACAACCCAGGAAATCATTGCCGATATCAAGGCTGGCAAGATGGTGATCCTGATGGATGACGAAGACAGGGAGAACGAAGGGGACCTCATCATGGCCGCCTCCTGTGTCCGCCCGGAGGATATCAACTTCATGGCCCGTTACGGCCGTGGCCTCATCTGTCTGACCTTGACCCGGGATCGCTGCAAGCAGCTGGCGCTGCCGCTGATGGTTGATCGCAACAATGCCCAGTTCTCCACCGCCTTCACCGTGACCATCGAAGCGGCCGAAGGGGTGACCACAGGTATTTCAGCGGCGGATCGCGCCGTCACCGTACAGGCCGCCGTAGCGCCCGATGCCAAGGCCGCCGACCTGGTGCAGCCGGGCCACATATTCCCGCTGATGGCCCAGGATGGTGGCGTGCTGACCCGCGCCGGCCACACCGAAGCGGGCTGCGATCTGGCCCGTCTTGCCGGTTACGAGGCCGCTTCCGTCATCGTCGAGATCCTCAACGAGGATGGCTCCATGGCCCGTCGTCCGGACCTGGAAGTGTTCGCCGAGCAGCACGGCATCAAGCTCGGTACCATCGCCGACCTCATCGAGTACCGCAACCAGCACGAAACCACGGTCGAGAAAGTGGCCGAGTGCAAACTGCCTACCGAATATGGAGAGTTCGACCTCATTACTTTCCGCGACACCATCGACAATCAGGTTCACTTCGCCCTGAAAAAGGGTGAGATACAGGCTGACCAGCCCACTCTGGTGCGGGTGCACCTGCACGATGTGCTGAGCGATCTGCTGTTGACCGACCGCCATGCTGCCCGCAGCTGGCCCTTGCCCAAATCCATGGCCCGCATCGCCGAGGAAGGCGGCGTGCTGGTGATCCTGGGGGCCGAGGCCCACGGCGCCGAGTTGCTGGCGCGGGTCAAGGGCTTCGAGGCCGCCGACAAGGGGCTGCAACCGGAAGGGGCCAAGTGGCAGGGTACTTCGCGTCGGGTCGGTGTCGGCTCCCAGATCCTCAAGACGCTTGGGGTTGGCAAGATGCGGCTCTTGAGCTCACCGAAGAAATACCACGCCCTCGGCGGTTTCGGCCTGGAAGTGGTGGAATACGTCGGCGAATAAGCCTGATGCCATGAAATAAGGGATGACCTCGGTCATCCCTTATTGTTTTGCCTTAGCGGCGACGGCGCAGCCAGACAAGCGGCAGCAGCAACAGGGCTCCGAGGCCCATGGCGCCACCACCGCCACCACCATTTGAGGCCGTGGTCGCTGTGGTGTCCGGGATCTTGGTGGGTTCGCTGGTGAGGCTCATCAGGGCGGCCTCAAGACGCTGACTCGCGCCTCGCTCGTCAGTGACAGTGAGTTCTACCCCCTGCAGGCGAAGCGTGCCGAGGGTGTCGTTGCCGTCGGCACGAAGGCGCAGTGTGCAGGTTTGGCCTGCTTCCAGACGGCCGGGACAGCTGTTGCTCATGGCCGGAGCATCGCTGTAGACGCCGCTCAGGGTCACAGCCTGGTTGCTGCGATTGGCAAGCAGGTAGTCGGCCCAGCCACTGGTGCCGGAGGGCAGGATGAGGCCGCGGATCGTGGTCAGGGTGACACCCTGCTGCTGCTTGGTGATCCAGTCACTAAAGGCAGGAGCGTAGACATAGCCACCGGCGCTGCCGGTTGCACAGGGGAAAGCCCCGTAGCTGGTCACGCCGACCAGCTTTCCGCCATAAGTCAGCGGACCACCACTGTCGCCTTTGCAGGAGTCCTGACCGATCTGGTTGCCAGCGAAAATATGGGTTGTGGTGGGGTCACCGTACCAGTAGTCGCGTTCCCCCCGATAGGCGAGATCCACCGCCAGCAGCTGTGGACTGGATGTGGTCGCGTCAGGGTCGGTGCCGCCGTAACCAAGGGCATGCAGCATGGTCGTGCTCCACTGCCAGGTATCCTTAATGGCTGGGTCGGCGATGGCAATGGGGGCTTGGGTAACCGGGGTGGCAAGGTGCAGCAGGGCCACATCCGAGGCGTTCGGGGGTTCACCATAACCCAGATTGCCCAGTAGATTGACATAATACTCGGGGTGCATCAGCACCTGGTCGACCTTGCTGCGAGCGTGGGGACGGCTCAGGTCAGTCACTCCGATGGCGACTTCCATGGGGCCGGACTGGGCATCGCCTACGCAATGAGCTGCTGTGAGTACCCATTGCTTGTCGATGAGGGTGCCGCCACAGAAATTGCTCCAATTGCCGTTGACGACTTCCCCGATGGCAACCATCCAGCTTGGGGCCGTCACAGCGCTGCCGCCGATGATGCGCGGACTGCCAGCATCGGCCTGGACAGCCAGTGGCAGCAGGCAGGCGAAGGCGACACTGCTGCGTTTGAAATCCAACATACTGAACTCCTTGATGTTATTATTTTTACCCCGTGCCAGGGCCAGGTATTATTAACAGGTCGGAGCAGCTAATCAAAAGGTCAATAGAGGTCTCGTTGTCGAAACTGTGATGCATGTTTTTGTCCGATTCCCCTTTGTGCTAGAATGTGCGCACTTTTGACTCCGGCCCCTTTTGATTGCACAGATACAGGATTTCCAATGAAGGTTATCGAAGGAAATATCGCCGCTCCTGAGGCGCGCGTTGCTATTGTCGTTGCCCGTTTCAACAGCTTCATCAACGAAAGCCTGGTAGACGGTGCTGTGGACGTACTGAAGCGTCAAGGTCAAGTCCAGGACAGCAATCTCACCCTGGTACGCGTGCCGGGCGCCGTCGAAATTCCCTTGGCTATCAAGAAGCTGGCCAAGAGTGGTCAATACGATGCCATAGTTGCGCTGGGCACCGTCATCCGTGGCGGCACCTATCACTTCGAGCTGGTGGCAAGCGAGAGCAGCAAGGGCATGGCCCAGGTAATGATGGAATATGAAATTCCGGTTGCCTTCGGCGTGCTGACCACAGAAAACATTGAACAAGCCATCGAGCGAGCCGGTACCAAGGCGGGTAACAAGGGTGCAGAGGCTGCACTGAGCGCGCTCGAAATGATCAACGTCCTGAAACAGCTGGACGTGTAACGAGGAGAAGTACATTGAAACCGTCCGAGCGCCGTAAAGCCCGCCATTGCGCCACCCAGGCCATCTACCAGTGGCAGATGACCAGGGCCAACGTGGGCGACATCGAAGAGCAGTTCAAGATCGATCAGGACACCAAGGGTGTGGACCTGAACTATTTCCGCGATCTGCTGTTCGGGGTAGCCCTCCACTGCAACGAGCTGGACAAGGTGTTTGCACCTTTCCTCTCCCGTCCGCTGGAAGAAGTGGACATGGTGGACAAGGCGATCCTGCGTCTGGCGACCTATGAGCTGACCCGTCGCGATGATGTGCCGCCCCGTGTGGTGATCAACGAAGCGATCGAGCTGGCCAAGGCCTTTGCTGCCGATGACAGCCACAAGTTTGTCAACGGTGTACTGGACAAGGTGATCAAGACGCTGAACAAGCGTTGATCCTGATGTCCATCAGCATCACGAGTGTGTTTACGGCTTCGCAGCAAGATCGTGAACCGCTTTGAAGAGAGGAGCCAGCCTAACCGCTGGCTTTTTATTGCATGGGTGAATTTGAGCTGATTGATAAGTACTTCAAGATCCCCCACGCCCGCAAGGACGTGGTGATGGGCCCTGGAGATGACTGCGCCCTGCTGACCCTGCCAGCGGATACCCAGCTGGCGGTGAGCACAGACACCCTGGTGAGCGGCGTCCATTTTTTTCCCGACATGGATCCGGTGGATCTTGGCTACAAGGCGCTGGCGGTCAATTTGTCCGATCTCGCCGCCATGGGGGCCGAGCCGCGCTGGGTTTCGCTGGCACTGACCCTGCCCGCCATCAATGAGAGTTGGGTCGCAGGTTTTGCCGAAGGCTTTCTGGAGTTGGCCGAATACTACAATGTGGCGCTGGTGGGCGGTGACATGACCCGCGGCCCGCTTTCCATCACAGTCTCGGTGAAGGGATCCGTTCCCGCAGGCCGGGCCCTGATGCGCGGCGGCGCCAAGGCCGGTGATGGCATCTATGTGACCGGTACCCTGGGGGATGCCGCCCTGGCGCTCTCCCATCTGCTTGGCAAGCGCACCCTCAACGAGAACCAGCTGGCCGCCGTGCTGCCCAGGCTCGATCATCCCCATCCCCGTATTCTGGCCGGCCAGGCCCTGCGCGGGCTGGCGGGCAGTGCGCTGGATCTTTCAGATGGGCTTTCCTCGGATCTCGGTCACATCCTCAAGGCCTCCGGGGTGCGGGCCCAGATTGACCTTGGTCTGCTGCCCCTCTCGCCCGTGCTGCAGGATGCGGTCTCGGAGCTGGATGCCTGGCAGCTGGCGCTGGCCGGGGGCGATGACTACGAGCTCTGCTTCACCGTGCCCGAGGAGTATCGCGGCGCGCTGGACACGGCACTCGCCAACTGTGGCGTCAAGTTCACCCGGATCGGCCGCATCTTGGCCGGTGAGCCGGGTATCGACTATGTCCGCGGCGAGCAAACGGTCGAGCTGCAATTGAAAGGCTGGGATCACTTCGCATGACCTTGTTTATGATAAAGCCCGAGCTGAAAAGGCTGAACCTGAAGAACCCGCTCCATTTTCTGGCGGTGGGGTTTGGCTCAGGTCTCTCTCCCAAGGCACCGGGTACCATGGGGACGCTGGCCGCCATACCGCTGTACCTGCTGGTGAGCGGGCTTTCCACTCCCTGGTTCATTGCCCTGCTGATGGTGGGATTCGTGGCGGGTATTCGCATCTGCCAGAGTGCCACCGACGCCATCGGTATGCCGGATCACGGCGCCATCGTCTGGGATGAGGTGATCGGCTTTGGCGTGACCATGATAGCGGCGCCAGCCGGCTGGACCTGGGTGCTGGCCGGCTTTGTGCTGTTCCGGTTGTTCGATGTGTTCAAGCCCTGGCCCATCTCCTGGTTTGATCGCCGCATTCACGGCGGACTCGGCATCATGCTGGACGATCTCATCGCCGGTTTGTTCGCCCTGCTTTGTATGCAATTATTGGCATATTGGCTGGGTTGAATTACCCGGCCAGGGGGATGACCACGCTGGCATCCCCCTATATACCACTGTTTAATTTTCATTCGCCGGCATATGCTGCCGTTTAAAAATCATTTCACATAAATATTCACTACTCATTCGAAGCTTAATGCTATTGTGCTGATAGTGAATATTCCCGTCTGTTGCGCCTTTGTTGAAAGTAAAAGCACTAAAAATGATTGGTGGTGGTCATATAGTCTGGTTATGTGACATAAGTCATCATTTATGACTATTGAAATGGCCACTGACTAGGCAAAGTATTGCGAAATTGTATAACCCGATCATTTACACTCGCGGTTAAACCGTCTAAGTTACTCGCGGGTTATTCCAAAAAAATGCAAAAAACCCGCCCGGATCGCTGGTTTAACTGCCTCATGGATTGAGCGTTTCTTACTCAGAACACGCACTCAAGATAAGTACCAAGGCAAACCGGCATCTGCGGCTGATTTACGGACGAATTATTTGGGACGGATGTCCCCCGCAGAGGTAAACATGTCCTTGCTCGAAGTGAAAAACTTGCGGATCGAGTACCCCTCCCGCTATGGGGTGCTGGCCGCGGTCAAAGATCTCTCTTTGTGTGTCGAAAAAGGGGAGATCGTCGGTGTGGTAGGCGAATCTGGCGCCGGAAAATCCACCATAGGCAACGCCGTCATCGACCTGCTGAGCCCACCGGGTCGCATCGCCCGTGGTGACATCTATCTCAACGGCGAACTCATCTCCGGCAAGAGCCAGAACGAGATGCGAGCCATCCGTGGTTCCCGCATCGGTTTCATCTTTCAAGATCCCATGACCTCCCTCAACCCCTTGTTCACCGTTGAACAGCAGTTGGTGGAAACCATTCTGGCCAATACTGATCTCTCTCGCGACGCGGCTTTTGCCAAGGCCCTCGAGCTGATGGGGGCTGTGGGGATCCCGCAGCCCGAGCTGCGCATCAAGCAGTATCCGCACCAGTTCTCAGGTGGCATGCGTCAGCGGGTCGTTATCGCCATCGCCCTGAGTGGCGATCCCGAGCTCATCATTGCCGATGAGCCGACCACGGCCCTCGACGTCTCCATTCAGGATCAGATCCTCCAGCTCATCCGCAACCTCTGCAAAGAGCGCCAGGTGGGCTGCATGCTGGTGACCCACGACATGGGTGTTGTCTCCAACGTGACCGACAAGGTGGCGGTCATGTATCGCGGCGATCTGGTGGAGTTCGGTACCACTGAACAGGTGCTGGGCCGCCCCAATCACCCTTATACCCGCAGCCTCATCTCGGCTGTGCCCCGCTCTGACGTCAAGCTGGTGCGCTTCCCGCTGGTCTCCTATATCGAGGATGCCAGTGCGCCTGATACCAATATCGATCTCAAGACTCACTGGCTCGGTCAGAGTCAGGACGAGCGCACTTACGAAGGGGCCCTGCTGCGGGTGGAGAACGTGGACCTGAGGTTTGTCACCAAGGATTCGATCTTCCCTAGCCGCCGCCAGTACGTGCGGGCTTGCAACAACATCAGCTTCGAGATCTTCGAAGGGGAGACCTTCGGTCTGGTGGGGGAGTCGGGCTCCGGCAAATCCACCATAGCCCGTGCCATTACAGGGCTTTATCCGCCCGATACCGGCAAGATCTTCTTCGAGGGGATCGATCTCACCGCGCTCAAGAGCGAGCGTGAGCGTCGCCCCCTGCGCCGCCAGATGCAGATGGTATTCCAGAACCCTTACTCCTCGATGAACCCGCGCATGAAGGTGCGTGACATCATCGCCGAGCCCATCCGTTTCCATAAGCTGGCGGGCAGCGAGAGCCAGATCGAGGGGATAGTCAACGACCTGCTCGATCACGTCGGACTCGGCCGTGGTGCCGGGGTCAAGTATCCCCACGAGTTCTCCGGCGGTCAGCGTCAGCGCATCTCCATCGCCAGAGCACTGGCGACCCGGCCGCGCTTCCTCATCTGTGACGAGCCCACCTCGGCGCTGGATGTGTCGGTACAGGCCCAGATCCTCAACTTGCTCAAGGATCTGCAGCAGGAGCTTGGGCTCACCATGTTGTTCATCAGCCACGATCTGCCGGTTATCCGCCAGATGTGCGATCGCATCGGTGTGATGCAGCACGGTCATCTGGTGGAAGTGGCCGAGACCGAGAAATTGTTTACCAATGCCGAGCATGAGTACAGCCGCAAGCTGATTTCCCTCATGCCGGAATTCAAGGGAATGTCCCGTGAGGGGCTGGAAATCGCAAGCTAGGAAAGCACCGGCTCGCCGGTTTGTCTGTCAATAAGAAAGCCAAAAGCATGGAGAAAGACATGAAGAAAGGATTATCCAAGATCGCCATGGCGCTGTTCGCCGCCGGCCTCGCCTTTAACGTTTCTGCCGCCGACATCAAGGTCGCCGTAGCCTCTGATCCGACCTCGCTGGATCCCCAGGAGCAGCTCTCCGGTCAGACCCTGGAGATGTCCCACCTGGTGTTCGATCCCCTGATGCGCTGGACTCAGGATCTGCAGTTCGAGCCGCGCCTGGCCGAGAAGTTTGAGCGTATCGACGACAAGACAGTCCGCTTCCATCTGCGCAAGGGCGTCAAGTTCCACTCCGGCAACGACTTCACCGCCGATGACGTGGTGTGGAGCGTCAAGCGTTTGAAAGACTCGGTGGACTTCAAGGCCATCTTCGACCCCATCGCCGACATCAAGAAGGTGGATGATTTCACCGTTGATATCATCACCGACAAGCCCTATCCCCTGGTGCTGCAGACCGTCACTTATATCTTCCCGATGGACTCCAAGTTCTATACCGGCAAGACGGAAGCAGGCAAAGACAAGGCCGAGATTGTCAAGAACGGTGACTCTTATGCATCCACCAATGTCTCGGGTACGGGTCCGTTCAGCGTCAAGTTCCGCGAGCAGGGCGTCAAGCTGGAGTACACCCGCAACGCCAACTACTGGGACAAGAGCTCCAAGGGCAACGTTGACAACCTGACCCTGGTGCCGATCAAGGAAGATGCGACCCGTGTTGCCGCCCTGCTGGGCGGGGACGTGGATGTCATCTACCCGGTTGCCCCGAACGATCTGGAACGGGTCAAGAATGGCAAAGACACCCAGCTGGTGACTCTGTCCGGTACTCGCGCCATCATCATAGAGCTGAACCAGAGCACCAACCCGGCGCTCAAAGACAAGCGCGTGCGTCAGGCGATCAACTACGCCATCAACCAGGTGGGCATCGTCGACAAGATCAACAAGGGTTTTGGTACCCCCGCTGGTCAGCTGAGCCCGAAAGGCTATGCCGGTCACAACGAAGCGCTGGTACCCCAATATGACCTGACCAAGGCCAAGGCGCTGATGAAGGAAGCGGGCTACGAGCAGGGCTTCAAGATGAGCTTCATCTCCCCGGCCGCCCGTTACGTCAACGACGTCAAGATTGCCCAGGCAGTCTCCGCCATGCTGGCCAAGATCAACATCAAGGTGGATCTGAAGACCATGCCGGTGGCGCAATACTGGCCCGAGTTTGACAAGTGCGCCGCAGACATGCAGCTGATCGGCTGGCACTCGGATACCGAAGATACGGCCAACTTCTTCGAGTTCCTGACCTTCACCAAGAATGCCGAAACCGGCATGGGTCAGTACAACTGCGCCGGCTATGCCAACGCAGAAGCTGACAAGATGGTGATGGATGCCAACGCCGAGACAGATCCGGCCAAGCGTGCTGCCATGCTGCAAAAGGTGGAAGCCATGTTGATCGATGATGCTGCCTATGTGCCGCTCCATTGGGAAAATCTGGCGTATGGCGCCAAGAAAAACGCCGACATCAAGCCCATCGTCAACGTAATGAACTTCCCTTACTTCGGCGATCTGGTGGTCGGCAAGTAAGCGAGTCGCAAGGAAGGACTGAGCGGGGGAAGCCAGCCTGTGGCAACCCCCGCCATTAACAGAAGCCTGTGCCAAGACACAGGCCACGTAGAAGGACAAGCATGTTTACATTCCTGCTGAAACGGTTCTATCAGGCCGTGATAGTGATGTTCGTCATCAGCCTGGTCGCCTTCTCCATCCAGGACAACCTGGGGGATCCGTTGCGCGAGCTGGTGGGACAATCCGTCTCCGAAGCCCAGCGTCACGAATTGCGCGAGAAGATGGGCCTCAACGATCCTTTCCTCATCAAATACAGCCGCTTCTTGAAAAATGCGGTGCATGGGGATCTGGGCACCTCCTATTTCTTCAAGCGACCGGCCCTCGAGGTGATCCTCGACAAGCTGGTAGCGACCCTTGAGCTGGTGTTTGGCGCCGCCGTGATCATAGTAGTGGTCTCCATTCCGCTTGGGGTCTATTCCGCGATCCGCCCGCGCAGTATCCTGACCAAGATCATCATGGCCGTGAGCAGCATAGGCATCTCCATTCCTGTGTTCCTGACCGCCATCATGTTGATGTACCTCTTCTCCATCCAGCTTGGCTGGCTGCCGGCCTATGGCCGTGGCGAGACCGCCAATGTGCTGGGCTGGGAGTCGGGTTTCTTCACCTGGGACGGTATCCTGCACCTGATACTGCCGGCCGTCTCTCTCTCCTCCATCATGCTGCCGCTGTTTATCCGGCTGGTACGCTCCGAGATGCTGGAGCAGCTCTCCTCCGAGTACGTGAAGTTTGCCCGTGCCAAGGGGCTGGACAACAACAAGGTCTACTACCAGCACGCTCTGAAAAACACCATGCTGCCGGTGATTACCGTCGGTGGCGTGCAGATCGGCACCATGGTGGCCTACACCATTCTGACCGAGAGCGTGTTCCAGTGGCCGGGAACCGGTTTCCTGTTTCTTGAGGCGATCCACCGGGTCGATACGCCGCTCATCACCGCCTACGTCATCTTCGTGGGACTTATCTTCGTGGTGACCAATACCCTGGTCGACCTGCTCTACGGGTTCATCAACCCGACCGTCAACCTGACCGCCAAGGGGTAAGCGCATGAGTAACGCTGTGACTGTGAGCCCAAGCCGTTGGGCTCGATTCAAGAACTCTGATTTTGTCTACTACTTCCTGCGGGACAAGGTAGCCATGTTCAGCTTTGCGGTGTTCGTGGTGTTCGTGTTGGCGGCGCTGCTGGCACCCTGGCTGGCACCGCACAACGTCTATGACCAGACCAGTTTTGATCTGATGGATGCGGAGCTGCCACCCTCCTGGCTGGATGGCGGCGAAGAGCGCTTCTGGCTCGGCACCGACAATCAGGGGCGTGATATCTGGAGCACCATCCTCTATGGTGCCCGCATTTCGCTCTCCATCGGCCTGTTCGCGGTGGGGTTGCAACTGGTGCTCGGCATCGTCATTGGCCTGATCGCCGGTTACTTCGGTGGCCGCATCGACAATCTGCTGATGCGCTTTGCCGATGTGCAGCTGTCGTTCTCCACCATGATGGTGGCCATCATCATCTCCGCCATCTTCCAGGCAACCTTTGGCTCCGAGTTCTACTCCAAGTTTGCCATCCTGATGCTGGTGGTGATCATCGGCATTGCCGAGTGGCCCCAGTATGCCCGGACTGTGCGTGCCTCTGTGCTTGCCGAGAAGAAGAAGGAGTATGTGGAAGCGGCCAAGGTGATGGGGTTCCGTGCCCCGCGCATCATGTTCCGTCACATTCTGCCGAACTGCCTGTCGCCCATCTTGGTGATCTCCACCGTGCAGGTGGCCAACGCCATCATGAGCGAGGCTGCTCTCTCCTTCCTCGGATTGGGGATGCCGGTGGATCAACCTTCGCTGGGCTCGCTCATCAGTGTCGGCTTCAACTACATCTTCTCGGGCTCCTGGTGGATCACCGCCTTCCCCGGCATCTGTCTGGTGGTGCTGGTGCTGGTCATCAACCTGCTGGGTGACTGGCTGCGGGATGTGTTTAACCCCAAGATCTACAAGGGTTGACTCGGGTCAGAAGTGAAAACACAAGAAGGGCGCCATAAGGCGCCCTTCTTTATTGCTTGCGATTGCAGCCAGTGCTTGCGTCAGGCTTGCAGCCAGGCCTCTATGCTGGCTTGAATGCCCGTGCTGTCGAGTCCCAGCAGCGCATAGATCTCCTCCTGGGTGCCTTGCTCCACGAAGCAATCCGGCAGGCCCAGATTGAGCACCGGCTTGCACTGCTTGTTGCGCATCAGCAGCTCGTTCACTGCAGAGCCGGCGCCACCCATGATGGCGTTGTCCTCTATGGTCACGAACTGGTCGTGGCTGGCGGCAAGCGACAGCACCAGCGCTTCATCCATCGGCTTGACGAAGCGCATGTCCACCAGGGTGGCATTCAGCGCCTCGGCGGCAGCCCTGGCCTGCTGCAGCAGGGTGCCGAACGCCAGTATGGCGGTGCCTTTGCCCTCGCGAATGACACGGCCCTTGCCCAGTTCGAGCGCCTGCATCTCGGTCTGCACCTCGATACCTGTGCCACTGCCACGGGGGTAACGCACCGCAGCCGGCTGGTTGCACTGATAGCCGGTGTAGAGCATCTGGCGACACTCGTTCTCGTCGGACGGGGTCATGACAACCATGTTGGGCACGGTGCGCAGGAAGCTGATGTCGAATGCTCCCTGATGGGTCGGCCCATCGGCACCCACCAGACCAGCCCTGTCGATGGCAAACAGCACCGGCAATGCCTGCAGCGCCACATCATGGATCACCTGGTCATAGGCCCGTTGCAGGAAGCTGGAGTAGATGGCAACCACAGGTTTCTTGTCGGCGATGGCAAGGCCGGCGGCGAAGGTGACCGCATGCTGTTCGGCGATAGCCACATCGAAGTAGCGATCCGGATACTGCTGGCTGAACTTGACCAGCCCCGAGCCCTCGCGCATGGCGGGGGTGATGCCGACCAGCTTCTCGTCTTTCGCCGCCATGTCGCACAGCCACTGGCCGAAGATGGCGGAGAAGCTTGGCTTGCCGCCACTCGCCTTGGGCAGTGTGCATTCGTCCGGATCGAACTTGGGCACACCGTGATAACCGATGGGGTCTTTCTCTGCGGGCTCATAGCCCTTGCCCTTCTTGGTCTTGACGTGCAGCAGCTGCGGGCCCTTGAGATTGCGCATGTTGCGCAGGGTCTCGACCAGCGCCTCAATATCATGGCCGTCGATGGGGCCTATGTAGTTGAAGCCGAACTCCTCAAACAGGGTACCGGGTACTACCATGCCCTTGAGGTGCTCTTCGGCCCGTTTGGCCAGCTCCTTGACCGGCGGCAGCCCCGCCAGCACCTTCTTGCCGCCTTCGCGGATAGTGGTGTAGAGCTTGCCAGACATGATGCGGGCCAGATGGTTGTTCAGCGCCCCCACATTCTCGGAGATGGACATCTCGTTGTCGTTGAGCACCACCAACATGTCCTTGTGGACATCGCCGGCGTGATTGAGCGCCTCGAATGCCATGCCGGCGGTGATGGCGCCGTCACCAATCACTGCCACCACCTTGCGACCCAGGCCCTCGCTCTCGGCGGCAACGGCCATGCCGAGCGCCGCACCTATGGAGGTGCTGGAGTGACCGACCGAGAGCACGTCATACTCGCTCTCGCCGCGCCAGGGGAAGGGGTGCAGGCCGTCTTTCTGACGAATGCTTTGCATCCGGTCGCGACGCCCGGTCAGGATCTTGTGGGGATAGGCCTGATGACCCACGTCCCACACCAGGCGATCGAACGGGGTGTTGTAGACGTAGTGCAGCGCTACCGTCAGCTCGACGGTGCCGAGCCCGGAGGCGAGATGACCACTGGAGCGACTCACCGAACGCAGCAGATATTCACGCAGTTCGTTGCACAGCAGCGGCAGCCGTTCGTAGGGCAGGGATCGCAACTCGACCGGCGTATCCGCGAGGGCCAGGTTGGGGAAATTGCTTATATCAACGCTCATATTGTTACTGTTATCCAGCGTTTAGTGGGTTCGCTCAATGATGTAATCGGCAAACGCTTCCAGAATGTCGGTATTGTAGGGCAAAGATTGCAAGGCTGTTAAGGCTTTACCGTGCAGTTCGCGAGCCAGCTCACGGGCATTGTCGAGTCCGAGCAGGGCCGGATAGGTACTTTTTTCCTGTGCCAGATCAGAGCCTTGTGGCTTGCCCAGTGTCACTGTATCCCCTGTGATGTCGAGGATGTCATCCTGTACCTGGAAAGCGAGCCCTATGGCTGCCGCGTATGTTTGCAGCGCCGCCAGTGTGGTGTCGTCTACGTCGGCCTTGCACAGGGCACCGAGTGCCACGGCGCATTCGATCAGGGCGCCAGTCTTGTGGCGATGCACCTGCTCCAGCTCGGGGAGGCTGATCTGGCGGCCTTCGGCCTGCAGATCCAGTGCCTGTCCGCCACACATGCCAAGGTAGCCGGAGGCGCGGGCCAAGGTGCTTAGCATACGTACCCGGTTGGCCAGAAGCCGGTCGGGCAGGGGATGATCTGCCAGAATGGAGAAGGCCAGGGTCTGCAAGGCATCACCGGCAAGGATGGCGGTGCCTTCATCAAATGCCTTGTGTACTGTCGGTTGACCACGACGCAAGTCATCGTTGTCCATGGCGGGCAGATCGTCGTGCAGCAGCGAGTAGGCATGGATGCACTCCACAGCCGCGGCAGGGCCGTCCAGCAGCTCGCGTTTGACGCCCAGCATTTCACCCACGGCATAGACTAAAAAAGGGCGCACCCGCTTGCCGCCTAGCAGCAGGCCGTAACTCATGGCATCGCGCAGACGCGGGGCCATGGCGGGCAAGGATTCAAGTTGTGCAGACAGACAGTCGTCAATACGTTGCCGATGCAGACGGGAAAAATCGTCCAGCGTCACTCATTCCTCTCCTTGCTCTGGCTGGAAGGGGACCGCTTGCTCAGTGCCATCGGCCTGAGTCAGCAGGATCTGGATCTTCTGTTCGGCCTGCTCCAGCTTCTGCTGCCCAGCCCGTACCAGATGGACACCCTGTTCGAATTGCTTGAGTGCCTCTTCCAGCGGTAAGGAACCTTGTTCCAGTTGATGAACTATGGTTTCCAGCTCTTCCAGAGTGGCATCAAAACTCAGGCGGTCGATTTTCTTACTGGCCATGTTCATCCTCGGGGATTGAAAAAAACGGCTTATCTTAACATCGACGACGCACAGGGGGGAGGCAGAAAAGCGCAGTCGGCTTAAACTCTCGGAAAAGTGGCCGATAATAAGCCATCTTGTGGGTAAGGAAAAATATGGTGGCCCTTGCCGCTTGGTGCGTAATAGCAGAAAATTCAACAAACTATCATAGACATCAGAACCGGTGACAGGAGTAGGGACGTGGATCTAGGCAGTCTGATAGGCATAGTGCTCGGCTTTGGGGTGGTGGGTTATGCCATGGTGCTGGGTGGTGGCGTCGGCATGTTTGTGGATGTTCCCTCCATTCTGATCACTTTTATGGGCTCAATTTTTATTGGCATGATGAAGTTCAACATCGGCCAGTTTTTTATGGCATTCAAGGTCGCTGGCAAGGCCTTCATGTACAAGGGCGACAAACTCGATGACTTGATCCTCAAGTCCGTCGAGCTGGCCGATGCGGCTCGCAAAGGGGGCTTTCTTGCACTGGAAGCTGCCGAGATCCCCAATACCTTCATGAAAAAGGGGATCGACATGCTGGTCGATGGTCATGATGCGGACGTGGTGAGATCTGTGATGGAAAAAGACATAGACCTCACCGAGGAGCGGCACACCAATGCCATCAAGGTCTTTCGGGCGCTGGGGGACTTGGGCCCCGCCATGGGCATGATAGGTACTCTGGTGGGGCTTGTTGCCATGCTTTCCAACATGAGTGATCCCAAATCCATCGGGCCTGCCATGGCGGTTGCCTTGTTGACCACCCTTTATGGGGCCATCCTTGCCAACATGTTTGCCATTCCCATCGCGGACAAGCTTGATTTGCGCAATTCGGAAGAACGACTCAGTCGCTCGCTTATCCTCGATGCCATCATGGGGATCCAGGATGGTCAGAACCCCAGGGTGATAGAGTCCCTGCTCAAGAATTATCTGCATCAATCCAAGCGTGAGCAGGCAACGGAGTAATCTTCGCCATGGCAAAATGCAAGTGTCCGCCTCCCGGTCTCCCCGCATACATGGGGACCTTCGCCGATCTCATGTCATTGCTGATGTGTTTCTTCGTACTGCTGCTCTCTTTTGCCGAGATGGATGTACTCAAGTTCAAGCAGATCGCCGGTTCTATGAGAAATGCTTTTGGTGTGCAGAGCATTCTGGAAGTGAAAGACATTCCCAAGGGAACTTCCGTCATCGCTCAGGAGTTCAGGCCGGGTCGCCCCGAGCCGACCCCTATCGATACCATCATGCAGCAGACCATCGACATGACCCAGACAGAGCTTGATTTTCAGCCAGGCGACGCCGATCAGGCGGGGGGGCATGACAAGACTGATGGGCAGTTGAGTGGTGGCGATACCCAGCAAGAGGCGCAAAAGCAGCAGGAAGCACAGAAGCAGCAAGAGCAGTCAAATGCACTGGCGAAGGCGCTGGCCGAGCAGATGAAAGCCCAGATTCAAGATGGCGCCATCGAGGTGGAAGCCCTTGGTCAGCAGATTATCATCCGGATCCGTGAGAAAGCCGCCTTCCCGGCCGGTTCGGCTTTCTTGCAACCCCAGTTCTGGCCGGTTATTCGCAAAGTCGCCAGCTTGTTGAAAGATGTGCCAGGCGAGATAACCGTGTCGGGCCATACCGACAACATAGCGACCGAAAATGAGCTGTTTCAATCGAACTGGGATCTCTCATCCCAGCGTGCGGTGGCTGTGGCTCACCAGATGATCAAGGTGCCTGGCTTTGACGGTAAACGGTTGGTGGTGCAAGGCATGGCCGACTCCCAGCCCCTGGTGCCCAACACCAATCCGGACAATCGGCGTATGAACCGGCGAGTGGAGATCTCCATCATGCAGGGCAAACCGACAGTGTCGGCCCCGATTGGCGTCTCTGAGCCCAAGCAGAATTGAGTGCAAAGCGCGATCCCGCTCGCAGGGACTGACATGGATTTTGTGCTGGCTTCATATTAAGATGCCCCATCCGAACCGATAGCTGCGGCTCTCTTTGATTGCCGCAGCTTCTCTTTTTCAAGCAACCCAGGTTTCGACTATGAATCATACTCCGATGACTGTTCGCGGCGCGGAAAAGCTGCGCGAAGAGCTCGACTATCTGAAGAGCGAGCTTCGTCCGCAGATAATCGAAGCGATTGCAGATGCCCGTGAACATGGCGATCTGAAAGAAAACGCCGAATACCATGCCGCCCGTGAACAGCAAGGCTTCTGTGAAGGCCGCATTCAGGAAATTGAGAGCAAGCTCTCTAATGCCCAGGTGATCGATGTCACCAAGATTGCCAACAATGGTCGCGTCATCTTCGGTGCGACCGTGACTCTGCTCAAGAGCGAAACGGAAGAAGAAGTAGTCTACCGTATCGTGGGTGATGACGAATCGGACATCAAACAGAACATGATCTCCGTGAACTCGCCCATTGCCCGAGCCTTGATCGGCAAGGAAGTGGACGATGTCGTCATCGTCAAGACGCCGGCTGGCGATGTGGAATACGAGATCCTGGCCGTCGCCTACCTCTGATGTGAGGTGATGCCTGAAACAGGGGAGCACGGCTCCCCTGTTTGTATTTAGCGGGGTTGGTAAGCCTGGGTGAACGCATCCTGATGGCGCTGGAACATCCAGCTTCGCAGTCGTTCCAAGTCCGGCTTGGCCATCTGGAAGTGGAGTGCCCAGCCCTGTACGCCATTGCGCTGATGGATATGCCTGACCAGCTCGGCGCAGAGGGGGAGCGGGGCCAGTTCATGAATGAGCAGGGTACCGCTGAGAGTGGTGCCGACGGTCAGTTTGGTCGGCAAGCCTTCCACGACAAGCCCATCCAGCGACAGACTGTGTACCAGATATTCGGTTTCGGCCACCTTGAAGCGGGCCTTTTCATCCAGGCGCCAGGCGCGCAGATGGGGGTAACCCAGCTCCTTGATGACGGGCGCGGCGATGCGTGGTTCGACAAAGCCATCGTCTCCCTGAGTGAAGCGCAGCGGAAAGCGGAGTTGATGCCCGGCAAAGCGGGCTTCGAGTACCAGCTGATCGGCGCGTTGCAACAGCCCGAGCAAGGGAGTGGCGAGATAACCGCTCAGGGATTGTCCGGCGGCCATCTCCTGATCGCTCCCCAAGTCCCGTAGCATGGCCAGTTCATCTTCGGTGAGAATCTGATGGTGATCCATAGCGGGTATCCAAGAGTATTCATCGCAGGTTAAGGGCCTGGCGACTACTTTGGCAAGCGACTTGGGAAGAAGGGAAATGAAGGAAAGAGCGAGGCTCTTTCCTGTTACTTGCGGGGCAGCTGGATTTTCGGCTCGTTGGCCTGACGGTAGATAGTCAGCACGTGGCCGATACTCTGTACCTTGACCGCGCCGGTTTCACGGACAATTGCATCCATAACCAGTTGTTTCATCTCACGATCTTCAGACGCAACCTTAACCTTGATCAGCTCGTGGTGGTTCAGCGCCAGATCGATCTCGGCCAGTACACCTTCGGTCAGGCCATGTTGACCCAAGAGGACAACGGGCTTCAGACTGTGGGCAAGGCCCTTGAGGTACTGTTTCTGTTTATTGTTGAGAATCATGGCAATTTCTTCATAAGTCAGGGTTGAAAGGGGCGTATTCTACCCCCACTTAGCCCTTAATACTAATAACCCTTGTGGTTTTTTAAAGTCGATAATCATGACCCAGAAAAAACGTTCCCCCAGCTCAACCCGCTGGTTAAAAGAACATTTCGACGATCAATACGTCAAAAAAGCCCAGAAATTGGGGCTGCGTTCCCGCGCTGTTTTCAAAATTGATGAAATTCAGGGCAAGGACAAATTGCTTCGCACCGGCATGACGGTCGTGGATCTGGGGGCAGCCCCAGGTGGCTGGTCCCAGTTCGCCGTTGAGCAGGTGGGTGACAATGGGCGAGTCATCGCCTGTGATATTTTGCCGATGGATCCCATTGCCGGTGTCGATTTCCTGCAAGGGGACTTTCGGGAGGAGACTGTACTCGGCGCTTTGCTGGACCGGGTTGGTCCGGACAAAGTGGACGTGGTCATGTCTGATATGGCGCCCAATATGAGTGGCACCCAACAGGTGGATCAGGCCCGCGCCATGTACTTGATCGAGCTCGCGCTCGACATGTGCAATCAAGTGTTACGCACTAATGGCAGCTTCGTGGTGAAGGTATTCCAGGGAGAGGGGTTCGATGCCTATCTCAATGAAATTCGTAAGCTTTTCTCTGCTGTCAAGATTCGTAAACCAGACTCGTCTCGTGCTCGTTCACGAGAAGTCTACATTGTGGCTACCGGTTTTAAACTGTAGTACCCTAACCTTCATCGTTAACTGTCAGTCTGCGAGGTCATTGATTTGAGTGACATGGCGAAAAACCTAATCCTGTGGCTGGTCATCGCCGTCGTGTTGATGTCGGTGTTCAATAGCTTCAGCCCCAGCGATACCACCAGTCGCCAGCTGGACTATTCCAGCTTCGTTAAAGAAGTGACCCAAGAGCAGATCCGTGAAGTGCGGATGGATGGCAAGGTCATTAATGGCGTCAAGCGCACTGGTGAACGTTTCACCACCATCATACCGGCGCCGGATCCCCAGCTGCTCAACGACATGCTCAATCACAATGTCAAAGTGATGGGTGAGAAGCCGGAAGAGCCGTCTTTGCTGACCTCTATCTTCATCTCCTGGTTCCCGATGCTGCTGCTGATCGGTGTCTGGGTCTTCTTCATGCGTCAGATGCAGGGCGGCGGCGGCAAGGGTGCCATGTCGTTTGGCAAGAGCAAGGCTCGCCTGATGAGCGAAGATCAGATCAAGACCACTTTTGCTGACGTCGCAGGCTGCGATGAAGCCAAAGATGAGGTGAAAGAGCTGGTCGACTATCTGCGCGACCCGAGCAAGTTCCAGAAACTGGGTGGCAAGATCCCGACCGGCGTACTGTTGGTAGGTCCTCCCGGTACCGGTAAGACCCTTTTGGCCAAGGCCATAGCGGGCGAGGCCAAGGTGCCTTTCTTCACCATATCGGGTTCTGATTTCGTCGAAATGTTTGTGGGTGTCGGTGCCTCCCGGGTACGTGACATGTTTGAACAGGCCAAGAAGTCGTCCCCCTGCATCATCTTCATCGATGAAATCGATGCGGTCGGTCGCCAGCGTGGCGCGGGTCTTGGCGGTGGTCACGATGAGCGCGAGCAAACCCTGAACCAGATGCTGGTCGAGATGGATGGTTTTGAAGGCAATGAAGGCGTCATCGTCATCGCTGCCACCAACCGTCCTGACGTACTGGATCCGGCCTTGCTGCGTCCGGGTCGTTTCGACCGTCAGGTTGTGGTCGGTCTGCCGGATGTGCGTGGTCGCGAGCAGATCCTGAAAGTGCACATGCGCAAGGTGCCATTGGCAGATGATGTCAATGCAGCCGTGATTGCACGTGGTACTCCGGGTTTCTCCGGTGCTGATCTCGCCAACCTGGTCAACGAAGCTGCGCTCTTCTCTGCCCGTGAGAGCCGCCGTGTGGTTTCCATGGCCGAGTTCGAGAAGGCGAAGGACAAGATCATGATGGGGGCGGAACGCCGTTCCATGGTGATGAAGGAGTCCGAGAAGGAAATGACGGCTTACCATGAGGCGGGTCACGCCATCATAGGTCGTCTTGTGCCGGATCATGACCCTGTCTACAAGGTTTCCATCATACCGCGCGGTCGTGCGCTGGGTGTGACCATGTACCTGCCCGAGCAGGATCGCTGGAGCCACTCCAAGCAGCACCTGGAGTCCATGATCTCCAGCCTGTACGGTGGTCGTCTGGCGGAAGAGCTGATCTACGGTGCCGAAAAGGTATCTACCGGTGCGTCCAACGACATCGAGCGTGCGACCGACATCGCCCGCAAGATGGTGACCCAATGGGGCATGTCCGAGCGTCTCGGCCCTATGCTCTATGCAGAAGAAGACGGCGAAGTGTTCCTCGGTCGCAGCATGGCCAAGGCCAAGCACATGTCCGACGACACCGCGCGAGTCATTGATGCAGAGGTCAAGCAGGTTATCGATCGCAATTACGCCCGCTCCAAGCAGATCTTGCTGGACAACATGGACGTATTGCACACCATGAAAGATGCGCTGATGAAGTACGAAACCATCGACGCCAAGCAGATCGACGATCTGATGGCCCGTCGCGAGGTGCGTGCTCCGAGCAACTGGCATGATGAGCACAGCGATACCCCGTCAGGTGGTGCTACTGTCGCAGAGGATGCCAAACCGGCTGTGACCGAGGTTGAGCAGGTGGCTGATGTCGATATCGACAAGGCCAATGATCTCCCGGCCAAATAAATTGTAATGATGCAAACCCCGGGCTGGTCCCGGGGTTTTTCTTTGTGCAAATGGAAGTGAAGATGCAGCTAATCAGCAAAGGGCTCAGCCTCTCCCTCGAACGCCCCCATGTCATGGGGATCCTCAATGTCACCCCAGACTCCTTCTCCGATGGCGGTCATTTCAATCAGATTGAACGGGCGATGGTCCATGCGCGTCAGATGGTCTCTGACGGGGCAACACTTATCGATATTGGTGGCGAGTCGACCCGTCCTGGCGCCCCTGACGTGAGCGAACAGGAAGAGCTGGACAGGGTGATCCCCGTGGTCGAACGGCTGGTCGCCGAGCTGGATGTGATGATATCCCTCGATACCTCCAAGGCTGCCGTGATGCGCGAAGGTTGCAAGGCGGGAGCCCATCTCATCAATGATGTCAGGGCGCTGCTTGAGCCCGGCGCCCTGGCGGTTGCCGCAGAAGCTGACGTACCAGTGTGTCTGATGCACATGCAAGGCCAGCCGAGAACCATGCAGGCGGAACCCCATTATGATGACCTGCTGGGGGAGGTGAGGGCTTTCTTCGATGAGCGTATTGCCGCCTGTCTGGCAGCCGGGATCCAGCGCCAGCAGTTGTTGCTGGACCCGGGCTACGGCTTTGGCAAGACGCTGGCACACAACTATCAACTACTGGCACAGCAGAGCAAGTTGCTCGATTACCAGCTTCCGCTCTTGGTCGGGATGTCGCGAAAGTCTATGATAGGCCACCTGCTTGGCCGACCGGTTGATGATCGGTTGGCCGGCAGCCTGGCCTGCGCGCTGATCGGGATGCAACATGGCGCCCGGATCATCCGGGTGCACGATGTGCGAGAGACCATGGATGCCCTGCGCGCTGGCTGGATGGTAATGACGGGACAAGATTTCATATCCAAATAAAAAACGAGAACAGATAATGGCAAGAAAGTATTTCGGCACCGATGGTGTCCGCGGCAAGGTTGGCGAATTTCCGATCACCCCTGATTTCGTGATGAAGCTGGGTTGGGCAGCAGGCAAGGTGCTCTCCAAGAAGGGCACCAAGAAGGTGCTGATCGGCAAAGATACCCGCATCTCTGGCTACATGCTGGAATCAGCGCTGGAAGCCGGCCTCTCTGCTGCCGGCCTCAAGGCTATTCTGATGGGCCCCATGCCCACCCCGGCCGTTGCCTACCTGACCCGCACCTTCCGTGCCGAGGCCGGTATCGTAATCAGCGCCTCACACAATCCCTTCTATGACAACGGCATCAAGTTTTTCTCCGCTGACGGTACCAAGTTGCCGGATGATGTGGAAATGGCTATCGAGGCCGAGCTGGATCACGAGATCAAGTGTGTCGAGTCCGCCGATTTGGGCAAAGCCGTGCGTATCGAGGATGCTGCTGGCCGCTATATCGAGTTCTGCAAGAGCACCTTCCCATCCAACCTGAGTCTGGAAGGGTTGAAAATGGTGGTCGACTGCGGCAATGGCGCAACCTACCACATAGCTCCTTCCGTCTTCCGCGAGCTGGGCGCCGAGGTGATTGCCATCGGCTGCAGCCCGGATGGTCTCAACATCAACGACGGGGTCGGTTCTACCGCTCCCGACGCGCTGGCGGCCAAGGTGCTGGAGTGCAAGGCAGACCTGGGCGTGGCATTCGATGGTGACGGCGATCGTCTGGTCATGGTTGATCACACCGGTTACATCATCGACGGCGACGAGATCCTTTACATCATTGCCCGCGATGCCCTGCGCAACGGCCGTCTCAAAGGCGGTGTGGTCGGTACTCTGATGGCCAACATGGGGCTGGAGCTGGCGTTGCAGACCCTGGGGATCCCGTTTGCCCGGGCCAAAGTGGGTGACCGCTATGTGCTGGAGATGATGAATGAGAAGGGCTGGCGTATCGGGGGTGAAAACTCAGGTCACATCATCTGCCTGGATCAGACCACGACAGGGGATGGCATAGTCGCCGCCCTGCAGGTGCTGATGGCCATCTGCACCGCCGAGATGCCGCTGGCCAAGCTGCGCTCCGGCATGAGCAAGTTCCCGCAGGTGCTGGTGAACGTCCGTTTCGCCGAGGGCAAGGATCCGCTGGCGGCTGACGCCGTCAACCAGGAAGTCGCCAAGGTGGAACAGGAGCTGGCCGGCCGTGGTCGCGTATTGCTGCGTAAATCCGGCACCGAACCCCTGATCCGGGTCATGGTGGAAGGTGAACATGAGCAACAGGTGCGCGACATGGCCCAGCGCATTGCACAACAGGTTGAATCGGCGTTTTAATGAACAAAAAGGGCGGCTTTTTAGCCGCCCTGGTTGTATCTTGTTCAAACGATTCGAAAATTCAAAAATAGCACTTGTCAGCTGACAATCCTCTGGATATTATCAGCCCCGCTTTCGCAAGGGAGTTGCCGATGGGACATCGCAAGCCGTTTGTAGCAGCCAACTGGAAGTTACACGGCAGTAGGTCGCAGTTAGAGCAGTTTACTGGCCAATGCCTGAAAGGTATTGATGAGCAAGTAGATGTGGTCTTGTGTCCATCCCATGTGCATCTCGACTTCGCCGCCGCACTGCTCAACGAGCAAAAGGCAATGAAGTTGGGGGCTCAGAATGTGAGTCAGCACCGACAAGGCGCTTATACGGGTGAAGTCTCGTGTGAGATGCTGGTTGAGGCCGGGTGTCGTTACGTACTGGTAGGGCACTCCGAGCGCAGGCGTCTCTTTGGTGAGACCAGCTTTATCGTCGCAGAGAAGTTTGCGGCAGCCAGAGCGGCAGGCTTGATCCCCATCCTCTGTTTGGGTGAGTCAGGTGCAGCGAGGCAAGCGAGAAGAGCCTTCGAGGTGATTGCTGAAGAGTTGGACATCGTCATAGAGAAAAATGGCGCGATGGCTTTCGATAATGCTATCATCGCCTACGAGCCGATTTGGGCTGTAGGTACAGGTAAATGCGCCACACCCGAGCAGGCACAAGAGGTTCATTCCTTTATACGCGGTCGCTTGGCGGAGGATACTCCGGTAATAGGTGAGAAAGTTAGAATCATCTATGGTGGGAGCGTGACACCGACCAATGCGAGAGATTTGTTTGCCCAGCCCGACGTTGACGGCGGCCTGATTGGTGGAGCAAGCCTCGATGACAAGACGTTTTTAGGAATTGTTGAAGCGGCAAAGGGTGCAAGTTAAATGTACGAAATTCTTTTAGTCGTTTATCTGCTGGTTTCACTGGCTCTGATTGGTCTGGTGATGATTCAGCAAGGTAAAGGGGCTGACATGGGCGCCTCCTTCGGCGCAGGGGCATCGAATACCGTATTCGGCTCCGGTGGTTCAGGCAGTTTCCTGACCCGAACAACAGCAGTTTTGGCTACTCTGTTCTTTCTGATTAGTTTGGTGCTTGGCTCTATGTCCAGCCACAAGGTAAAACAGGGTAGTGAATGGGAAAATTTGCAACAAACCGAACAGGTTGAGCAGACCAAAGCGCCAGTAAACAAAGATACTGACGTTCCCCAATAAGTGAGTTTTGCCGTGGTGGTGGAATTGGTAGACACGCTATCTTGAGGGGGTAGTGCTCTAGGGTGTGCGGGTTCGAGTCCCGCCCACGGCACCAATTAAGCAGTGAACTCGGGTAACCGAGTGTATTATAGTCACTCAGTCTTGTATGAAGAGAATGAACTGGCTATAATCTCGCACGATTTCGGACGCGGGGTGGAGCAGCATGGTAGCTCGTCGGGCTCATAACCCGAAGGTCGTCGGTTCAAATCCGGCCCCCGCAACCAAATTTCACGCATTTCCTACGCTCAGGAAGGCGGTCGCTGCGAGGCGACAATCAGGGTAAAGCGCCAAGCCCCGATTTGACATCGGGGCTTTTTGTTATGTGCGATTTACTCTGAATCGATATCTATCTGGGCTTTATGCCCTTTTTTTGTTTTTCGGAGGGTGACTTTGGCTACGTTGGAACAACGTTTGACCGATCTGCTCGAGGCTCCGGTCGTTGCCTTGGGTTTTGAACTTTGGGGTATTGAGTTTATCCGCGCGGGTAACCACTCCACTTTGCGTGTCTTTATCGACGGCGAGAATGGTGTGACTGTCGAAAACTGTGCTGAAGTCAGCCATCAGGTTGGCGCCATCATGGATGTCGAAGATCCCATCACAGAAGAATACTTCCTGGAAGTATCCTCCCCTGGTCTGGATCGTCCGCTGTTCAAGGTTGCCCAGTTCGAAAAATACGTTGGCCAAGAGGCGGCAGTGCAGCTGCGGATGGCAACAAATAACCGCCGCAAGTTCAAAGGCGTAATCAAAGCTGTGCAAGGCGACATGATCACCCTGACAGTAGATGGTAAGGACGACGTGTTGGCTTTCACCAATATCCAAAAAGCGAACATAGTGCCGAACTTTGGTTAACGAGGCTATCGGATATGAATAAAGAGATTTTGCTGGTCGTTGACGCTGTATCCAACGAGAAGGCGGTACCCCGCGAGAAGATTTTCCAGGCTCTGGAGACTGCGCTGGCGACTGCGACCAAGAAAAAATATGAAGGCGAGATTGAAGTTCGGGTTGAAATCGATCGCAAGACCGGTGACTACGAAACCTATCGTCGCTGGGTTGTTGTGGCCGATCAGGCTGCAATGGAGAACCCGTACGGTGAAATCACCCTCGAAGCCGCTCAGATCGAGCAGCCCGAGATCCAGCTCGGTGACTATGTAGAAGATCAGATTGATTCTGTTACCTTCGACCGTATCACCACCCAGACCGCCAAGCAGGTTATCGTGCAGAAAGTGCGCGAAGCCGAGCGTTCCCAAGTCGTTGACCAGTTCAAGGACAAGGAAGGCACCATCATCAGCGGTGTGGTCAAGAAGAGCAATCGTGACAACGTGATTCTGGATCTGGGCAGCAATGCCGAGGCCGTGATCTTCCGTGACGACATGCTGCCGCGCGAGACCTTCCGTCCGGGCGACCGTATTCGTGGTCTGCTCTACGCCGTGCGTCCAGAAGCCCGTGGTTCCCAGCTGTTCGTCAGCCGCTCCAGCCCGGACTTCCTGAAAGAGCTGTTCCGCATCGAAGTACCGGAAATCGGTGAAGAGATGATCGAAATCATGGGCGCCGCCCGTGACCCGGGCTCCCGCGCCAAGATCTCCGTCAAGACCAACGATCGTCGTATCGACCCGATCGGTGCCTGTATCGGTATGCGTGGTGCTCGTGTGCAAGCTGTCTCTGCCGAGCTGAGCGGTGAGCGTGCCGACATAGTGTTGTACGATGACAACCCCGCACAATACGTGATCAATGCCATGGCGCCGGCCGATGTGGCCTCCATCATAGTGGATGAAGACAACCACACCATGGATATCGCCGTGGAAGCCGCCAACTTGGCCCAGGCCATCGGTCGCAACGGTCAGAACGTGCGTCTGGCTTCCCAGCTGACCGGTTGGGAGCTGAACGTCATGACCGTCGAGGACATGCGCTCCAAGCACCAGGCCGAGAACGATCGCATCCTGACCCTGTTCACCAGCGCCCTGGACATCGACGACGATTTCGCCGGTCTGCTGATGGAAGAAGGCTTCTCGACTCTGGAAGAGATCGCCTTCGTACCCGTCAATGAGCTGCTGGCCATCGACGGTCTGGACGAAGACATGGTGGAAGAGCTGCGCAAGCGTGCCAAGGATGTCCTGACCACCAAGGCCCTGGCCAAAGAAGAATCCTTGGACGGCGTAGAGCCTTCCGAAGACCTGCTCAATCTGGCTGGCCTCGGTCGCGACATGGCATATGCCCTGGCCGCGCGTGGTGTCGGCACCCTGGAAGATTTGGCAGAGCAAGGTATCGACGACCTTGCCGACATTGAAGAGCTGACCGCTGAGAAAGCCGGTGAGCTGATTATGGCTGCTCGCAATATCTGTTGGTTCGGAGAAGAGCAGTCTGAATAAGATCAAACGGAGGAAAATGAATGGCAGAAGTATCAGTCAAACAACTTGCCACTGACATCGACACGCCGGTTGATCGTCTTCTCCAGCAGTTTGTCGATGCCGGTATCAGCAAGAGCAAGGCCGACGACCTCGTCAGCGAGTCTGAAAAACAGACTCTGCTGGCCCACTTGAAAAAACAGCATGGAGGTGACGAGATCACCGCACCAGCCCGCATGACTTTGCAGCGCAAGACCAAGAGCACCATCAGTGTTCAGGGGACTGGCGGCAAGAACAAGGAAGTGCAGGTTGAAGTGCGCAAGACTCGCACCTATGTAAAACGCTCGGCGCTGGAAGATGAACAGCGCCAGGCGGAAGCCGAGGAAACAGCGCGTTTGGAAGCAGAAGAAAAAGCTCGTAGCGAGGCCGAGAACAAGGTTCGTCTCGATGCTGAAGAGAAGGCTCGCCGTGAGGCTGAGCAGGCTCGTCGTGAAGCTGAGGAAAAGGCGCGGATCGAGGCACAATCAAAGGCTCGACAGGCTCCACAGCCCGCCAAAGCAGCCAGTAGCACAGCTCAGCAAGAGGCAGAAAAGATGGCCAAGCGCGAAGCAGAAGAACTGAAGCGCCAACAGGAACAAACAGCTTTGCAAAAAGCAGAAGAACTCGCCGCCAAGAAAGCCGAAGAGGCTCGTCTCATGGCGGAACAGAACGGCCCTCGCTGGGCTGAAGAAGAAGCTGCTCGCGCCAAAGAGAGCAGTGACTATCATCTGACCACCAACAAGCATGCGCAAGCCGCAGAAGACGAGTTGGACCGGAAGGAAGAGACCAGTCGTCGCACGGCTGCTGCAGCGGTCAAGGCCCCGAAAAAGGCCGGTCGTCGTGAAGACGATCGCGACTCCCGCAACCCGCGTGCCCGCAAAGGCAAGCGCGGCAAGATGGCCATGCCCAACGCCATGAAGCACGGCTTCAACAAGCCCGCAGCTGTGGTTAACCGTGACGTTGTCATCGGCGAAACCATCACTGTAGCCGAACTGGCCAACAAGATGGCCGTCAAGGGTGTTGAAGTCATCAAGGCGATGATGAAGATGGGCGCCATGGCCACCATCAACCAGGTGATCGATCAGGAGACAGCTCAGCTGGTCGCCGAAGAGATGGGTCACAAGGTGGTGTTGCGCCGTGAGAACGAACTGGAAGAGGCGGTACTGTCCGATCGTGACGAGACCTCCGAAGCCAAGTCCCGTGCTCCTGTCGTGACCATCATGGGCCACGTCGACCACGGCAAGACCTCGCTGCTCGACTACATCCGTAAAGCCAAGGTCGCTGCTGGCGAAGCCGGTGGTATTACCCAGCACATCGGTGCTTACCACGTCGAAACAGACAGTGGCATGATCACCTTCCTGGATACTCCGGGTCACGCTGCGTTTACCTCCATGCGTGCTCGTGGTGCCAAGTCGACCGATATCGTCGTTCTGGTTGTTGCTGCCGATGACGGCGTCATGCCGCAGACCATCGAAGCCATCCAGCACGCCAAGGCGGCTGAAGTACCCATCGTGGTTGCGGTCAACAAGATCGACAAGCCTGAAGCGGATCCGGATCGCGTCAAGACCGAGCTGGCCCGTTACAACGTCATGTCAGAAGACTGGGGTGGCGATAGCCAGTTCGTCCATGTTTCTGCCAAGTCAGGCGAAGGTATCGACGATCTGCTGGAAGCCATCCTGATCCAGTCCGAAGTGCTGGAACTGAAAGCGGTAGTCGATGGCATGGCCAGCGGCGTCGTGATCGAGTCCTTCCTGGACAAAGGTCGTGGTCCGGTTGCCACAGTGCTGGTACAAGAAGGTACTCTGCGTCAGGGCGACATCGTACTGTGTGGTCTGGAATACGGTCGTATTCGTGCCATGCGTGACGAACTGGGTCGCGAGATCAAGGAAGCGGGTCCGTCCCTGCCGGTCGAAATCCTGGGTCTGTCCGGGGTGCCGTCTGCCGGTGACGAAGCCACTGTTGTACGTGACGAGAAGAAAGCCCGTGAAGTGGCGCTCTATCGTCAGGGCAAGTTCCGCGACGTCAAGCTGGCTCGCCAGCAGAAGGCCAAGCTGGAAAACATGTTCGCCAACATGACCGAGGGCGAAGTGTCCGAAGTGAACGTGGTGATCAAGGCCGACGTACAGGGTTCGGTGCAAGCCATTTGCGATGCGCTGGTCCAGCTCTCTACCGACGAAGTCAAAGTCAAGATCGTGGGCTCGGGTGTTGGTGGCATCACCGAAACCGACGCCACTCTGGCTGCGGCTTCCAGCGCCATCCTGGTGGGCTTCAACGTCCGTGCCGACGCTTCTGCGCGCAAGGTCATCGAATCCGAGAGCCTGGATCTGCGTTATTACTCCGTCATCTATGATTTGATCGACGAAGTGAAGCAGGCCATGAGCGGCAAGCTGGCTCCTGAGTATCGTCAGGAAATCATCGGTCTGGCTGAAGTGCGTAGCGTCTTCAAGTCACCCAAGTTTGGCGCCGTTGCCGGCTGTATGGTTACCGAAGGTGTGGTCAAGCGTTCCAACCGTATCCGTGTTCTGCGTGACAACGTGGTTATCTATGAAGGCGAGCTGGAATCCCTGCGTCGCTTCAAGGATGACGTCAACGAAGTCCGCAACGGTTACGAGTGTGGTATCGCGGTCAAGAACTACAACGACGTACGCGAAGGCGACCAGATCGAAGTTTACGAGACCATTGAAATTCAACGGACTCTGTAAGCCGACAGTTAGACAAAATAGGGGGCTGCGGCCCCCTTTTATCGCAGGATAGAATATGGCCAGAGAATTCAGCCGGACCAACAGGGTCGGCCAGCAGATCCAGCGCGAAATCGCGCTGATCTTGCAGCGTGAGGTCAAGGACCCGCGCATCGGCATGGTAACCGTCTCGGACGTGGAAGTGTCCAAGGACCTCAACTATGCCAAGGTTTATGTCACCTTCTTGCAGCTGGATATCGATGCCGAGCGCATCGCGGAAGGGCTCAAGGGCCTGACCGAAGCGGCCGGCTACATCCGCAGCCTGCTTGGCAGCGCCATGCGCCTGCGGGTGGTGCCCGAGCTGCGCTTCTACTACGACCAGACCCTGGTCGAGGGGATGCGCATCTCCAACCTGGTGTCCAACACAGTGCGTGACGACAAGCGTCGCATGGCCGAAGCCGGCCGTGAAGAAGACGAAGCCGCACCGGATGATACAACTGAGGATAAAGCCTGAGATGTCTCGTAGACGCCGTTTCAAGGGTCGTGACGTACACGGCATCCTGCTGCTGGACAAGCCGACCGGTCTGACCTCCAACGATGTGTTGCAGAAGGTCAAGCGTATCTACAACGCAGCCAAGGCCGGTCACACCGGCGCCCTGGATCCGCTGGCGACCGGCATGCTGCCGATCTGTCTCGGCGAGGCCACCAAGTTCTCCCAGTATCTGCTGGAGGCGGACAAGCGCTATGAGGTGACCGCCAAGCTGGGCGAGCGCACCAACACCAGCGACTCCGACGGCGAGGTGGTCTCCACCCGTCCGGTGAACGTGGCCCTGGGTACCCTGATCGAGTCGCTGGACCAGTTCCGCGGCCCCATCATGCAGGTGCCGTCCATGTACTCGGCCCTCAAGCACAACGGTCGCCCGCTCTACGAATATGCCCGTGAAGGCATAGAGATCGAGCGGGAAGCCCGCCCCATCACAGTGTTCGAGCTCAAGCTCATCAGCTTTGAAGGGGATGAGGTCAAGCTGGAAGTGCACTGTAGCAAAGGCACCTACATTCGCTCCCTGGTGGACGATCTGGGTGAAGTGCTGGGTTGTGGCGCACACGTTACCCAGCTGCGCCGTACCCAGGTGGCCACGTATCCCTATGAGCGGATGCTGACCCTCGAACAGCTCGAGTGCATCTTCGAACAGGCCAAGGCCGAGAGCATCCCGCCGCGGGAGCAGCTCGACCCCTTGTTGCTGCCGATGGATACCGCCGTGGCCGCATTGCCCGAGGTGAACATGCTGGCGGCAGTCGCTGCCTATGTGAACCAGGGTCAAGCCGTGCAGGTAGCTGGCGCGCCGCAAAGCGGCCAGGTTCGCATGACGGTGGGCCCGGAGCGTGAGTTCATCGGTGTGGGCGAGATCGACGATGAAGGGCGGGTTGCCCCCAAGCGTCTGGTTCGCTACCACGATGAACACGACGAGGAGTGATCCTCAGGCGGTATCAGGGCGTCTTTCCCGCTGCGCCTCTTTCTCGTTGCGAAAAGTGACGGGGACGATTATGATACCGCCCTCATTTCACGGCTGAATTAGAGATTGGCTGTGAACCTTTAAACACTCTATTGGAGTAATACCATGTCTCTAAATGCTGAGATCAAAGCTTCCATCGTTGCTGACAACGCTCGTTGCGCCAACGACACTGGCTCCCCCGAAGTGCAGGTTGCCCTGCTGACTGCCCAGATCAACCATCTGCAAGGTCACTTCAAAGAGCACGCTAAAGATCACCACGGTCGTCGTGGTCTGCTGCGCATGGTTTCCCAGCGTCGCAAGCTGCTGGACTACCTGAAGCGTAAAGATGTTCAGCGTTATGCTGCTCTTATCGCCAAGCTGGGTCTGCGTCGTTAATCGACCATCAGATTTCGCGAAAAAGGGGAACCTCAGGGTTCCCCTTTTTTATTGTCCGTCAGGCTGTTGCCATCCTCACAGAATGTGTGTCACTGCTTACCTTTTGGTTCGAATCAAGTATACTTGCACGCGAATTTAAAGAGCCAAATTGTAAAAAGGAAATTCACGTGAATCCTATTGTAAAGTCATTCCAGTACGGTCAACACACCGTCACTCTGGAAACCGGTGTGATGGCCCGTCAAGCCACTGCGGCCGTTATGGTCAGCATGGACGATACCTGCGTATTTGTGACCGTAGTAGGCAAGAAAGAGGCCGATCACGGTCGCGATTTCTTCCCGCTGACCGTCAACTACCAGGAGCGTACCTATGCTGCTGGTCGTATCCCGGGTGGTTTCTTCCGTCGTGAAGGCCGTCCGAGTGAAGGCGAAACCCTCACCTCCCGCCTGATCGACCGTCCTATTCGTCCGCTGTTCCCGGAAGGCTTCCTCAATGAGGTTCAGGTGGTTGCCACCGTTATGTCCGTGAACCCGCTGGTTTCCCCGGACATCGTTGCCATGATCGGTGCCTCTGCTGCACTGGCCATCTCCGGTATCCCGTTTGGTGGCCCGATTGCGGCTGCTCGCGTGGGTTACATGAACGGTCAGTATGTGCTGAACCCGACTACCGCCGAACTGCCCCAGAGCGATCTGGATCTGGTGGTTGCCGGTACCGCCAACGCCGTGCTGATGGTGGAATCCGAAGCGGCCATCCTCTCTGAAGAGGTGATGCTGGGCGCCGTGGTATATGGCCACGAGCAGATGCAAGTCGTGATCAGCGCCATCAACGAGTTCGCCGCCGATGTGGGTACCCAGCCATGGGATTGGACCCCGCCTGCGACCAACGAAGCCCTCAAGGCCAAGATTGCCGAGCTGGCTACAGCTGAACTGGGTGAAGCCTACCGCATCACCGAGAAGGCCGTGCGTTACGCCGCCATCAGTACCATCAAGCAGCGCGTGATCGAGCAAGTGATCGCCGCCGGCGTGGAAGACGATGCCAAGAAGATTGGCGAAGAGTTCCACAGCCTGGAAAGCCGCATCGTTCGTGGTCGCGTCGTACGTGGCGAGCCGCGCATCGATGGTCGCGATCCGGAAATGATCCGTGCCCTCTCCGTCGGTACCGGCATTCTGCCCCGTGCTCACGGTTCTGCCCTGTTCACCCGTGGTGAGACTCAGGCCATCGTCGTTGCGACTCTGGGTACCGAGCGTGACGCCCAGAACATCGACGAGCTGGCTGGCCACCGCGCCGACCGCTTCATGCTGCACTACAACTTCCCGCCGTATTGCGTCGGTGAAACCGGCATGATGGGTAGCCCCAAGCGTCGTGAAATCGGTCACGGTCGTCTGGCCAAGCGCGGCGTTGCTGCCGTGATGCCGAGCGCCGCCGAATTCCCGTACGTGGTGCGCGTGGTGTCTGAAATCACCGAATCCAACGGCTCCTCCTCCATGGCTTCCGTTTGTGGTTCCTCCTTGGCGCTGATGGATGCGGGTGTGCCGATCAAGGCCTCCGTTGCCGGTATCGCCATGGGTCTAGTGAAGGAAGAAGAAGGTTTCGTCGTGTTGTCCGACATCCTGGGTGACGAAGATCACCTGGGCGACATGGACTTCAAAGTGGCCGGTACTACTCAAGGTATCACTGCGCTGCAGATGGACATCAAGATCGAAGGGATCACCAAAGAGATCATGGAGATTGCCCTCAAGCAAGCCCGTGGTGCTCGCCTGCACATCCTGAAAGTGATGGACGAAGCCATCCAGGCGCCGCGTGCCGAGATTTCCGATTTCGCGCCGCGTATCCATACCATCAAGATCAATCCCGAGAAGATCAAGGACGTGATCGGCAAGGGTGGTTCCGTGATCCGTGCGCTGACCGAAGAGACTGGCACCAACATCGAGCTGGATGATGACGGTACCGTCCGCATCTCCGCCGTGGCCAACGAAGCGGCCATGGAAGCGATCCGTCGTATCGAAGCCATCACTGCCGAGATCGAAGTGAACCGCATCTATGAAGGCAAGGTTGTGCGTCTGGCCGATTTCGGCGCTTTCGTCAATATCCTGCCGGGTAAAGATGGTCTGGTGCACATCTCCCAGATCACCGACGCCCGCGTGCAGAACGTGGCCGACTTCCTGAAGCTCGGTGACGTGGTCAAGGTGAAGGTACTGGAAGTGGACCGTCAAGGCCGTGTGCGTCTCTCCATCAAGGAAGCGAATGCACCGACCGAAGCCGTTGCTCCTGCTGCTGACGTAGCCGCTGTCGAAGAGCCGGCTGCCGAATAAGGCTGCTGTGCTGTGAAGAGCCGACCTCAGGGTCGGCTTTTTTGTGCCCGTTTTCCACCAAGCTTGTTTCCTATGAGACCCTCTGTTACAACGAAGAGCTCCCCGCGCGACGGGCAACAAGGAGCAGTATGATGTCGTGGGCCCTCCTCAGGCAGTTTCCCCCTCTGGTCTGGACAGTGATCCTGGGTACCTTCATGGTGCGCACCAGCTATTACATGGTCTGGCCGTTTCTCTCCATCTTGCTCTATCGGGAGTATGCCCTTTCGGCCACCAGTATCGGTGCCATGCTGGGGGCGACTGCGGCCATCTCGACCCTGGTCAGCTTCTATGGCGGCTGGCTGTCGGACAAGCTGGGGCGGCGCAACATCTTGCTGGCCGGTTGTCTGGTCGCGCTGCTCTGCTACGGCCTGCTGGGATTTGCCCACTCAGTATTCTGGTTAGGGGTCGGGGTGCTTGGCAGCGGCCTCTCTTCCGGCTTGATCGATGCGCCCGGCAAGGCGCTGATGGCCGACAGCCTTATCTCTGCCAAGGCCCGCGAGCTGGCACTCCACCTGCGTTACTTCTTGCTCAACCTGGGGGCGGCGATCGGGCCCCTGCTTGGGGTGACGCTGGGGATCAGTGCCCAGCAGCACACTTTTTTGCTGCTCTCCGGCAGCTATCTGCTGCTGGGGGCCGCCTTCGTCTGGGGTTTTCGCCAGCTGATTGAGGGCGAGCAGCGCAGCGGCGGCCTGGGTCTGCGCGCCGCCATCAAGGTGCTGTGGCTGGATTTGGGTTTTCTGTTGTTGGTGATGGCCAATTTGCTGATGGTGCTGGTTTACTCCCAGTTTCACTCGCCGCTGGTGCAATACCTGACGCGGGCAGAAACCCCAGAGGTAGCGAAACTGGTCGCCATCCTGGTGACCACCAATGCACTGACCGTGGTTGTGCTGCAATTCCCGCTGCTGCATCTGCTTGCCCGCTGGCCGCACAAGGTACGGCTGCAGGTCGGCATCATGTTGTTTCTGGGGGCTCAGGTGCTGTTTGCGCTGGGGGATCCCCAGCAGTGGTCACACTGGATCGGGGCCGTGCTGTTGCTGAGCGTGGGGGAGACCATTCTGTTTCCGCTGCTCAATGTGCTGATCGACCAGATGTCGCCCCCTCATCTCAAGGGGAGCTATTTCGGCGCCGGTGCGCTGGCCGGGCTGGGTGGGGCCATCGGCGCCGTGCTGGGAGGCTGGATTATCGAGCAGTGGAGTGGACAGTGGCTCTACATACTGATGACGCTGCTCTGCGTGTTGACGTTTCTGTTGTACGAATGGGGGGCCCGGATCCCGCGCCCCGAGGTGGCGAAATCCTGTGCCCACCAAGGCTAGTGGGTCTCTTTCGGATTCACCTCTTTCAGCGCCTTCTTGGCGGCATACATGCGCTCGTCGGCCAGCCGGATCAGGCTGTTACCCTCGTCGAACTGCAATGGCCCTGTCTGCACCAGGCCGATGCTGAGGGTCACATCACCTATCTGCTCTGCCAGTGTGTGGGTCAACCGTTGCAGATAGACATCTCTGGCCTGATCCTCGCTGCAGTTGGGCAGGATCAGACAGAACTCGTCTCCGCCGTAACGAAAGCAGCAATCCTCGGCCCGTGACACCTTGCGGATGGACGCACCCACTATGCGCAGTATCTCGTCTCCCCGCTGGTGCCCCTGGGTGTCGTTGATCTGCTTGAAGTCGTCGATGTCGAGGTAGGCGATGACCACTGGCTCGGCCCGGCGCTGGCAGGTGCGCAGGGTGCGGGTCAGGTTCTCCTGCAGGTGGCGCACGCTGAGCAGGCCGGTGAGAGCATCGGTGCGGCTCATCTCCTCCAGTTGCTGGGTACGCTCCCGGACCTTCTCCTCCAGCGCTCTGGCATAGATCTCCGACTTCTCCTTGGATGACTCTATCTCCGAGACCAGGCTGCGGATGTAAGTTTCGAATACCAGGGTAATGTCGAACAGAAACAGTTTGTCGAGGGCGGTCAGCATGGCGATGCGCTCGGGCTCATGGGCTATCTGGAGGAAGATATCCTCGATGAGCAGCCCCTTGAGGGTGTTGATGGCAGCCAGATAGAGCTTGGGTTCCACCCCGATCCGCTTGTGCACCAGCCCGATCCGCAGCCGGTTGTTGACGTACTCCAGGTCATACAGGCCGCTGAACAGGTCGAGAATGTAACGGCGCTGAGCCGCTCTGAGTCTTGTCAGCGTATCGGCATCGCCTATCAGCAGGGCAATCTCGGTGATCCCGGTCTGCAGCACATAGAACTTGTCGACCAGCACATCGATATGGGGTTCTATCTTGGCGCGATAGCTGGCGAGCCGGGTGAAGTCGTCCTCGTCCAGCAGCAGTAGCTCCTTGCGATGGGCTATCTCAAACTCGGTGATCCGCATCTGCTCCAGCAGGGTCTGTTCGGTTGGATTCATGGTAGTTCCCTGAACTAATATGAGGGGGCGCACATTGTTATCTAACTGACAGTGTAGACAGTAAAAACAGGGTGATGGTTTTCAAATGGCGCAGGCTCCCCGCGGATCAAGACTTGCGCCTGTGAGGCTGTGGGCTGGCTAGAAGGTCAGCACCTTGTCGGCCGCCAGTGTCCATTGGGCCAGCAGTGGCAGGGTACCGATCTCGATCCCCTCAATGAGGGGCAGCGTCGTGATGCCGCGGGCATCGGTGCAGGTCTTGCAAAGACGGATGGCGGTGCCTTGTGCCAGCAGTATCTCCAGCATCTGGCGGAGGTTGTAACCCTCGGCCGGGGCTTGCCCCGCCAGGGCGGCGCTGACAGCGTCGGACATCAGGAACAGCTGCAGGCTGGCGCCACCCTGCTCATTGAGAGCGATGGCCAGACGCAGGGTATTGAACAGGGACTCGCTGCCATAGGGGGCGCCGTTGGCAATGATGACAATTTGTTGATTCATAGGGGACTCCATTACGAAAACCCCATTGTAGACCTGGCCGGCCTGCATAGGCGTGATGTTGCACAAACTCTGTCGTACCGGTTTGTGCATGACTTGACCCGGTTGGCCGAGTACGGTCTGATAGGCGACCATCAAACATGACAGAGGAATGAGGTCGTTATGTGGAAGGTTTTCGGAATAAGTATGCTGCTGTTGGCCGGTCAGGCTTATGGCAGCCAGCAGGTCGGCTGCAAGGCTCGGCAACAGGCAGTGGCGGATCAGCTGGTCTTCGCCAAGGCGCACAATAATGCGGATCAGATAGCTGGGCTGGAGCAGGCGCTGCGCAACATAGAGGCCCACTGTACCGATGACGGTCTGTTCAAGGAGCAGCAGCAACGGGTAGCCAAGCTGAAAGAGCAGGTGAACGAGAGGCTGCTCGAGCTGCAAAATGCGCGTGTGTCGGGCAAGCCGGATAAGATCGCCAAGAAGCAGGCCAAGCTGGAAGAGGCCCAGGCCAAGTTGCTGGCCGCCCAGAGCGAGCTGGATGCCCTGAGCAAGCTGATCAAACCCTGAACGACGAATTGCACAATGAAAAAGCCGGGCATGCCCGGCTTTTTCATTTTTCAGCAAGCACTCATGTCAGATCCCCCGTCGCCCCACCATGTTGGCTGGCACTACCCAGGCATCGAACTCCTGCGCCGTGAGGTGGCCGGAGGCAATGGCGGCCTCCCGCAGGCTGAGCCCCTCACTGTGGGCCCGCTTGGCTATCTCGGCCGCCTTGTCGTAACCGATGTGAGGGTTGAGTGCCGTGACCAGCATCAGGGAGCCGGCCAGCAGCTCGTCTATGCGGGCCCGGTTGGGTGTGATGCCGGTGGCGCAGTGATCGTGGAAGCTCCGCATGCCGTCGGCCAGCAGACGCACGCTCTGTAAAAAGTTATGGGCGATCAGTGGGCGGAAGACGTTCAGCTCGAAGTTGCCGCTGGCGCCGCCTATGTTGATCGCCACGTCGTTACCCATCACCTGGGCACACAGCATGGTGAGCGCCTCGCACTGGGTCGGGTTGACCTTGCCTGGCATGATGGAGGATCCGGGTTCATTTTCCGGAATGAGTAGCTCACCGAGCCCGCTGCGGGGGCCGCTGGCCAGCCAGCGCACGTCGTTGGCGATCTTCATGAGAGACGCGGCCAGCGTCTTGAGGGCGCCGTGAGCATGAACCAGGGCATCGCTGCTCGCCAGCGCCTCGAATTTGTTGGGAGCACTCACCAGCGGCAACCCCGTCTGCTCCGCCAGGGTGGCCGCCACGGCATCGGCAAAACCGGGTGGCGTGTTCAGGCCGGTGCCGACGGCCGTGCCCCCCAGCGCCAGCTCGTACAGATGGGGCAGGGCGGCTCGAATGTGGCGCTCCCCCTGTTCCAGCTGGGAGACCCAACCGGAGAACTCCTGCCCCAGGGTGAGCGGAGTGGCATCCTGCAAGTGGGTGCGGCCAATCTTGACGATGTCGTCGAAGGCGTGGGCCTTGCGGGCCAGCGTCGCGCTCAGGGTGATCAGGGCGGGCAGCAGTTGCAAGGTAATGGCAGTGACGGCCGCCAGGTTCATGGCGCTCGGGAAGACATCATTGCTCGACTGGCTGAGGTTGACCTGATCGTTGGGATGGACGAGACAGCCCTGCCCCCGCGGACCGCCGAGCAGTTCGCTGGCCCGGTTGGCCAGCACCTCGTTGACATTCATGTTGGTCTGGGTGCCCGAGCCTGTCTGCCAGACGCGCAGTGGAAACTCCTCCTCATGCAGGCCGCACAGGACTTCATCGGCGGCGCTCATGATGGCCTGGGCCGTGCGGGCGGGCAGCAACCCCTTGGCGTGATTGACCCGGGCGCAAGCAGACTTGATGCGGGCCAGGGCGCAGATGAGCTCGGCGGGTTGGCGCTCCCCCGAGATGTCGAAGTGGAGCAGGGAGCGTTGGGTCTGGGCGCCCCACAGCCGCGCGGCTGGTACCTCTATCTCCCCGAAGCTGTCGTGTTCGATCCGTGTCGTCATGGCATACTCCCGTCTAACAAAACAAGGGGCGAGGGAAGATCCCTTGCCCCTTACAGCATGGCAAACCGCCGGTTCGACGGCTCAGATCAGCACCTCACCTCTATGCCCCCTTTTTCATGGGCAGTCAGCCGCGAGGGCTAAAGGGGGTCAACGCCGCCAGCGGGGTGGCATCCATGAATTCCTGCACCTCCTCGCCGTGTTTGAAGATCTTGTAGCTCTCGCCGCGGGCGCTCCAGTATTCGAGGGTGTCGCCGCTGCTCTCACCGCTTATCTGCAGCAGGCTGGCTTCGCGCAGGGCCACCACGTATTCGCTCGGGTTGATGGCGCAGAACTCCGCGAGACGTTCGTCGCGGGTTTCGCCCATGTGGCCGCTGATGCTGGCATCCAGATAGTGGGGGTTGATCTGCAGCGGGAACAGGCCCAGCGCAGGCAGCACGGCGGCGTTGCACACCGGCATGTCGTTGGTGGTGCGAATGCTGGGGGTTGCCACATTGCAACCGGCGCTCCAGCCCACATAGGGTACGCCCCGCTCGCGTACCGCGCGCTGGATTGGCACGACCAGACCATATTCGTGCAGCAGCTGGTTCAGGCGCCAGGTATTGCCACCGCTGATGAAGATGGCATCAGCCTGATTGATGGCATCCACAGGGTCATCAAACTGATGAATACTGATGGCTTCCACCCCCAGACTCTCGGTGAGATCGCGGGCGCGGGCATCCCAGTCGCTGCGGATCACGGCGTAGGGGATCAGCAGTATGCGTTTGACCTGTTTGCGGGCGAGCAGGGTTTGCACCCTATCCCGGGCCCAACCGAGCAGACCCGGAAATTCGGTGGCTTTACCGTTGCTGAGAAGAAGCAGTTCCATTAAGCGTGTCCTCGATGAGTGAAAGCGGAGGCATCATCGCCAGAGCCTGGCGACAAGAGTCCCCATTCTAGCCTCATTGGTGCCCGGGTTCTGTGATCCCGTCGCCCCACCTTGGCAATGACACCCATTGCTGTGCGCCTTGGCGCTTGCGGTGACCAAGGGCGCTTCACTTTGTTTGAAAACAATCAGGGGGCCCGCGGGCCCCCTGATTGTTGAAAACGCTCGTTGTTTAGTCGAGCTTGAAGTCGACCCACACCAGCCGGTGATCCGAGCTGACTCCCTTGGCGATGCCCAGCTTGGCGTCATACACCAGGTGGTAGCCCGGCTCGAAGCTGGCCGGCCAGAACACGCCGGAGGCGACCGCGTTCAGGTTGGCGGAGGGCAGCAGGTGGTCAAGCTGCAGGCCGCTGCTGCTGGTGATGCGCTCCGGGGTGGGACGCTTGTTGTTGCGTTTGCACTGATCCGGCTGGCTGGCGAGGCACTCGGGGCCACCCTGGCTGACCGGTATGATGGCGCCGTTGGTGACAGCCTGATTGACCAGCACATGGTTGTGCAGATCCTGAATGGCGGTGAGATCCCCGTCGCCAATCTGGGGATCGGCGTTGAGATCCCCGGCGATGACGAACTTGGCGCCCTCGGCCAGGCCGCCGGCCTTGCCCGCGTCATCCACCATGTAGCTGGCGGTCTCCACGTAGTCCTGCCAGAAGGCGACTTCGGCGCGGTTGTGCTTGACGTTGTGGCGCGCCGCGTTGCCGAAGATGGGCGGGGTCGGGTGGGAGATGAGGAAGTGGATCACCTCCTCCTTGTCGCCGCGCTTGATGCGCACCGGCACGTCGGCGTGGTTCTTGGACGAGAGCGGGAATGCCTGCCAGGCGGCGTCGTCATACCAGGCATCGCCGCACTGGCGGCCCGCCGGGATCGGCGCCTTGGGGTTGCTGCAGTCGTCGATGACAGGGTTCGATTCGCCGGGCATGTCCTTCCACTTGAAGTGCTGGAAGGTGCGGATCTGCTTGGTGTCGATGGGGTACTGGGACATGACGGCGAAGGCGTACTGGCCGTGGTAGTTGCCAAAGCCCCAGGCGTCGTCCGGCCCGCTGCCCACCTTGCCATCCAGGTTGAGGTCATGGCCGCTCATCAGGCCGGTATTGGTGGCGAAGTTTTGCAGCACAGGGTAGCTGATGGCGGTCACTTCGGTGTGCTGGGCGTGGGCCAGGTAATTGTTGTTGAACGCCTTCAGGTCGGCGGTATTTTCACCTTTGCCGTCGTTGTCGAACTCGTTGAGCAGGAACACATCCGGCCGGGTGCGCTGGATGATTTCGGCGATATTGCGGATCTGCTGCACATTTTTGGCCCGGGTGATCTCGGCCTGACCCAGACTGGCATCACCGGCCTGATAGCGTGCCAGCAGGGTGTCCTGCTCGGCGCGGGTCAGGGCCAGTTCCCCGCTCAGCATGCCGGGAGCGGTGCGATCAAAGGAGAGGTTGAAGGTAGCGAAGCGAACCATGGTATCTGGAGTCTCGGAGTCATTGTTGCTGTTACAGCCTGCCATCAATCCGAGGGAAATGGCAGCGGCGAGTAGGGACTTGCTGATTTTTTTCATTGTAATATTCCGTAGCATCAATAAGTTATACCTCATGGCACCAGAGCAGAGGCGCGCCCATTATAGGGAGCGCAACGTGGGGATGGGCACCGGATGGGTCAAAGTGTGAGTCCATTCACAGAGCAAATTCAGCGGGAGGTGAGATGAGTCGGCGGCAAACGGCCTTGGTGGTCGAGGGGGGCGCCATGCGCGGCATTTTTGCCGCCGGTGTGCTGGATGCCTTTCTGGCACAGGGCAGGACGGCGTTTGATCACTGTATCGGGGTCTCGGCGGGGGCGGTCAATCTGGCGGCTTTTCTGGCCGGTCAGCGGGGACGCAACCACAGCGTCATCACGGACTACTCCTGCCGCCCCGAGTTCATCAGTCTGGCCAGGTTCGTGCGCGGCGGCCACTGGCTCGATCTCGACTGGCTGTGGGCGATCACCATCCGCGAGTGCCGACTCGATCTAGCCCGCTTTGCCGTGAATCCGGTACCGCTGACAGTAGTGACCACCCGGGTCTCGGACGGCCAGGCCGCCTACCTCAAGGGGAACGCGGCCGAGCTGGAGCAGCAGATCAAGGCCTCCTGTTCTGTGCCCCTGGTCTATCGCGACTTCGTGCGCATCGGCGGGGAAGCCATGACGGATGGCGGGGTGGCCGACTCGATCCCGGTGCGTCATGCCTACGAACAGGGGGCGCGCGATATAACTGTGGTGCTCTCCCGCCCCCTCGGCTATCGCAAGCGGGCGCCACGTCTGCCGGCCCTGCACCGATATCTGCTGCGCCAGACCCCGGCCCTGGCTCGCGCCAGCCTGGCGCGTCATCAAAGTTACAACGACGCCATCGACTTCATCCTCCAGCCACCGGCAGATTGTCACATCCGGCTCATCCACCCGCCGGCGGGCTTTCGGGTCGGTCGCATGACCACAGACAAGGGGCGGCTGGAGCAGGGTTACCAAATGGGCTGGCGGGCGGCCCTGGATTATCTGGCTGCCGACCTGGCCCAGCCTTGAATCGTCTGGCGGCTCCGCCCAGAGCCGCCACCATGAAAAACCATGGCGATGCCGCTGGGGGTCAGTGATGAATCATTTCGCCCGCCCCCCCCGTCTTGATTGCCAAAGCTCACGCCCTGCTCGTCTGCTTAATATGCAGCTGGATAATTGTTTGCGATATTTAAAGCAAAATGGTCAGCATTGACGGCATGAGAAAATATCACTGTTAAGTTGAGCTAAATAATCCACGAGTCAAATTGTGACGGAATAATAAAGCCGGTGGGGAACTTTCCTGGCTGGTGTTTTTTAATACGCTTCAATGCTCATTAAATCTGTTTTTATTCATATGCATAGGGTGGATTAGTTTATGCGAAATAGATTATTAGCGCTGGGTTGAATCTCTTTACATTAATGGCGAATTGATAGCCTGACTTCATCTCGGCTACTGTCCCCTCTCGATTCGTTTGGGTAGCAAACGGATACGCCCATAATAACGACAGAGACTGGACGCATTGATAAAGAGTCATCTTTATTGATTTTATCCTGCCTAAAGGAGCCGGAATAATGAGTGGTTTATCTTCCCATCAAATTGCCCGAGAGATATTTGCCGAGCTGTTGCCCTATCGTCGCCGCTTCCCCGATCCCATCCTGGACCGGCACAGCGAAGAGCAGGAGGTGGCGGCCATCCAGATCCCCCGGCTGCAGGCCTTCATCGAGCGGGGCGAAACCATTACCTGCGTCTTGCCCGCCTTTCCCACCAAGTCGCCGAACCCGAACAAGGTGCTGGGCACCCTGCCGGACATGGCGGAGCGCCTCTCCCTCAGCTTTCTCAATCACCTCTGCCAGCGCATCCAGCTGCACTACCGGCCCGGCATGCGGATCCTCATCTGCTCGGATGGCCATGTCTTCGGCGATCTGATCCGGGTATCGGATCAGGCCATTGATGCCTATCAGGCCCACATAGAGCAGCTGATCCTGGAGCTGGGGGCGACCCACCTCGGGGTCTTTCACCTGGGGATGGTGGCGGGCATGGCCGAGTTCTGTGCCAGCCGCGACTTCGACACCCTGCGTGAACAGCTGGTCGAGCGTTATGCCGAGCCGCTGGCGCAGATCAGTGAAGAGGTGAAGACCACGGAGGAGGGGGTTCGTCTCTATCGCGCCATGACCCGCTTCCTGTATGAAGACAGCCAGCTGCCGGACACGCCACTCTCCAACACGGCGCTGCAGCGGGATGCCAAGTCGCGCACCCACGGCGTGATCCAGCGCAGCCGCGCCTGGGGCAAGCTGCTGGCGGAGCGCTTCCCCGAGGCCATCCGTCTCTCCATCCACCCCCAGGCCAGCCACAGCCTGAAGATGGGCATTCACATGCTGCCGACCCGGGATGACTGGCTCACCCCTTGGCACGGGGTCGCGGCCAATCTGGATGGCCAGTTCGTGCTGATGAAACGGCGCGACGTGCTGGCTCTGGAGCACGAACTGGTCCATATCCACGGTCGTCCGAGCCACTACCTGATCCACAGCAAGCGGGCCGCCGCCTGAGGAGTTCACCATGACTGCATCCATTATTCCCCTCGGCGGCGAGCTCTGCCGTATCCGTCCCCAGGCTCCCTTTGGCCTGCTGATCGAACCGGCCAGGAGCGAGCAGCCGGTGCAGGCTCTGCCGGTCGGGTCGCTGCGCGAACTGGCCCGTCGCCACGGCGTGCTGATCATGCGTGGCTTTGCTTCTGGCTTTGTCGACCCCGAGCGGCTGACACATTACGCCGAGCGCTGGGGCGAGATCATGATGTGGCCCTTCGGCGCCGTGCTGGATGTGAAAGCGCACGAGAACGCCACCGATCATATTTTCGATTCCAGCTATGTGCCGCTGCACTGGGATGGCATGTACAAGCCGACCGTGCCGGAGTTCCAGCTGTTTCACTGCGTGCATGCACCGGCCGCCGATGAGGGTGGGCGCACCACCTTCATCAATACCCGCCAGTTGCTGGTGGACCTCGATGGTGAGCGGCTGGCCCGTTGGGAGCGAGTGCGGATCACCTATCGCATCAAGCAGGTGGTGCACTACGGTGGCGAGGTGACCTCGCCTCTGCTGGTGCCTCATCCTGTGAGCGGTGAAACCGTCATGCGCTACAACGAGCCGCCGCGGGAGGGGGTTCGCTTCCTCAACCAGCATGCGCTGCAGATCGAGGGGATTCCGCCCGAGGATCAGGCCGCCTTCCTGCAGGATTTGCACGAGCGACTCTACGATCCGCGCTACTTCTATGCCCACCAGTGGCAGCCGGGGGATGTGGTGATTGCCGACAACCTCGGCCTGCTGCACGGGCGGGAAGGCTTCACCGCCCGATCGGCGCGCCACATCCAGCGGGTCCATGTCCAGGCCAGTCCGCTCTGCCTCAACCCGGCGCTGGCGCCGCAAGGGGCTGCGTGATGGCGACCATTTTGCTGGCGGCCACCGCCACCCCCGGCCACGTCAACCCCATGCTGGCGGTGGCCCGCCTGCTGGTGGGGGAGGGGCACAGGGTGCTGATGCTGTGCGGCGCCCTGTTCGAAAAAGGGATCCGCCAGAGCGGCGCCGAATTTGTGTCCTTCTCCTCCGAGGTGGATTTTGACTACCGGGCGCTGGAGCAGCACTTCCCCGAGCGTGCCGAGCTGAGCGGCATTGCCCAGATGGCGCTGGCGCTCAGGCGCTTTTTCGCCGCGCCCATCCCGCAACATGACAGCCGGCTGCGGGCGCTGATCGCTGAAGAGGGGGTGGATCTGCTGCTGGTGGAGAACGGCTTCTACGGTGTGCTGCCGCTGCTGCAACAGGCCCGCAGCCAGCGCCTTCCCATCCTGATGCTGGGGGTGAACCCCGTCTCTTTCTCGAGCCCGGATGCCATTTTCTACGGCCCGCGCATCGCCCCCGAGCTGCGCCGCTCCCTTGGCGAGCTGCCCTGGCTGGATGAACAGACCCGACGACTGCAGGCCGAGGTGCAGCAGAGCTTCGATGCTGCCCTGGCCGAGGCAGGGGCGCCGCCGCTGGCGGCCCCCTTCACCGATGTGATGGTGACGGCGCCGGATGCCTTCCTGCAGCTCTCCTGCACCGGCTTTGAATATGAGCGGCCGGAGCTTGAGGGGGTGATCCGTCATATCGGCCCCCTGTTGCCACCGGGGATTGCGTTGACGCCGCCACCCTGGTGGGAACGGCTGGATGGGCGGCCGCTGGTCATCGTCAGCCAGGGCACCCTGGCCAACGTGGATCTGGGGCAACTGCTGATCCCGGCCATGCAGGGGCTGGCGGGTGACGAGGTGCAGTTGCTGCTGACCACGGGCGGGCGGGATCCGGCGCTGCTGGGGCCATCTATCCCCGCCAATGTGATCGTCACCGACCATGTGCCGTTCGAGCTGGCGCTGCCCCATGCCGCCGTGCTGGTGACCAACGGTGGCTATGGTTCTGTGCAGGCCGCACTGGCCCACGGTGTGCCATTGGTGGTGGCGGGCACAGGGGAGGACAAGGCCGAGGTGGCTACCCGGGTGGCATGGAGTGGCGTTGGCATCAATCTGCACAGCAACGAGCCGACGGCAGAGGCCGTGGCTGCGGCAGTGCGCAAGGTGGTGCACGAGCCGCGTTATCGGGCACGGGCGCGCCTGCTGGCCGACGAGATGGGTAGGCTGGATGCCAGGGCCGCCATCAGGGAGGCCGTGACCCGCCTGCTTGCCAGCGCCTGCTGAAGAGAGGGAGACCCATGGGTCTCCCTTTTGTTCATGCTCTACTCATTTACTGATTGTTAGCTTGGCAAGGGTAAAAATGACAAGTCAGGGGCTGTGAATAGACTGTTCATGCAAAAAGAGCCATCCTGACGTTGAAATTTTGTCCGACTCAGGGAAGAATGCGCGCTCGGTGATTGGCCTCGGGCGCAAGGTGACTCGTCACAGGTCAGACCGAGGATGACACGGCCCCCGGCCAACTTGGTACAGGAAACCACACAGGAATTTTATGAATCCTTTTCGCACTGCCGCTTCGGCCCTTTTATTTACGCTGACGCTGGTCAGCTATCAGGCTGCTGCCGTTGAATACCAGCTGCCCGCTGCCAATAGCCGCCTGATCGGTGAGAACCTGGAGTATGTGGTACCCGCGGACAATCGCCCGCTGGAGCAGATCGCCTCCGACTTCCAGTTGGGTCTGACCAACATCATGGAAGCCAACCCCGGGGTCGACCCCTATCTGCCGACACCGGGCAGCACGCTGATCATTCCTCATCAGCTGATCCTGCCGAATGCGCCCCGTGAAGGTATCGTCATCAACGTGGCCGAGATGCGCCTCTATTACTACCCGAAAGGCAAAAATGTCGTCGAAGTGCTGCCCATCGGTATCGGCCAGCTGGGTGTGAATACCCCGGAAAACTGGATCACCAAGGTTGAACGCAAGCGTGCCAACCCGACCTGGACTCCGACCGAGAACATCCGTCGCCGTTATGCGGCCCAGGGCAAGACACTGCCTGCGGTCTGGCCTGCGGGTCCGGACAACCCCATGGGTCTGCATGCCCTCTATATCGGCAACCTGTATGCCATCCACGGTACCAACGCCACCTTCGGCATCGGTCTGCGAGTGAGCAGCGGCTGCGTGCGCCTGCGCGCCGACGACATCAAGTATCTGTTCGACAACGTGCCGGTCGGCACCCGCGTCCAGTTCGTCAACCAGCCGGTCAAGTCCACGGTCGAGCCCGATGGCGGTCGCTACATGGAAGTCCATGAGCCACTGTCACGCAACGAGGAAGAGTTCAACTCCTCGGCGTCCGTGCCGCTTCCCATGACTCCTGCCATTACTCGCTTCATCGCTCATGCCGACAGCGACTCCAATGTGGTCAAACAGGTGCTGGAACAGCGTACCGGTATGCCGACGCGTCTCAACCCCTGAGCCTGATGGCTTGAATGTGAGACTCGGTAATGATAACGGCGACCTTATGGTCGCCGTTGTTGTTTCTGTCCTCGGCAGTGGGATTATTTGTGGCTGATGGTGACGATCGCCATTGTGCGGCCTTCATCGACCCACTGGTAGGAAACCTGACTGTGGGAGAGGCTCATTGACGTCTCTCTTGCCAGCTGTTGCAGATCAACTGTCTCGGTTGTTTGTGAGGGGCCGGAGAGGCAGGTGACCTGCATCTGCTTCTCTTGCTGGTTGACGCGGCAGGCATCTTCCACGATGGCGCCGCTGAAGGTGATGCGTCCTGTGCTGCTTGCCGAAGCGGCCTGTGCCATCGATATGCCCAGTGTGGCGAGGGTGATCGCCATTGCGATTGTCTTCATGCAGACCTCCATGTTGTCTTGCACTTTGGTAGGAAACCGCGTTTTCATTGCCTTGCATTGTCAGTATCGACGGTGCCAGGCGGGGCGTGAGCCTTATTTGACCATTAGTCAGCAAGCTCCAGGCCAAAGGTCAGAATAAAAAAGAGGGCAACCCTTGGGGTTGCCCTCTTGCTGTTCAGAACGGGACAAAGTGCCATTTTCTCTTTAAATGCGGGGGTTACTTGCCCGCAATGTTCAAACCACCAAAACGGATCAGCGGCGCGTAGAAGCCCTTGCCATCGTTGTGCTGCAGACGGTCACCGACCGCTTCCAGCTCGCCGAGCAGGCGGTAGAAGTTGCCTGCGACCGTGATGCCGCGCACCGGCTGGATTCGCACGCCATTCCGGCACAGGAACCCTGACGCGCCGAACGAGAAGTCACCGCTCACCGCGTCGGCCCCTGAGTGCAGGCCATCGAGTTTGAGCAGCTCCAGATACTCGCCGGTTTTGACCTCTGCCTCGCTGTGGGGGCCTTTGCCAAACACCAGATGGCGGGTGGTCACATCCAGCGCGCTGCGGGCGCTGCGGGCGGCCGAGCCGTTGCTCGCCACGCCAAAGTGGTGGGCGGTGGCGCTGTTGTGGAGCAGGGTTTTCAGCTCGCCCTCGCCAATCAGCAACAGATCCGAGGTGGCTGTCCCCTCGCCATCGAATGCCTTGATGTTCATGCCGCCCGGCATATAGGCCCGGCTCTCCAGGGTGAGCCAGCGGGAAGCTACAGACTGGCCCACCTTGTCTCGCCAGGGGTTGATCCCCTGCTGGGCCCACTTGCCCGAGAGCGCTGCCTGGAAGCAGCCAAACAGGCTGGCGAAGCAGTTGGTGCTGAAAATGGCGCTGTAGCGACCGCTCGGTACCGCTTCCCCCGGCAACAGGTCATGGGCCACGGCGTAGATCTGTTCGACAAGGGTCTGGCTATCCAGCTCGTCGAAGCGGCGGCCATACTGCCCTTGCGAGTGCATCGACTGGCGGCCATCCCGCTCCACCAGCGCCGAGGTATAGCAGCCGACGCTGAATTCACTGTGCTGGCAGAGGCTGCCCAGGCTGTTGGCGAGCCAGAGGCGGCTTTCCCCCTCGAAGAAGCTGTTGTAGGGGGCACCGGTCACATCAGGTTGCGCCAGCATATCCGCCTCGAGGCGCAGGGCCAGGGCGATCTTCTCCTCCACCGCCGTGGTATCGGGCTGGTTTATCTCGGCGAAGTCGGTGCTGATCCGGCTGCCGGCAACCGAGATGCGCTGATCCGGGTCCACCTTGGCAAAGCGGCTGGCATCCAGCGCATCCTGCAACATGGCATCGAGGGCCGCCTCATCGAGGGATTCCGAGTAGGCGATGCCGACCCGGCCATCCTTGATCAGACGAATGCCGAGCTGCTGACTGCTGGTGACCTTGTATTCCCCGAGCTCGCCCTTGTCGGCCTTGAGGGAGAAGGCTTTGTCCTGATTGGCGATGATATCCGCCTCGGCGCCCAGATCGGCGACCTTCTCCAGCAGGCGGGTGAGCAGGTTGTTCATGTCGAGTGTGCTCATCAGGCGTTCCCTCCTACCAGGATCTTGTCAACTTTCAAGGCGGGTTGGCCGACAGACGTGGGTACCGAGCCCGAGACGGAGCCGCACATGCCGGCGGCCAGCGCCAGATTGCTCCCGACCATGGAGATCTCTTTGAGCACTTGCGGGCCCGTGCCGATCAGGGTCGCCGATTTGAGCGGGCGGGTGATCTTGCCGTGCTCGATGAGATAGGCCTCCTGCACGTTGAAGTTGAACTCGCCGGTACCCGGCTGCACCGAGCCGCCCCCCATCTTCTTGGCATAGATGCCGTGCTCGACGGTGGCCAGCATATCGTCGAGGCTGTGGTTGCCCGGTTCGATATAGGTGTTGCGCATGCGCGAGGTGGGGGCGTATTTGTAGGATTCGCGCCTTCCCGAGCCGGTGCGGGCGTAGCCAGTCTTGAGGGCGCCCATTCTGTCCACCAGAAAACCGGTCAGCACGCCGTCCTTGATGAGCTGGGTGTGCTGGGTCGCCATCCCTTCGTCATCGACGTTGATGGAGCCCCAGGCGTTGCTCTGCAAGCCTTCATCCACGGCGCTGACTGCCGTATTGGCGATCAGCTGGCCCATCTTGTCGTGGAATACCGAGGCCTTCTTGGCGACCGAGGTGGTCTCCAGCAGGTGGCCGCAGGCCTCGTGGAAGATGACGCCGCCAAAGCCGCTCTCCATGATGACCGGCAGGGTGCCGCTCGGGCAGGGGGCTGCACCGAGTTTCACCAGCGCCTGGCGAGTGGCGGTGAGGGCCAGCTCGCGCGGATCGATACGATCTGCGTGTTCCCAGCCCATCAGGGCGCCGGGCGCCTCATAGCCCACGCTCTGCTCGCTCCCCTCAACGGCGATGGTCTGGGCCATGATGCGGTTGTAGTGGCGGCGATCGCTCACCTGCAACCCTTCGCTGTTGAAGATCTCCACCTCCTGCTCCCAGCCCAGCACATTGCCGGAGAACTGGCTCACCTTGCTGCTTTCGGCGCGGGCCACCGCATCCATGGCGTGCAGATAGGCAATCTTCTGCTCCAGCTGCTTGTCGGCCGACAGCGGCAACGCCACCGGGTTGCGATCGGTCAATCGGGTGAAATCGAAGGCGGTGGCGGTCACCACCGGGTCGCGTCTGTCTTTGGCCGCCAGCAGAGTGACGATGCGCAGCAGCTCGTCGCGGCTGGCCAGATTGGTGTAGCCGTAGAGCACCTTGTGGCCGTAGCACAGGCGCACGCCTATGCCGAAATCGAGGCCGCCACTGATGTTCTCTATCTGGCTGGAGAGCAGGCTGAGCTGGCTGCGGCGTTTGCGCTCCACAAACAGCTCGGCGAAGTCAGCACCCAGCGCCAGCGCGTGATCGAGTACGTCGCGGGCAATGGCGGGGGCCAACAGGGAGAATGGGGTCATAGAATATCCTTTTCTGGTCTGTTCCTGTTTGCTTCCGACACCCGTTCTGATTGTGTTATGGGGTGTCGATTGCATTGTTGCAGACCAGCACAAAAAAGTCGCTATAGCGTCAAGCGATGATACCGATTGAGAAAATCGGTGCGATAACTGCGCCCGGACGGCCAATGCATCGGGACACTGGCCGCCGGTCAGGGGCTCACAACAGTTCGTGGATCTCGCCGAGGATCTGGTCGACCCACTGCTCGATGCGGGATTCGGTCTGGTCATACTGGTTGGCGTCATCGAGGGCCAGCCCGACAAAATGCCGGCCATCGTCGATCAGCGCCTTGGAGGCGTCGAACTCGTACCCTTCGTTTGGCCAGTAACCCACCAGTTTGACCCCCTTGGGCACCAGCTGATCGTGCAGGAGGCCCAAGGCATCCTGATACCATTCGCCATATCCCAGCTGATCGCCCATGCCAAACAGGGCTATGATGCGCCCCTCCAGATTGACATCGGCTATGTCTTCCCAACGGGATTCCCAATCTTCCTGCAGTTCGCCGAAATCCCAGGTGGAGATGCCCAGGATCAGGATGTCGTACTCCTGCATGCGGACAAGGGGCACATCCTTGATGTTATGGATATCGACCAGCTCGGGGCCAATGAGGGCGCGGATCTTCTCGGCGGCCATCTCGGTGTAACAGGTGGTGGAACCGTAAAACAAACCTATCTTCATCGCACTGTCCTTACCGTAAAACAGATCGCTCTTCATCCTGGCGGCGCGTGGGGCGTACGCGCCCGGAGGCAACAGGGAGGGGCGCCAGTTTAGCAGATAGACCGACGCCCTTCACGGGGCAAGCGTGGTACCGCCCCTCAGATCCCGCTGTCGTCCGGCGCCGGGCGCGCTACAATGAGCCACCGTTTGCCCAAGACCCAGTACCATGACCAAGCCAGCCCCCGCCGTGCACAATCATCCCCTGATCGAACCCTTTCTCGACGCCCTCTGGCTGGAGCGGGGACTCTCTGACAACACAGTCAGCTCCTATCGCAGCGATCTGGAGAAATTTGCTTTCTGGCTCGACGGGCAGGGGCGCTCTTTGTTGCTGGCGGGAATGGATGACATACAGCACTATCTCGCCTGGCGGGTGGACCACCAGTTTGCCGCCAGCAGCACGGCTCGCTTTCTGTCTGCCCTGCGCCGCTTTTACCAGTATCTGAACCGCGAAAAGCTGCGCAGCGATGATCCGACCGTGTTGCTGGAGGGGCCCAAACTGCCCAAGAAGCTGCCCTCTGATTTGAGTGAAGCCGAGGTGGAAGCACTGTTGCAATCACCGCTGGTGGACGACCCGCTGGAGCTGAGGGACAAGGCGATGCTGGAGCTGCTCTACGCCACAGGGCTGCGGGTCTCCGAGCTGGTGGGGCTCACCGCCGAGCATGTCAGCCTGCGTCAGGGGCTGGTGCGGGTGGTAGGCAAGGGCAACAAGGAGCGACTGGTGCCCATGGGGGAGGAAGCGGTGCACTGGCTGGAGCGTTACTACCGCGAGGCCCGCACCCTGCTGTTGGGGGGCACCAGCTCGGATGTGGTATTTCCCTCCAAGCAGGCCCGCATGATGACCCGTCAAACCTTCTGGCACAGGATCAAACTCTATGCCCAGCGTGCCGGTATCCGCGGGGAGTTGTCTCCCCACACCTTGCGCCACGCCTTTGCTACCCACCTGCTCAACCATGGCGCCGATCTGCGGGTGGTGCAGATGCTGTTGGGCCATGCCGATCTCTCCACTACCCAGATTTACACCCATGTGGCCAATGAGCGACTCAAGGCGCTGCACGGCGAGCACCATCCCCGGGCCTGAGTCTTGGTCTGTGCATGTTTCACACAACAAAAAAACCGCCCTTTACTTCACCCGGGCAGTTTTTTTCGAACACACGACAGGGGTTGGCGCTTATTTTTCCTGCTGGGATTTGAGCAGATCACGAATTTCGCTCAGCAGCTCCTGATCCTTGGTGGGACCGGCGGGGGCGGCTGCTTCTTCCTGCTTGCGCTTGAGGGTGTTGATGGCTTTGAGCCCCATGAAGATGGCGAAGGAGATGATCAGAAAATCGATGATGGTCTGGATAAATTTGCCGTAGGCGATGACCACGGCCGGGGTCGCACCCTCGGCGGCCTTCAGGGTCACGGCCAGATCGCTGAAGTCCACACCACCCAGGATCAGGCCGATGGGTGGCATGATGACGTCGCCCACGAAGGAGGAGACGATTTTGCCGAAAGCGGCGCCAATGATGATACCGACCGCCATGTCGATGACGTTGCCTCGGGCGGCAAAGGCCTTGAACTCTTGAATCAGACTCATGTTTCCCTCCAAAAATGGGTAAATTGCAGCCGTCGCCGCATCAAAATTTGAATAATCAAGCATCAGGAAAACAGAGGATGGCCGCTTTTTCCTGTCGTCACGGTTAGCTTGCTGGGCCGCTGCCCAATTGGCAACCTGTCAGGGAGGGATTTTTTTGCAGGTCTCTCTATTAATCAATCAGTAATTAACAAGTTGAGGCCAGGACATGGCCTGAGTTACCTTGTGAGTCCATTCGTTCATGCCAAGTGAGTAAAAGAGTGAAGCATTTACTACTGGGAATGATGCTGCTGTGTACCTTTGCTGCCAGCGCGGGGATGGATCCCCAATTATTGAAACAGCGTATAGAGCAGCGGCTCGGGGTGCAGGTCTATCTGGTGGATGAAACCCCCATGCCCGGTCTCTTCATGCTGGGCACCAGTCAGGGGCCGCTCTATACCGATGCCGGGGGCGACTATGTGCTTCAGGGCATCATGCTGGATCTGGGCCACGACATGAAAAACCTCACCATGCTGGGCCAGCGTCAGCAACGTCAGCGGGCGCTGGCCCAGATTGGCGAACGGCGTATGCAGCTCAAGGCCGAGCCCGAGCGCCACAGCATCACTCTCTTTACCGACCTGGCCTGTGGCAACTGCCGCACCGCGCTGGATGAGTTGCCCATTTTGCAGGCACAGGGGGTGAGTGTGCAGTTACTGCCAGCACTGGGTACCTTCGCCGATGTGGCAGAGGCACAGGCGCTCTGGTGCGATCCTGGCCTGTTCAGCGAACTTGAGCTCAGTGATCGTTTGCCTGCGACCGGCTGTAATGAGATCCTTGCCCATCATATCGGCCTGAGCCAGTGGCTCGGGATCAAGGCGCTGCCGAGCTGGGTCCTGCCAAACGGGGATCTGGTGCGGGGTTATCAGAGCCCTGAACAACTGCTCAAGATACTGGATCACATCAATGCCCCTGCAAATCCGTCGTCGTCCGCGAGTTGATGATTCCCATCTGCCCGCTACTTTGCACCCACTGCTTCGTCAAGTCTTTGCCAGCCGGGGGGTAGAGGATCCTGCCCTGCTCGAGCGCAGTGCCAGCTCGCTGCTGCCACCCCAGCGCCTGTTCGGCATGGAGCAGGCGGTGCCGCTGCTGGCAGCGGCGCTCACCGCCCAGCAGCGCATCCTCATCGTCGGCGATTTTGACTGCGATGGCGCCACCAGCTCGGCCCTGTGCGTGCTGGCGTTGCGAGCAATGGGCGGCCACCACATCGATTTTCTGGTGCCCAACCGTTTCGAATTCGGCTATGGCCTGACCCCCGAGATAGTCGAGCTGGCGGTGGCGCGCGGCGCCGAGTTCCTCATCACGGTGGACAACGGTATCTCCAGCATCGCCGGGGTGGCGGCGGCCAAGGCGGCCGGCATGCAGGTTCTGGTCACCGATCATCACCTGCCGGGCCAGGAGCTGCCTGCTGCCGACGCGATAGTGAACCCCAACCAGCACGGCTGCGACTTCCCCTCCAAGTCCCTGGCCGGGGTGGGGGTGGCCTTCTATCTGATGGCGGCCCTCAACACCCACCTGCGCCAATTGGACTGGTATGAGCGCCAGGGCATTCGTGCCCCTAATGTTGCGGATTATCTGGATCTGGTGGCGCTCGGCACAGTCGCCGACGTGGTGGCGCTGGATGGCAATAACCGCATCCTGGTGCATCAGGGGTTGCAGCGGATCCGGGCCGGTCGCTGCCGTCCCGGCATTCAGGCGCTGGTGGACGTGTCGGGCCGCGATGGCCGCCGTCTCACCGCCGCCGACCTTGGTTTCGCGCTGGGGCCGCGTCTCAATGCCGTGGGCCGGCTCGATGACATGTCCCTCGGGGTCGCCTGTCTGCTCAGCGACGATCTCAATCTGGCACGCCAGCTTGCCTCCGAGATGGACAGCCTCAATCAGGAGCGCAAGGAAATAGAGCAGGGGATGCAGCAGGAGGCGCTCGCCACCCTGGAGCAGATCCGCTTTCGCGATGGCGAGGTGCCTTCCGGCATAGTGCTGCACAGAGACGAGTGGCATCAGGGGGTAGTGGGGCTGGTGGCCTCCAAGGTGAAGGAGAAGTACTACAGGCCGGTGATCGCGTTTGCCGAGAGCAGCGAGACCGAGCTCAAGGGTTCAGGTCGCTCCATTCCCGGTGTGCATCTGCGCGATGCCCTCGAACTGCTCGATACCCGCCATCCGGGCCTGATGGGCAAATTTGGCGGCCACGCCATGGCGGCGGGGCTGACCCTGCCCAAGGCCAATATCGAGGCCTTTGGCCGCGCCTTCGAGGCGGTGATCGGCGAGCTGGTGACCCCTGAGCTGCTGACCGGGGTACTGCTCACCGACGGTGAACTGCTGCCGGATGAGCTCGGCCTTGAGCTGGCTGAGCTTATTCGCGCCTCCGGCCCCTGGGGCCAGGCCTTCCCCGAGCCGCTGTTTGACGGCGAATTCGTGCTGGTGCAGCAGCGACTGGTGGGGGAAAAACACCTCAAGATGATGCTGACCACGGATTCGGGCCATGCGGTGGATGCCATCGCCTTCGGGGTCGACCTCAAGCGCTGGCCGGATGCCTCGGTAAAGCGGGTGCGGCTGGTCTACCGGCTCGACGTCAACGAGTGGCGCGGCAACCGCAGCGTGCAACTGCTGGTGGAGCATCTGGAAGCGGCCGGTCTCTAGTCCGGCAGCAATAGCGCTTTGTTGATGAAAACGGCCACCCTCGGGTGGCCGTTTTGTTATCGGAGACGGCGCTCATCACACCTGATGGACTCGAGTGCCAACAAGAGGGGCCGGTACGCCCCCATTTTCATCTCAGCTTTTAAATGCCGATTTTGTGGGTAAAGTGGGTGTTTCACATCAAATTTCGCTGCGTACTGGATGCAAGAATTCAATAAATAGCGTACCTGTGATATATTCCCCCCCCCGTTCAATCCCTTGCCTTTTCAAGGAGCCTGACCCTTGCCACTCCTTGGCCGATCACAGCCGGGATGGATGGCTCTCGCCATCGCCTGCTTACTGTGGCTTGCTGCGTTTACCGCGGCAGGGGTCACTGCATCCGATCAGCCGGCATCTGTTGTGTCTGCAGCCCCGATGCAACTGCACGGGGCGTCCGATCAAGGGTTGGCAAACAGTGTCAGTCTGCCACCTGCCGCTCATTGGCGGCTCGGCGTCGAGCAGGGGCGCTGGCTGGAGGGGGCCAATCACCCCCATTTCGACCAGATGCTGCTGGCCTGGTTCCAGCACGACATCCTGGGCCTGCTCTGCGGCCTGCTGTTCTTCCTGCCCCTCATCTACCTCAGGCAGCTGTCCAGCTACTTGGGGGACCTTCATAAACGGCTGCTGTTCGGCCAGCATCTGCAATTTCGCTTCTGCCACGGCCACTCGCGTCCGGCTTGCTGCTGAGCGCGCACCGGATCCGGCTTTTTCCCGTCGACTGACTGTTTGACTTCTCTGCTGGCTGACGCCTGCGATCGGTTGCCGCGCCTTGTTGCCCCTGCCAGTTTGCTCTGACCTGTTGGTCAGGGTGCCGTGGCAGGGTTGTTCCCTGCACAAGCTGTGAGCCGATCCGATGGATTATTATGTAAACCTGTTTATTCAGTCGATTTTTGTCGAAAACCTGGCCCTCGCCTTCTTTCTGGGCATGTGTACCTTTCTGGCCGTCTCCAAGAACATCAACACGGCATTTGGCCTGGGCATGACGGTGCTGGTGGTCATGGTGATCGCCATTCCCCTCAACAATCTGATCTACCGTCATATCCTGCGGCCCGAGAGCACCTTCCTAGGGGAGTTTGATCTCGGTTTTCTCGATTTCATTATCTATATCGGGGTGCTTGCCGCGCTGGTGCAGGTGATGGAGATGGTGCTCGACAAGCATTTCCCGGCGCTCCATCACGCCCTGGGCATCTATCTGCCGCTGTTGACGGTGCACTGCGCCATCTTCGGCGGTGTCATGTTCATGGCCCAGCGGGATTACGATTTCATCGAATCCGTGGTGTATGGAGCGGGCTCCGGACTTGGCTGGTTGCTGGCCATCGTCGCCATCGCCGGCCTGCGCCAGAAGATGAAGTATTCGGATGTGCCCGAGGGGCTGCGCGGCATCGGCATCACCTTCATAGTGGCAGGGCTGATGTCGCTCGGCTTCATGTCCTTCTCCGGCATGTCGCTCTAGGCACGCTATCTGTGAAAACGGCCACTTGCGTGGCCGTTTTGCTATTCGGCGGGGGTTATCATCCCCAGCAGCCGGTCGTGGACCAGCGGCAGTGTCAGGAAGCCGTCCCGATCGAGGAAGTGGCCACCCTGCTCCAGGCTGTAGAGTGGCGCGGCCAGCTGCTCGCTCAGGTGCTGGCAGTAGCGATAGGGCACTATGGCATCATCGCGGGAGGCAACGACAACCCGTTGTGGTGCCAGTGTCATGATGTGCGCCGGGTCGTAACGCTGGGTCATGAAGGCATCCAGCTCCGGCAGGGTATGCAGTGGCTGGTCGAAACCGGATACCAGCAGGATACCGCCCACCCGGCGGGAGGCGGGCAGGCGGCTGAGCTGGCGCAGTATGGCGATGCAGCCGAGGCTGTGGCCCAGCAGGAAGGTGTGCTCGTCGTGATCCCGCACCAGAGTGTCCATGGCGGCATCCCAGGCCGCCGGTTCCGGCCGATGCGGGTCCGGCATGGCCAGCACCTCGACCCGGATATCGTGGGCTTCGAGTTTCTCCTTGAGCCAGGGGAACCAGTGAGACTGGGGGGAGGCGGTGTAACCGTGCACGATAAAGACGCGGGTGTGTGACATCTGCATGATCCTGAAACGGGGCAACAGGGAATGAAAAACCGTGCCGCTGCGGCAACTGGCCGGGGCGGCCACATCATAGCAGCCCCCGCCTGACCGCAACACGCCCCTGGCGGGATGGGGGCAAGATGAGGCTCAACAAAACTAACCCAGCAGCTTGGCCATGTTGTGCCCTGTGATGATGAAGCCTGCCTCCTGATAGAGCGCCAGGGCCCGCGGGTTGTCGTACGCGACCCGCAGCTTGATCTGGCTGATGCCACTGACCCTGAGACTGGTTTCCAATGCCGCTATGGCGGCCTTGCCATAGCCCTGGCTGCGCAGGGCCGGGTCGATATAGAAGTCGTAGATAAAGGTGGCGTCGTCATCGGCATCGATGGCGTGCCAGAGATAGCCCAGCGGCTTTGCCTCTTCTCCCGTCACCTCGCCCGGCATGATGCAGAGCAAACAGTGACCCTGGGTGGCGATCCCCTGTGGCAGGTACTGCAGCAGGGATGCCTCGGACTTGCGGCGAGCGGTGGCGAGATCATAGCCATGGTTGCTGGCCAGATCTTGTGCGTAGTCCTCGAGGGAGCGGTCGTAGAAGACGGAATAATAGGCAGCGCTCATGGGGAGCAGACGAACGAGGGGGGTTGGCATCTTGGGTATCACTCCTGAAAAAGGAGCGATTACGTTAACGCTATGGCGGGGCGATCGCAAACGACTGATCTACAAGAAGAGCGCCCTTGGGCGCTCTTCTTTGGTGAAGGAGGGAAGAGATTACTTGACCTCTTCACCCTTGGCTTGCAGGTCCGCATGGTAGGAGGAGCGCACGAAGGGGCCGCAGGCGGCGTGGGAGAAGCCCAGCCCCATGGCGACATCTTTCAGCTCGTCAAACTCTGCGGGCGGCACGTAGCGCTTCACCGGCAGGTGGTGGCGGCTCGGCTGCAGGTACTGACCCAGGGTCAGCATGTTGACACCGTGCTCGCGCAGATCTTTGAGCACCTGCACTATCTCTTCGTTGGTCTCGCCAAGGCCCATCATGACACCGGATTTGGTCGGCACATGGGGGTGCATCTCCTTGATGCGGCGCAGCAGCTCAAGGGACCACTTGTAGTCGGCACCGGGGCGGGCGACACGGTACATGCGCGGCGCGGTTTCCAGGTTGTGGTTGAACACGTCCGGCGGCGTCTCGCGGAACACCTCCAGCGCCTGCTCCATGCGGCCACGGAAGTCCGGGGTCAGGATCTCGATGCGGGTCTGGGGGCTGTGCTCGCGGATCTGCTTGATACAGTCGGCGAAGTGCTGGGCACCGCCGTCGCGCAGATCGTCGCGGTCCACCGAGGTGATGACCACGTATTTCAGCCCCATCTCCTTGATGGTGAGTGCCAGCTTCTGCGGCTCGTCGGGATCCAGCGCCAGCGGGCGGCCGTGGGCCACGTCGCAGAAGGGGCAACGACGGGTGCAGATGGCCCCCATGATCATGAAGGTGGCGGTGCCGTGGTTGAAGCACTCGGCCAGGTTGGGGCAGGAGGCCTCTTCACACACTGAGTGCAGCTTGTTCTTGCGCAGCGTGCTCTTGATGTGCTCGATCTTCTGGCTCGACGGCGGCAGCTTGATCCGCATCCAGTCCGGCTTGCGCAGCACTTCCTCGTTGGGATCCGGCATGAATTTCACCGGGATCAGGGCCATCTTGTCGCCATCGCGCAGCTTGACGCCCGGCTCCATACGAACGGGTTTGCTCATGATTCACTCTCGGTGTTTGTTATTGTCTGGTTGATAGCCGTTTGGGCCATTTTCATGCCCTCATGGGCGCCCGGCATGGACTTGCTCATGGGGTATCGTCGGCATTCGTGATCGTTTGATAGCCAATCAGGCTGGCCAGTTCGGCCACCAGAATGGCTTGCGCCTCGGCCACACTTTGCGGGCCGCCCAGGGCGCTGGTCTGGGTCATGGCCATGCCCGCATAGCCGCACGGGTTGATGCGCAGGAAGGGGGTCATGTCCATGTTGATGTTCAGTGCCAGGCCGTGAAACGAGCAACCCTTGCGGATCCGCAGGCCCAGGGAGGCGAGTTTGGCCTCCATGCCCAGTTCGTTGGTCACATAGACGCCGGGGGCATCGGCCTTGGCATAGGCCTGGATATCGCTTTTTGCCAGGGTATTGATGATGGCGGTCTCCAGGCAGGTCACCAGCTCGCGTACCGACAGCTTGCTGCGGCGCACATCCACCAGTACATAGAGCACCAGCTGGCCGGGGCCGTGGTAGGTCACCTGACCGCCACGATCGCTCTGCACCACGGGGATGTCACCGGGAGCGAGCAGATGCTCGGCCTTGCCAGCCTGGCCCTGGGTGTAGACAGGATCATGCTCCACCACCCAGAACTCATCCGGGGTATCGCTGGTGCGGTTATCGGTGAAGGCCTTCATGGCATCCCATACCGGCTGGTAGGGGCGGCGACCCAACTGTCTGACTAACAGCTGTGGTTGGGCGGGGATCTGGAGTGACATGGTTCCTCACTGACAGGCGCTTGAGTCGGCAAAACAGGATTGCACAAAATCAATCGCCCCTGGCGGGGCGAGAGAGGTGGCTTACAGAACGTAGCGAACCAGCTCGATCTTGCCGAGAGCTGTGTACATGGCTTCGATATGTTCCTTGCTCTGGGCCGTCACAGTGACCCGCACCGAGTGGTAGTTACCCTTGGTGCTGGGTTGAACGGTCGGGCTGTAAGTGCCTGGGGCGTGCTGCTGCAGCACTTCTACCACCAGATCAGGCAGTGCCGGATCGGCTACGCCGAGCACCTTGAACGGGAACTTGCAGGGGAACTCCAGCAGTTCATCAAACTTGGTATTCATCTACTCACCTTTTGGCGTCATCACGGGATGACCTTATCTTTCATCTTGTGTGGCCAAGTGGCCTATGGCCCATCAGGGCCGCCAGTACAAGTCTATATGGGCATTGCCCGGGCCGGGATCAAGGCCCGGACTGATCGACAAGACATGGAGGTGCTGCTTTTTACCACAAATCAGCTGTCGGCGGAACCTGCAGATTGCAGGGTTATTCGCTCACAGAGACCCAAACTGGAGAGCGGCGCCTATTGGCGCCGCTCTTTTATCACTATTTTATCCTGTGGCTTACTTGAACCAGCTGGTGACCAGCAGTACCAGGTAATCCCACAGACGGCTCATCAGACCGCCTTCCTGCACTTCTTCCAGCGCAACCAGGGGAACCTGCTTGATCTCCTTGTCGCCCTGCTTCAGGAACACTGTGCCCACTCGCTGACCCTTGGCCAGCGGTGCTTTCAGTTCGCTTTCAAGCTGGAAGTCCGCCTTCAGGTTGTTGCCCTGACCACGGGTGACCAGCACTGATACGTCCTTGTCGACACCCAGTTTCACTTCCGGCTTGTCACCCATCCAGATCTTCTGGGTGACCAGCTCGGTACCGGCCTTGTACGGGGTCAGGCTCTGGAAGAAACGGAAGCCGTAGGTGAGCAGTTTCTTGCTCTCGGCGGCGCGGGAACCTTCGCTGCTGGCACCCAGCACAACGGCGATCAGGCGCATGCCTTCATTGTTGGTGGCGGAGGAGACCAGATTATAACCAACCTGGCTGACGTGGCCTGTCTTGATGCCATCCACTTGCAGGGACTGATCCCACAGCAGGCGGTTACGGTTGTGCTGGGTGATGCCGTTGAACACGAAGGATTTCTGGGCGTAGATCTTGTACTCCTCCGGCTGATCGTGGATCAGGGCCTGACCCAGACGAGCCATGTCGCGAGCAGTACTGTAGTGACCTTCTTCATCCAGTCCGTGGGGGTTTTTGAATTGGGTATCTTTCATCCCCAGCTTGGCGGACCAGGCATTCATCAGACTGGCGAAGGAGTCAGTGCTGCCCGCCAGGAATTCGGCCATGGCGACGCAGGCGTCGTTGCCGGACTGGATGATGATGCCCTTGTTCAGATCATCGACGGAGACCTGTTTGCCCACCTCGATAAACATCTTGGAGGAGTCGGTGTAGTTTTTGGACCAGGCGTTCTTGCTGATGGTCACCATGTCGGTGTTCTTGATGTTTCCTTCCAGCAGCTCGTGACCAATGATGTAGGAGGTCATCATCTTGGTCAGGCTGGCGGGCGGCAGGCGTTCATCGGCGTTGTCTTCTGCCAGCACCTGGCCCGAGTAGTAGTCGATCAGAATATGGGCCTTGGCGGAGATCTCCGGCGCGGCGGGAACGACCATAGGGGCGGCGTTCGGTGTGGGTACAGGTGTGTTGGCCTGGGCGGTGGCGCTTATCAGGGAGGCCAGAATAACTGAACGGGCAAATTTGGACATCTTGAAATTCCTGGAGCCTGGATGGGGGGTAACCCAAATTAAAATGCGGGCTTAACTATACCAGAAGCGCCCGTTGGTCATAGTCCGACGTGCCATCTGGCCTGGTTTTTTATCCATCAATAGTGGGTATCACGCCGGGAAACGACGTGATACCCATCAAGATGGCGGTGGCCACCTTCATATGAGCCACACGGCTCAGGGGACGATAAAGGCTTGCTCCAGCCCCCCCTGACGGATCTGTGCCAGCAGGGTGGCCTGCTGATCGGCGGCGACCGGGCCCAGCAGGACACGGAAGAGGGCATTGTGTGTCACCACTTGATACGGCACGCCGTAGCGCTGGGTCATCACCTTGCCCATGGCCTCGGCTCTCTCTTTGGAGCCACTGGCCAGCACCTGGATCATCTTGCCGTCGCCGCTACTGGCGGGGGCGATTGCCTTGGTTGGTGCCGGTTTGGCTGCCGGGGCTTTGACGGGCGCGGCGGCAGCGGCAGGGGTTGCCATCGCCAGCGCGGTCGGTTCACCCAAGAAGCCATCTTGCGATATCGTCTTGGGCGCTGCTGCGGCCGCGGTCGTCGGGGTCATTGCGATGGGCTTCATCGGCTCCATGATCATCATCTGATCCGGCGTGTCGTTGATAAGCTCCAGTCGCACGCGGGCCTCGCCACTCGCTACCATATCCAGCTGCTCTGCGGCAGCGTAGGAGAGATCGATGAGACGATCACTGCCAAAGGGACCCCTATCGTTGACTCGCACTATGGTTTCCAGCCCGTTGCTCAGGTTGGTGACCCGCACATAGCTGGGCAGCGGCAGATTGCGGTGGGCGGCGCTGAACAGTTTGCTGTCCAGCACGTCGCCATTGGCGGTCTTCTGGCCGTCCAGATCCGGGGCCAGCCAGCTGGCGGTACCCTCTTCGGTATAGTGCTTGATGTCGCGCCACACCTCGTTCTTCTGCTTGCCAATCCAGTAGTCACGGTTGCCGCTGGCACTCAGGGGCTCGGGGCGCGGAATGGCGCCTGTGGCTTGTGGTATCTCTATGACCTGGGGTTTTTCCTGGGGCATGGGCGCTTGCGGCAGGGGGAGTTGTTCCGGCTGGCTGCTACAGGCGGCCAACAACAAGGTCAGGCTGAGCGGGAGAAATTTGTGGCTCTGATGCATACGCTTCCTGGATTGCTTGACTGAGTTGATGCACCGCCATCGCATAGAGAGGGCTGCGGTTATAGCGGGTGATCACGTAAAAATTGTGGCGCGCGACCCAGTATTCCGGTCCATCGGCCTGTTCCAATGCCAGCAACTTCACCGGCGTCTGTGGCGCCAGCTGCGTAGCGACTTCAATGCCGGCGGCGGCCAGCTCTGCCCACTGCTGCTTGAGTTCAGGCTCGGGTCTGAGCAGGGTACTGACGGGGGCCAGACCGATCAAGGCGGGCTCGACGGCAGACTCGCCCCAGCGCCATTGATGCTCGGCGAAATAGTTGGCGACGCTGCCGATGGCATCCACAGGGTTGCGAAACAGATCCCGCCGACCATCACCGTCAAAGTCGACTGCGTAGTGGCGATAACTGGAGGGCATGAACTGCCCCATTCCCATGGCACCGGCATAGGATCCCTTGAGCGTAGTGAGGGGCCACTGCTCCTCCCGGGCCAGCAGCACCAGCTGGGCAAACTCCTTGGCAAAGAAGTCGCTGCGTTCCGGATAGTGGAAGCCCAGGGTGTAGAGACTGTCGAGCACCGAGTGGCGGCCCATCTGGCGGCCATAGAAGGTTTCGATGCCTATGATGGCGACGATGAGGGCGGCGGGCACACGATAGGTCTGCTCGGCCCGTGCCAGGACATCGGCATGGCGTTGCCAGAAGCTGACTCCGTCCTGAATGCGGCTTGGCGTCACAAACAGCGGCCGATAGCGATGCCAGGGTTTGGCCTCCCACGGGCGGCTGATGGTGTCCAGGATCTCCTGGCGCAACTGCGCCTTGGCGGCAGCATCCTGCAACGCCGCCAGCGGCACCTGTTGCTGCTCCGCCAGCTGGCTCAGTCGCTCGGGCGAAACGGTCGCGCCCGCTGCCAGCGAGCACAGTGCGAGTGCCAGCCACCATGATTTCATCAGGCCAGCAGCCTTCTGTGAGTCTGGATGGACATCAGAATGCCGAAGCCCGCCATCAGGGTCACCATTGAGGTGCCACCATAGCTCACCAGGGGCAGGGGTACCCCACCACAGGCAGAATATATCCACCTCATCAGGCCAACAGCCTTCTGTGAGTTTGAATGGACATCAGAATGCCGAAGCCGGCCATTAGGGTCACCATTGAGGTGCCGCCATAGCTCACCAGGGGCAGGGGTACCCCCACCACAGGTAGTATGCCGCTCACCATGCCCATGTTGACGAACACATAGACGAAGAAGGTGAGGGTCAGGGCACCACCGAGCAGACGCTCGAAGCTGTTCTGGGCCTGCATGGAGATAAACAGGCAGCGGCTGATGATGTAAAGATAGATGACCAGCAGCAGAGCCACGCCCACCAGTCCGAACTCTTCGCTGAAGACCGCAAAGATAAAGTCGGTGTGGCGTTCGGGCAGAAACTCCAGCTGGGACTGGGTGCCTTGCAGCCAGCCTTTGCCAAACACGCCACCCGAACCGATCGCTATCTTGGACTGAATGATGTGATAGCCGCGACCCAGGGGGTCTTTCTCGGGGTCTAGCAGCATCAGCACCCGCTGGCGCTGGTAGTCGTGCATCAGGAAGAACCAGAGTACCGGCATGAAGGCGCAGATCAGCATCACCGCCAGAGCGATCAGCCACCAGCTGATCCCCGCCAGGAAGATGACGAAGAAGCCGGACGCGGCCACCAGTATGGAGGTGCCGAGATCGGGCTGGGCCGCGATCAGCAGGGTCGGCAGCAACACCATCAGCAGCGCAATGATCACATGGCTGAATTTGGGGGGCAGGGAGTGGCGACTGAGCCAGGCTGCCACCATGACGGGCATGGAGAGCTTCATCACCTCAGAGGGCTGGAACTTCATAAAGCCGAGATCAAGCCAGCGCTGCGCCCCCTTGCCGATGTGGCCAAACACGTCCACCGCGATCAGCAGCAAGACCACGACCACAAACAGGGGGACAGCCCAGCGCGCATAGAGTGAGGGAGGCAACTGGGCCAGGCCTATCATCAGGCCGAAGGCCAAGCCGCCGCGTACCAGCTGGCGCACTATGGAATCCACATCCTGACCGGAAGCGGAGTAGAGCACCACCATGGAGAGGGACATCAGGGCCAGCAGGCCGAGCAACAGCGGCAGGTCGATGTGCAGTTTGTACCAGAGACTCTGCTGCCGTGAGGAATTACTCATTGGGAACGACCTCGCTTGGTGGGGACGACGGCTTGGGCGCTGGTGGCAACTGGGGCTCAGGCGGTACCAGATAGGCATCCAGCATCTGGCGCGCCACGGGCGCTGCCATGCTACTACCACCACCGGCGTTTTCCAGCACCAGGGCCACCACGGCCTTGGGCGCATCAAAGGGGGCAAAGGCGACGAACAGTGCGTTGTCGCGATGCTCCACCTTCATGGTGCTGGCGTTGTAGACCTGATTCTCTTTCATGCCCACCACCTGGGCGGTACCCGACTTGCCTGCAGCCTTGTAGGGGGTATTGGCAAAGGCGCGCCGCCCGGTTCCTTCATGGCCGTTGATGACGCGCCACATGCCATCCCTAGCCACTTGCCAGTAGCTGTCGCTCTTGGCCTGAAGGGCGATATTGGGGTTGACGGGGGCGTTGACCACGCCCTCTTGCGAGGCGGTGCTCTTGAGCAGGTGTGGCGTCACGTCGTGGCCGTTCTGGGTCAGTATGCTGGTGGCCTTGGCCAGCTGGATCGGCGTGGAACTCCAGTAGCCCTGACCTATGCCGATGGAGATGGTGTCCCCCTGATACCAGGGCTGGCGCCAGCGTGCCATCTTCCAGTCGCGGGACGGCATGACGCCTCGGGTCTCTTCATACAGATCCACGCCACTGTACTGGCCGAAGCCGAACTTGGTCATGTAGCTGTGGATCTTGTCGATACCGACCCGATAGGCGAGATCGTAGAAATAGGTATCCGCCGACACCTCGATGGCGCGGTAGACATCGAGCCAGCCGTGACCCCATTTACGCCAGTCACGAAACTTTTTGGTGGTGCCCGGAATGGAGAAGCTGGGGCCGCCGAAGTAGCGATAGTTGGCGGTGATGGCCCCTTCGTTCAGCCCCATTACCGCCATCATGGGCTTGACGGTGGAGGCGGGGGCATAGATGCCCTGGGTGGTGCGGTTCACCAGTGGGCGGGCCGGATCGTTGAGCAGCGCCGAATAATTGGTGTTGGAGATGCCGGTCACGAACAGGTTGGGGTCATAGCTGGGGCTCGACTCCATGGCCAGGATGGCGCCCGTATTGGGATCCATCATGACGATGGCGCCCCGGCGACCGGCCAGCAGTTCCTGAGCCTTCAGTTGCAGGCGGATGTCGATATTGAGGTAGATGTCCTTGCCAGGCTCGGGCGGCTGGAATTTGAGGGTACGTACCACCCGGCCGCGGTTGTTCACCTCGACCTCCTGATAACCGGCTACCCCGTGCAGCTGATCCTCGTAGAATTTCTCCACCCCCTGCTTGCCGATGTCTTTGGTGGCGGCATAGTTGGCGAATTTTTCCTCTTTCTTGAGACGAGCCTCATCCTGGGTGTTGATCTTGGCCACATAGCCCAGCGCATGGGTGAGGGTGTCACCAAACGGATAGTAACGCTTGAGGTAAGCCTCGATGCTGGCACCCGGGAAGTTGTGCTGGTTGACCGAGAAGAGGGCGACCTGATACTCGGTCAGCTTCTCGAACAGGGGGACCGGCTTGAAGCGGCGCTGGCGCTTGACCTCGGCCAGGAACTTCTCCTTGGTCCCCTCTGGCAGCGCCAGCAGGGTGATCAGCTCATCGGCGGTCTTGTCCAGATCCCGAGTCTCTTCCGGCACGATTTCCAGGCTGTAAACCGGGCGGTTTTCCGCCAGCAGCACGCCGTTGGCGTCATAGATGAGGCCCCGCGGCGGCGCCACGGGCACAACCCGGATCCGGTTGTCGTTGGATCGGGTCTGATAGGTTTCGAAGGACTCGACCTGCAGATAATAGAGATTGCCCAGCAACACCAGCATCAGCACCACCATGCCGATGTAGGCGACCAGGGTGCGTCGGAAGAAGAGGCGGCCTTCGGCGCTGTGGTCGCGCATTTCGATGCGATTCTTCAGCATGCCGCTACCTTATGGCTGACGAAGGGAGAAGACAAAAACCCCATGGGTTATTCCCTGTGATACGGATGATTGGTGGTAATGCTCCAGGCGCGATAGAGGCTCTCGGCCACCAGCACCCGTACCAGCGGATGGGGCAGGGTCAGCGGCGACAGCGACCAGCTCTGTTCGGCGGCGGCCTTGCACTCCGGCGACAAGCCCTCCGGGCCTCCCACCAGCAGGGCCACATCGCGGCCATCCAGTTTCCAGGCTTCCAGTTGCACGGCGAGTTGTTCCGTGGTCCAGGGCTTGCCAGGGATATCCAGGGTCACAAGACGCGAGCGGCCGGCAGCGGCCAGCATGGCTTCCCCTTCTTTTTGCAGGATGCGGGGAATGTCGGCATTTTTACCGCGTTTTCCGGCGCTAATTTCGACGAGTTCGAATGGCATGTCTTTGGGAAAACGGCGACGGTACTCTTCGAAGCCACGCTCTACCCAGGCAGGCATCTTGGTGCCCACTGCAATCAACTGGATCTTCATCGTTTGTTACACTTGTGCCCTATTGCGCATTCACTTGAGCGGCACCGCTCCAGAGTTTTTCCAGTTGGTAGAAATCGCGATACTCATCCTGCATCACGTGCACTATCACGGACCCCAGGTCCACCAGTACCCATTCACCCGTGAGCTGGCCTTCCACGCTCAGCAGGTCGAGCCCCGCATGGCGGGCTTCGCTGGCCAGATTGTGAGCGATGGCGCTGACGTGGCGGCTGGAGTTGCCGGAACAGACGATCATGGTGTCCGTGATGCTGGATTGACCGCGCACATCGAGGGTGATGATGTCGCGGCCTTTCATGTCATCGATCTTGTCGACGATAAAGGCTTGCAGTTCTTGGCCTTGCAATGATTCTCTCCTGTATTCCGGCGCCCTGCTACTTACGTCAGGGCGGCGGATTATATCATGGTCACTCCCGTTTCCCAGTCTGGTGAAGGGGAGTGGAGCGGGGGCCATGCCGGGTCGGCAAACCAGGCCCCTGTTGATCAATATAGTGCGCAACCGGCCCGGACAATAGTCGGCACCAGTTGCATTCAGCCCGCCAGGTAGAGGCCCTGTTGCCGGATGTAATCGGCCACAGAGGCTGGCAGCAGATAACGGGGATCCTGTCCCGCCGCCAGCAGCTCTCTTAGCCGGGTTGCCGACAGCGCTATGGGCAGATTGTCTGCCAGCCAGATATGGCCGGCAAGGCGCCGGTGCAGCGCGGTGGCATCCGTGGTGTGATGGCGTGCCAGCAGGTCGGCCACCTCGGTCGGGTAGTCAGGTTGCCAGCCGGGGCGCACGCTCACCACCAGGTGGGCGTAATCGGGCAGTGCCTGCCAGCGATGCCAGCTTGGCAGCGTGAGCAATGAATCCATCCCCATCAGGAAGCAGAGCGGGGTATCGGGCAGTTCTTCCCGCAGCGCCATAAGGGTATCTATGGTGTAAGACGGCTTGTCCCGCTTGAGTTCCCGTTCATCCACTACAAACCCCGGGTTTTCCGCCGCCGCCAGTCTGACCATGGCGAGGCGCTGCTCGCTCGAACAGAAGGGATTGGCCTTGTGGGGCGGTATATGGTTCGGTATCAGGCGGATCTCGGCCAGCCCCAGTGCGTCGCGCGCCTCGATGGCTGGCCGCAAATGGCCGATATGGATGGGGTCGAAGGTGCCGCCCAGCAGGCCGATGGGTGCTGTCAGCATGACCTTGCCCCCACATTGTCAAATCGCTTGCTGGCAACAGGGCGACTTCGGTTCTTCAGGTCTGGCGGCGAGCTCATCATGATGCTGGCTCCAGCAAAGGCAGGGGAGTGCCATCGCGAAAACCGAGGGCGAGGGTCTGCAACATCAGCCAGGCCCGTTCGGTGTCGAAGCGACGCAAGGCGTCGTCAAGCTGGGCCATCAGTTGCCACAACTGCTGCAACTTGGTGAAGGGCAACCGGGTCAGCGCCTGCTGGATCAATTGCTGGCGGCTCTGCCAGATGCGCAGGCGTGAGAAGTGCTCCACCAGCGGCTGGCCGGCTCTGGCAGCCAGGGCCAGCTCGGTGAGCTGTTCCAGCTCCCGGCACAAGGCCCAGGAGAGCATGCCGGGCTCTGTGCCCTCGGCGCGCAGGGCCAGCAGAATGCGCTGGGCCCGGTTTACCTTGCCTTCCAGCAGGGTATCGATGAGCTGGAATGGCGTGAAGTGGGCGTGACGTATGATGGTCTCTTGCAGATAGGCGACGCTGATGGGCTGGGGCGGCGCCAGCAGGGTCAGTTTTTCTATCTCCTGGCTCGCGGCCAGCAGGTTGCCCTCGTAAGAGTGGCACATGAAGTTGATGGCATCGGGCAGCGCCTTGAGGCCGAAACGCTGGAAGCGGGCCCCCATCCAGCGTGGAAAGAAGCGGGGCTCGGGGTGATTGACCGGCACATAGGTACCGCCCTGGCTGAGCTTGTCGAACCAGGCTGCCTTCATCTGGGTCTGGTTGAGGCGACCACCGCTGAGCACCAGCAGCAGGTCAGGGTGCAGTTGCTTGCTAATCTCGCTGATGCGGGCGGCGAGATCTTTGTCGACCTTGGCCGGCAGCTCCAGCTCTATGATCTGGCGGGCGGAGAAGAGGCTCATGGCCTGGCAGGCATCGTAGACCTGATTCCAGTCCAGTCCCGCCTCGACCACGAAGCTATGACGCTCGTCGAAACCTTGCTTGCGGGCGACCTGACGGATGGCGTCGATAGCCTCCAGCTTCAGCAGAGGCTCGTCACCAAAGATGAGGTAACAGGGCTTGAGTCCTGTCTTGAGATGATCTGCGAACTGCTCGGGATAGATCCGCATCAGAACTTGGCCTGGTTGAGTCGGTGGGTCGCAGGGGAGATGGCCTGCTCTTGCAAATTGCGCAGAAGCTCGTCACTAAAAACGAGATAGCAGGGCTTGAGCCCTGCTTTGAGATGGTCCGCGAACTGCTCGGGGTAGACTCTCATCAAGATGCTCGCATCAGAACTTGACCTGGCTCAGCTGGCGGATGACCAGACTGGCGGCCTGCTCCTGCATCTCCTTGCCCAGCTGCTCCTGCTCACGGGAGGAGGCCAGTGCCGCGTCAGGTTTGTTCAGGAAGCTGCGGTTGAAGGTGATGGGAAACACCTGAGTCGGTTTGCCCGGCATGGAGACGGTGAATTGGGTGCTGTAGCCCAGCAAATACTCACGATCCTGGCCGATGGCGTCAACCGAGGCTACCTGGCTGGTGCTGCGCACGCCAGCCAGGGTGAGCACAGGGATGCCCTCCTTGTCTGCGAGCTGTACGCCCGCGGCCTTGAGACGAGTGGTCACCAGACGGTAGAAGTCGCTCTTGTTGTCACCGACCACCTTCATGGTCATCAGCTCGGGCGGGATGGCGGTGCCCCGCATCTGAAAACCGCAGGCCTGCAACAGCAAGCCCATCAGTGCGATGGCCATCCAGCGAGTGAGGGTGGTGCCCATATGAAATCCTCTTTGCGTGAAGTGAAGAGCGGCGGGCGTCTGCCCGCCGTCATCATGATTGGCAACGGTCAGCTGACCCCTTCCCGACCTGCTTGTTTGCAAGGGGGAAGGAGCAAGACGCTCCCTCCCATGACAAAAGGAGTGCAGGGGAGAAGCCTTGCCACCATTAGCTAGCGACAATGTTGAGCAGCTTGCCCGGTACATAGATAACTTTGCGCACTGTCAGACCGTCGGTGAACTTCTGTACAGAGGCATCGGCCATGGCGAGCTTCTCGACATCAGCCTGGCTTACCTCGGCCGGCACTGTCAGTTTGCCGCGCATCTTGCCGTTGATCTGCACCACGACCAGCTTCTCGGTCTCGACCATGGCAGCTTCATCGGCCACCGGCCAGGTGGCGTGATCCACGTCGTCGCCCTTGCCCAGCATCTTCCACAGCTCGAAGCCGATGTGCGGGGTGATGGGGGAGAGCATGACCACAACGGCTTCCAGCGCTTCCTGCATCAGGGCGCGGTCCTGCTCGTCTGAGCCGAGCTTGGAGAGATTGTTCATCAGTTCCATGATGGCGGCGATGGCGGTATTGAAAGTCTGACGGCGACCCACGTCATCGCTCACCTTGGCGATGGTCTTGTGCAGCTCGCGGCGAACGGCTTTCTGTTCGCTGGTGAGGGCTGCCACATCCAGTGCCGGAACGGCACCCGCAGAGACGTGCTCGAAGGTCAGACGCCACAGGCGACGCAGGAAGCGCTGTGCGCCTTCTACACCGGAGTCGGACCACTCCAGGGTCATCTCGGCCGGGGAGGCGAACATCATGAACAGACGGACGGTATCGGCGCCGTAACGCTCGACCATCAGCTGAGGGTCTATGCCATTGTTCTTGGACTTGGACATCTTGGTCATGCCGGAGTGAATCACTTCGCGACCCTCAAGGTCGATGGCCTTGGTGATGCGACCCTTGTCGTCACGCTCTACCTTGACGTCGGTCGGGCTGACCCAGACGTTGCCGCCCTTCTCGTCTTTGTAGTAGAAGGCGTCGGCCAGCACCATGCCCTGGCAGAGCAGGCGCTTGAACGGCTCGTCGCTGTTCACCAGACCCGCGTCACGTAGCAGTTTGTGGAAGAAGCGGGCGTAGAGCAGGTGCATACAGGCGTGCTCGATGCCGCCTATGTACTGATCCACCGGCAGCCAGTGGTTGGCAGCAGCCGGATCCAGCATACCCTTGTCGTAGTCTGGTGAGCAGTAGCGGGCGTAGTACCAGGAGGACTCCATAAAGGTGTCAAAAGTGTCAGTTTCCCGGAACGCTTCCTGGCCGTTGTAAGTGGTCTTGGCCCACTCGGCATCGGCCTTGATCGGGCTCTGGATGCCATCCATCACCACATCTTCCGGCAGCAGTACCGGCAGCTGATCTTCCGGTGTCGGCACAACTGTGCCGTCAGCCAGGGTCAGCATGGGGATGGGGGCACCCCAGTAACGCTGACGGGAGACGCCCCAGTCGCGCAGACGGAAGTTGACGGTGCGTTTGCCCTTGCCGAGCGCTTCCAGCTTGCTGGCGATGGCATCGAAAGCTGCCTGGAACTCGAGACCGTCGAACTCGCCGGAGGCGAACAGCACGCCCTTGTCGGTGTAGGCGGCCTCGGTCACGTTCGGCGCTTCACAGTCAGCCTGCTTGATCACCGCCTTGATCTCGAGACCGTACTTGGTGGCGAACTCATGATCGCGCTGGTCGTGGGCAGGGACTGCCATCACGGCGCCGGTGCCGTAGTTCATCAGTACGAAGTTGGCGACCCAGACCGGCACCTTGCGACCATCCAGCGGATGAATGGCATAGAGGCCGGTGGCCATGCCTTTCTTTTCCATGGTGGCCAGTTCTGCTTCGGCAACCTTGGTGTTCTTGCATTCGTCGATAAAGGCGGCCAGAGCCGGATTGGTGGCGGCAGCCTGCAGGGCCAGCGGGTGACCGGCGGCGATGCCCACATAGGTGACACCCATCAGGGTATCGGGACGGGTGGTGTAGACCTCGAGGTCACCATCCTGATCGGCGATCTGGAAGTGGATGTTGACCCCTTCGGAGCGGCCAATCCAGTTGCGCTGCATGGTCTTGACCATCTCCGGCCAGCCTTCCAGATTGTCGATGTCGTTCAACAGCTCTTCGGCGTAGTCGGTGATCTTGATGAACCACTGGGGGATCTCTTTTTGCTCCACCGGGGTGTCACAGCGCCAGCAGCAGTTGTCGACCACCTGCTCGTTGGCCAGCACTGTCATGTCGTTCGGACACCAGTTGACGGAGGAGGTTTTCTTGTAGACCAGACCCTTTTCGTACAGCTTGGTGAAGAACCACTGCTCCCAGCGGTAGTAATCCGGCTTGCAGGTCGCCAGCTCGCGATCCCAGTCATAACCCAGCCCCAGCATCTTCAGCTGGTTCTTCATGTATTCGATGTTTTCGTAGGTCCAGGGGGCCGGTGCGGTATTATTCTTGACCGCGGCGTTCTCCGCCGGCAGACCGAATGCATCCCAACCTATGGGTTGCAGCACGTTCTTGCCATTGAGGCGTTGATAACGGGAGATCACATCACCTATGGTGTAGTTACGAACGTGCCCCATGTGTAGACGACCAGACGGATAGGGGAACATGGACAGGCAGTAGAATTTCTCCTTGTCTACTTTCTCCACGGCCTTGAAGGTTTTCTTGGCATCCCAGTGCTTTTGCACTGCTGGTTCGATCGATTGGGGAACGTATTGCTCTTGCATTGGTGACATCCGGATCTGTGAAATGAATAGATAAATCAGCTGGGAAATCGCAATAGAATACCCATATCCAGCGGCGGCAACAACCGCCAGCATCCGTCAGGCCTTATGCCGGGCATGATCAGGGTTCAGTAGAGGAGTAACGACCATGGACAAACGTCAAAAAGGGTACGAAGCCTTCATTGCAGAGTTGCAAAAGCAGTGGCAGGAGACCGAACAGTTCCAGGGGGAGCGCCTCAACCGGATGATCGCCAAGGTGCAGGCCTATCTGGAGGCCGCCAGCGATCTGACCCAGGATGAGCTGGCGCTGATCGCCGAATACGTGAAGCGGGATCTGGGCAACTATGAGCTGAGCCGCAACGATGATAAAGCCCGCAGCGATGAGGCCGTGGAGGAGTCCGCCTTCATGCTGGCCCTCAAAGACACCGCCTGGTCCTGGCTGGCGGATGTGACCGACCGCGCCCAGGTGGAGTGGCGCGAGCTGGCCGACGAGCTGGAACACAAAGGAGTGTACGCAGCGGGAGACTGGGTGGGACTCGGCGTCATGGTGTGCGAGCAGTGCGGCTGGCGCCATACAGTGCTGCACCCTCAACCACTCGATACCTGCCCCGAATGTGGTGGCCACGAATATCACCGCGAGCCGCTCTCGCCCTGAATACCATCAACTAGCGAAATGAAATGGCAAGAGGCGCCCCATGGGGCG